>DASRXU010000222.1:0-2897 GCA_035687365.1 Planctomycetaceae bacterium | reverse complement strand
GGCCGGCCGGATCGCCATCGTGGCCGTGTCGACCTTGCTGTACGACTCCTGCTGCCAGCCGTGTTCGTCGATCCGCTGCGAGAAATAGCCCTCGACGTAGAACAAGCCGACGCCGACCAGCGGAATCCCCAGATCCGACGCACTTTTCAGGTGGTCTCCCGCCAGCACGCCCAGGCCGCCAGAGTAAATTGGCAGCGATTCGTGGATGCCGAATTCGGCGGAGAAGTAGGCCGCGGGACGGTTTCCCAGAATTCCCGAGTGGGTCGAGCCCCAGGTATCGGTCGAGTCCATGTACTCGACCCACCGGCGGTAAGCACCGTTGATTCGCGAGTGGAGCACTTCCTCACGGCAGCGCTGCTCGAGTCGGTCCGGCGGATATTCCTTCAGCAGGGCGACCGGGTTGTGAGCCAGTTGCGACCAGCGAGGCGGATCGATCTCGCGAAAGATTTGGGTGACTTCGGGTTGCCAGCTCCACCAGTAATTGCTGGCAAGCCGGGACAGCTTTTCGTGGGCACTCTGCGTTTTCGACATGTCCCTTCCCGACTCCATTCGACCGTCGCGGGCTCAATTCGTGCGGAAGTATAATAATTGACCCGGGCCGCTTTGGAGAGCCCGCCCTGCTGGCAGGAGCCGCAATGCCCTTTTTTGCGCGATTCGTCGCCGCGGTTTCAGAAGGCGATCAGCGTCTCGGAAACTGCGAAATCGCGCTGCGGATCGGTCGTGAGCCGAGCGGCCGCATGGTCGGGATCATGGTCGGAGAGGGCCCACCAGCCCTGTTCGGCAATTTCGCCCAAGAGCACGGGCTTGATGCGCCGCGCTTGCAGCAGGTCCATGTCGTAAGACATGCACCACAGCGAGGGTAAGTGCCGCCACGTGGGGCACGCATCGGCCAGGTAGACGGCCGTTTGTCCACCGCTGTAGATGAACAGAGCCATCTGGCCGTCGGTGTGGCCGCCGGTAATTCGCGCGTGGATGCCGGGCACGATATCGACGTCGCCGTCCACGAGCCGCAACTGCCCAGAGACTTCCAGAGGCGCAATGTTTTCCTGGGGATAGGCAACCCGCAGTTCGGGATAGCCGGCCGTCGCGACTTCCCATTCCACCCGCTGTACGACGTATTCCGCGTTGGGAAATGTGGTCACGAGCCGGTCGCCGTCCACCGAGACGCCACCCCCTGCGTGGTCGAAATGCAAATGCGACAAGATGACGACGTCGATCTCTTCGGGCTTCACTCCTTGGGCCGCAAGGCTGGTGATTATCGGATTGCCCGGCTCGGCCCCCAGAATGGCCCGCTCCTTGTCCTGCAACTTGGGGCCGTAACCCGTGTCGATCAGAATCTTCTGCCGACCCGTCTGCACCAGCACGCAGTTGGTCGCTTGGGCAATGCAGTTTTTGTCGTCGACGGGAATCAGCTTCGACCAAAGAACTTTCGGAACGACGCCGAACATCGTTCCGCCGTCGGAGCGAAAGCGGCCGCCGGAGACCGTGGTGACGTTGAACTGTCCCAGTTTCATGTGATTTGGAGTTCTCGGAGAGGGCGAACGGGCTCTGAGCGCAGCATCAGGCGGTCTCGGCCTGTTTAAGACCGAGTTCCTCGACCATGAGTTCGCGCATGCGAAACTTCTGAATCTTGCCGGTGACTGTTTGCGGGAACTCCTTCACCAGGCGAACGTAACGCGGGACTTTGTAGTGTGCCAACGATTTCTTGCAATACGCGCGGATATCCTCCTCGGTGACCGACTGGCCATCGCGAATTTTGACCCACGCGGCCACGTTCTCGACGAATTTCGGATCGGGCACGCCGAAGACGGCTACATTTTCGACCGACGGGTGCGTGTAGAGAAACTCTTCAATCTCGCGCGGATAAATGTTCTCACCGCCCCGACAAATCATGTCCTTGATTCGCCCGGTGATGCGATAGCAGCCGTTGGGAAGCCGCACGGCCAGGTCGCCCGAGTGCAGCCAGTGCTCCCGATCGATGGCGGCGGCCGTGGCCTCGGGCATTTTGTAATACCCGAGCATCACGCCGTGCCCGCGCGTACACAGCTCGCCCTGTTCGTTGTCGCCGAGTTCTTGTCCATCGGGGTTGATCAGTTTGACTTCCAAGCCGGGCAAGACCCGTCCGACCGTCTGAACTCGCAATTCGAGCGAGTCGTTGGTTTTCGTCTGGGTGATGACGGGCGAAGTTTCGGTGAGGCCGTAGGCGATCGTCATTTCTCGAACGCCCATCTGATCGACCACCCGCTTCATCAGCTCGATCGGGCAGGGGCTTCCGGCCATGATTCCGGTCCGTAGCGACGTCAAATCGCGGCCAGAAAAGCTGTGATGCTCCAACTGGGCGATGAACATCGTCGGCACGCCGTAGATCGTGGTTGCTCGTTCCGACTCGATGGCATTGAGCGTGGCCTCAGGGTCGAAATGCTGCGCGGGAATGATCATCGCGGCCCCGCGCACCAGACAACACAAGACTCCGACCACGCAGCCAAAGCAGTGATAGAACGGAACGGGAATGCAGATGCGGTCGGCTTCGGTGATCCGCTGGCAATCCCCGATGTAATAGCCGTTCAAAAGCAGGTTGCGATGCGTCAGCATCGCTCCCTTGGGAAAACCGGTCGTCCCCGAGGTGTATTGAATGTTGATTGCATCGGTCGCCGCGGGCAACGATTCGCGTTCGCCGAACTCTCGATTGCTGATCGTTTCTCCGCCGTGCAGAAACGCTTCCCAACTCCACATCCCGGCCGCGGTGGCGGGCTTCATCGAGACGACGTGCTTGAGGCAGGGAAAACCGGCGCTTTTAAGCTGTCCCGGCTGGGCGTGCTGCAACTCCGGCACGGCCTCATTCAACATCCCGAAATAATCGGACGTGCGGAACGAGTCGATCAGAAAGAGCGCATTCG
>DASRXU010000221.1:0-31572 GCA_035687365.1 Planctomycetaceae bacterium | reverse complement strand
CTTTGGCCAAATCTAGAACCGATCCGACTGTCCCCAGGGCATCGGCATGGTCGGTTTCATTTGTTGTTCGCGGTGACGTCGGTCTCGGGGGCGTTGGAGGAAATACTCGACAAAACGGACGAGTTGTTTGACCGCTTCGTTGTAGGCCCGTTCGCCCTTTTCCTTCGTCGCCTTTTCGGCGTCGCCCAACACGCCGGTTTGGGAATAGCTGCTGGTCCAGGAAACGATCGTCGCCGGGCCTGCGCCGAAGAGGTCGACGTAATTGAATGGGCTGTGCTCGTCGTTGATCGAAATCGTGCCGCTCTTGATCTTGTCTTTGCGGACATTGTCCTCGTCGAGATAGAGGTACATCGACGTCTCCAGCTCGCACGCATGCGAGCAGCCCCCGGGGAATTTGCTTTCGCGCCAACTGGGCAAAAACTCCTTGTCGACGGTGAGCAGATTCCACCAGGCGATGACCACGCAGTCGGCATCGGTTTCGAGGTTCGTCCGCCGGGCCGCCAGGTCGAGGTTGGGCATGTTCGAGCCGTGCCCGTTCAACAGGATGATCCGCTTGAAGCCGTGGTAGGCGAGCGACTTGGTGACGTCGAGCACCTGCTTGATAAACGTCTCGTAGTGCGTGTTGATCGTGCCGGGAAAATCCATCACGTGCCCGGTGTAGCCGTAGGCGATCGTCGGCAGCACCAGGATCTTGTCGGGAATCGCGCGGCCGGCCCCCGCGGCGATGCCCCCCGGACAAACCAAGTCGACATCCAGCGGCAAATGGGGCCCGTGCTGCTCGACGGCTCCGCACGGCACGATGCAGACTTTGCCCAGCTCGATGGCATCGTTGATCTCGGGCCACGTCAGTTTTTCGTAGCGATACTCGGTTGCAGCACGGCTGGACATCACGGCTCCCTTTTCATGAACGGCGCGAACTATGCGAGCGAGGAATCACGGTTGCACGAGTCGGATCGCGGAGAACCAATTGTAATGACGGCTGCCTATGCAGCGGGCGTGGCCATTTGTGCGGCTGTCAACATTTGACTCCGCCGATTTCTTAAGTAGCTCGACCGCAATCGACCCGCTAACCTTGTAGCAATCAACCAACTCCCGCCACGACAGACAACTTCAAGAAGGCCAGCCATGCTGCGCTTCAAGCGATCCTTTGCCGGTTTGTTGGCTCTCATCGTGATTCCGACATTTGCACTCGCTGCGGATGCATTCTTGGATCCCAAAACTGCCGGCCCCGACTTCGCCGTGCAGGGCGAATACGTCGGCACGATCGGAGCCAATGCGAAAGTCGGGGCTCAAGTGGTCGCGCTTGGCGGCGGCCGGTTCGACGCCGTGATCTATACGAATGGCCTCCCGGGAGCCGGCTGGGACGGAAAGTCCAAGATTCACCTTCACGGCGACACGCAAGAAAGCGTCGCGCATCTCAAAGGCAAGAACTTCGATGGCACGATCAGGGACGGACTCTTCTCCGGCACGGCTGAGGACGGCGTGAAGTTCGAGCTGAAGAAAGTCGAGCGGACATCGCCCACGCTCGGCGCCACGCCTCCGCCGGGAGGCATCGTGCTCTTCGACGGCAAAGATACCAACGCCTGGCAAGTCGGCGTGCTCGAAGAGGGCAGCCTGCTCGGTGTCCCTGCGATCACCAAGCAGCCGTTCGAGGATTTCTTGTTGCACATTGAGTTTCGCACGCCCTTCATGCCGCGGGCTCGTGGCCAAGGTCGCGGCAACAGCGGCGTCTACCTGGCCGATCAGTACGAGGTCCAGGTCCTCGATTCATTCGGCCTGGAAGGTTTGGACAACGAGTGCGGCGGCATCTACAAGGCGGCCAAGCCGCTCGTCAACATGTGCTTTCCTCCGCTCGCGTGGCAGACCTACGACATCGACTTTCGCACCGCCCGCTTCGCGCCCGACGGCAAGACGAAGAAGGAAAACGCCTCGGTGACCGTGCGGCACAACGGCGTGCCGATCCAGTACAACCTGGAACTGAAGTCCGCAACGCCCGGCGGCCACCGCTCCGACGAACACCCCGGCGCGATCTTTTTGCAAAACCACGGCAACCCGGTGCGGTTCCGAAATATCTGGCTCGTGCCGCGGTAAAGCGTCCTGAGCACGCGCTTTGGCAGCTGGGTGGCCGGGGCGCCCCGCTTTGCGGAAGCCCCGGAACGTCAGCTAACCTGTGACGGCGGTCGCTTGCTCCGCGATCGACAACGGGGGCTTCCGCTGCGCGGGGCGCCCCCGCCACCCAGGTACCAATGGTCACGACCAATGAACATCGAACAGCTGCGTCAGCAGATCGATAAACAGCCACGCTTTCGCCTCGCGCATCGGCCCACTCCGCTGGAGCCGCTTTCGCGGTTCTCGAAAGCTGTCGGCGGACCGACGATCTATATGAAGCGGGACGACTGCACGGGCTTTGCGATGGGAGGCAACAAGGCCCGGCACAATGAGTTCGTGATGGCTGAAGCGCTGTCTCGAGGGGCCGATCTGTTCGTCTGGGGCGGGCTGATTCAAAGCAACAACTGTCGGCAAACCGCGGCCGCTTGTGCGAAGGCGGGGCTCGATTGCCACCTGGTGCTGACCGGGCCGCCGCGTGATGAACCGGTGCCGCTCGAAGGTAACTTCCTGCTCGACAACCTATTCGGCGCGAGCTACGAGATCGTCGATGCCGGTATGGGCAAGGATCTGAATCGGCGAATCATCGACGCGGCCACTCGCTTCCAGGACCAAGGGCGCAAGGTCTTTCGCTGGGACCGTCACGTTGTCACTCCCTTGGCGGCGATCAGTTACGTCGAGTGCGCGGCGGAGATCTTCGAACAGTCTACCGCGGCCGGTTTTGTGCCCGCTGCTATCTATGTGTCGTCTTCCGGGTCGACGGGAGCCGGGCTGACGCTGGGGTGTCGGGCGCTCGGGCAGACATCGCCCGTGCGGAACGTGGCCTACGTCCGCTGGGAGTGGGACATTCCGAGCGACATGGCGGACATTGCGAACGAGGTCTCTAAGAAACTCGATCTCGGCACACAACTCGCGCCATCCGATATCGACGTCACGCTCGATTACATCGCCCCCGGTTACGGCAAACTGACGGAAGCGGTTTTCGACGCGATCAGCCTGCTGGCACGCACGGAGGGGATTCTGCTCGATCCCGTTTACACGGGGAAGGCGATGAGCGCCTTGCTCGACGACGTCCGTCGCGGCCGGTTGACGCCGCAGGATCACGTCGTCTTCGTGCACACCGGCGGGACGCCGGCCCTCTTCGCATATGGCCGCGAGTTGGGGGAACAGTTGGCGGGCCGCAAAGCCACACCTCGCGAGATTTCGCGAGCTTAGAAGAAAAAAGGCCGCCCTCACTCCGGCCCTCTCCCATCAGAATGGGAGAGGATGGAAGAGGGACAGCGGATCGGCAGGGTCTGCCGGACTTTGAAATCAGGCCGAATTTCGGGGGCACAGCGGGCAGGATTCGGGCCGGCTCGGCTTGTTGTCGCCGGTTCGCGCGGCTAAGTTTCGCGACCTCACGCCTGCCTCCCCTCCGTTTGCTTCACGCTCGGTTGCCGAATCGCCGCTCCGGCTCCGGCTCCCAGCCTGTTTCCACCTGCCCCGTTTGCACCTGCCTGCCTCCCATCTCCCCGTCCACATTTGATTGCTGGAAGGATCGATCGCCATGCGTGCTTCCCGGTTCTTCGTTCTCAAATCTCTCGCGGCCGGCCTGCTGCTTCTGGGAAGTCTTTTTTCGGTCCGGGCGACGGCCCAGGACTTTCATGTCGAGACGACGCTCTTCGCGGTCGGCCGCTCCGAGCCCAAAGAACTGATGCGTAGCATCACGCTGTTTCACGCGGGCAAGACTTACGACTTTATCCCCGATTTGGGTGAGCTGATTATCTTCGATCCGTCGCATGGGCAGTTTGCCCTCATCAGCACGCGGCAGCGGAAGTTGACCGAAGTGCACATCGACGAAATCAATCGCATGCTCGGCATCGCCCGGCAAACACTCAACGACCGCTTGCAGAGAATCCAGGCCGATCCGAAAGCCGATCAGAATGTCGTCGAACAGATCCTCTTCCAGTTCAATCCTCAATTCGACAAGCAGGTCATTCAGACAAGTTCGGGGCCCGAGGTCGACTTGAGAAGCAAGTTTTTCAACTACCAGGTGCTGGGGGCGACTACGCCGACTCCGACGCACGTGTTCGCTTACTTGAATTATGCGGACTGGATCTGCCGGCTGAATTATGTCTTGAACCCCGGAGGAATTCTGCCCGATCAGCGACTGGCCCTCGATGCCGCGCTGCGTGAGGCGAACCTGGTTCCGATCCAAGTGAATTTCAACTTTACCAGCGGCGAGGCGCCCAGTATCAAGGCCATGCACCGCATCTACTGGGAACTCAACGACCGCGACCGTGAACTGGTGCGGCAATGGGACAGCTTGCAGACGCAGGGCAGCCTCAAGCGGGTCACGTTCTTGGACTACCAACGCGCGCTGGTCGCGAGCCAGCCAGCACGGCGCAAGTAGCAGAGGATTGCGAGAAACTCCGTCGCACAAGTCTGATTATTCGCGACGCGTGGCCGCTTCCATCAGTGCCTGCTCGGTGAACTCGGCGCGTTGGAAGGTTCCCGTCAGACGTCCCTCGCACAAGACGAGGATCCGATCGCACAGCGCGATCAATTCGGGTAGCTCGCTCGACGTCACGATAATTCCCAGCCCCTCTCGGCACAGGCCGTCGATCACGCGATAGAGTTCGGCTTTCGCCCCGACGTCCACGCCGCGAGTCGGATCGTCCAAGAGCAGCACTTTGGGCCGCGTGCGCAGCCAGCGGGCGATGATGGCCTTTTGCTGGTTGCCACCGCTCAGGCCGGTGATCGCCGATTCGGTGCCGGGGGTCTTGATGCTCAATAGCGAGATCGATTCCCGCGCGGCCTCGCGCTCCTTGCGGCCGGAGATCACGTTAGCCGTGGCGGCTTCCTCGAGCATACAGATGGTGATGTTTTCGCGGACGTTGAGCTGCGGAAAGAGGCCGAGGCGTTTGCGATCCTCGGTGACGAGGGCCACACCCGCCCGCTTGGCGTCGGCCGGCGACGCGAAGTGAACTTCTTGGCCCGCGAGCACAATCCGCCCCACCGGCGCCTCGGCCGAAGTGCCGAACAGACACTCCAGCAGTTCGGTGCGGCCGGCTCCCATCAAACCTGCCACTCCCAGCACCTCGCCGCGCCGCAATTCAAAACTGACGTCTTTCAGCCGCCACGAGCGGGCGTGTCCGGTCCATGGAAGCGAAAGTGACGAGACGCTCAGCACCACTTCACGCGCCGAGCGGCCCGCCGACTGATGAAAACTGCTGATCTCACGCCCGACCATCAGATGCGTTAGCTCGCGCGGACTCGTTTCGGATCGGGCCATGGTCTTCACATGCCGACCATCGCGTAAGACGGTGATGCGATCCGAGCGGCGAAAGACTTCGTCCAGCTTGTGGGAGATGTAGACGATAGTCACTCCGCGAGCGAGCAGCCGTTCGATGATCCGGAATAGGCGTTCGACTTCCGATTCGGTGAGCGCGCTGGTCGGCTCGTCCATGATCAGGATCGACGCGTCCTGTGAGAGAGCTTTGGCGATCTCGACTAGTTGCTGATCGCCCACGCGCAGCTGGCGCACGGGCTGATCGGGGGGAATGTTGCATTCCAATTCGGCAAACAGCGTGGCGGCCGCCCGCTGCATGGCCCGATCGTCGAGCAGCCCCAGCGCCGTGCGGCGTTCGCGACCCAAGAAGACGTTGGCCGCCGCCGACAGATCTTCGACGAGATTCAATTCCTGGTGGATGATGGAGATGCCGGCCGCCTCGGCTTTGCGGGTATTGGCGAAGTGGACTTGTTCGCCGGCGATTCGCAGCGTTCCTTCGAACTCGGTGATGACGCCGGACAGGATCTTCATCAGCGTGCTTTTGCCCGCGCCATTCTCCCCGACGACGGCATGAAAGTGGCCGGCTCGCACATCGAACGTGACGCCGTCCAGCGCGACGACGCCCGGAAAGGTCTTCGTCACGTTTTCGATGGAGATCAATGGTGAGTCGGCCACGGGGCGATTGCTCATTGGATCACTTCGACGTCGGGAAGCAGGCGAGTCACGGACCGGGTTCCGGCGCGCGTCACCTGAGTGCCAGAGAGATCGAGCCGCTTGAGCGTGGTGAGGCCGCCGATCACACCGATGCCGTCATCAGTGACCTTCGTGCGGGCGAGCGACAAGTCGGCGACGTGCAGCGCCTGCAATCGATCAGCCAGTTGTTTCAGTGTCGCGTCGTCGACCTGCGTTCCGCCGAGGTCAACCCGCACGCCTTCGGCTGCGTGCATGTCAATCTTGCCGCCGGCCGCCTGGACGGACGCCCTCGCCGCGTGCAGCCGGTAAAGTGGAACGCCGCGATCCAAGCCAAAGTAGATCCCAATGAGGACGACGGCCACGCCGAGCGTGCCGATCCACCGACTCTGAGCACCGAGCCGACTGCGCAGCACCAAGAGCATTGCAAGGATCGAGGCACCGGCCCAGGCGCCCAAGATCGGCCCATCCAAAGTCGTCCAACCTTCGGCGAGCGTCGGCCCGACCAGCACCATAATCACGCCGAAGATCAGGGCCAGATTGATCGCCGCCACGAAGCCCAGGGCCCCGGCAAAGAATCCTTCGCGCCCGCGGAGGCGTGCGGTCTGGCTGAAGGCCACAGCGAAGACGACGACCAGCCCGACGATCAGTCCTTCGTAAACTCTCGAGCCGGTCTTGATGACTTTGGCCACACCGTCGATCACGGTTCGCAGGAAGATCGTGCCCAGCACGGTTCCACCGATGGTGCCGACACCACCTTGCAAACTGCAGCCGCCAACGACCGCCGCGGCGATCGCATTGAGTTCGTAACCCAAACCTAGCGTCGTCGGGTCGGCCACGCTCACTTCGCAGATATAAAGGATGCCGGCGATCGACGAGAGGACCGCGCTAAAGCAATAGGCAAACCACCTCAGCCGATCGATGCGCACGCCGCTCAATCGAGCCGCCTCTTCATTCCCGCCAAGCGCATAGAGGTGACGGCCCAAGACCGTTCGACTGAGCATCACCCACGCCGCCAGGGCGAAAACCACAAATAGGACCGCGGGAATCCAGACCGACGTGGCGAGGTAGCGAAACCGCTCATCGTAGATTTGGATCTGGCTGCTGCGTCCGCCGAGCGTGGCTTGGGTGACGTTCTCGCAGATAGCCCAAGCGAAACTCCGCAAGCCGACGAGAGTCGCCAGCGTGGCAATGAATGGCGGCAGGCGGATCGCCGTAATCAGCCACGCGTGCAAGCTGCCGATCAAAAAACCGATGATCAGCGTACCGACGATGGCCACAGCCAATACTGGGAGCCCGATGACTGCCTCGCCGCCGTGCATGCGATCGGGTGCCAGGAGCAGCAAGAACGTGGCGCAGATCGTGCCGCTGAAGCAGATGACGGAGCCGGAGGAAAGATCGATCCCGCCGGAAATGATCACCACGGCGGAGCCGAGCGCGAAAATGCCCAACAGCGACGTTTGTCGCATGATCTCGCGGGCGTTGCGCCAGGGATCGTGAAAGTAGTTGTGCTGCGAATCGAAAAGCGTCGTCACGCCGACGACGAGCAGAATCGCCAGCAGCAAACCGAATTCGTGTCGGCGAAACAGGCGTAGCGGATCGCGCCGGGCCGCTTGAAGATCAGCCATGGGTCCTAGCGTCAGTTCAGTTAGAGCGGTGCCCTAGGACCCTTCGAGGCGGTACTTGTTGAGCCAGGTTTTGAATTTGCCGAGCGTCAGAAACTCGGTCTTCGGCCCGAACAAGCCCGGATTGAGCGGCGATTTCTCGTCGGGAACGACGATTTTCAAACCCGTGTCGTACAGATCCCCGTCGGGCTGGCCGTGATGGGGCAGCATCATTTGCACGATATTCTTGTCTTGATCGTGGAGGGCTTTGAGCAAGCGGACGCCTTGATAGCCCATTTCGTACGGGTTCTGGACGACCATCGCGTCGATGTTGCCAGCGGCGATTTCCTGAATGGCGATCGGCTCGGCATCGAACACCACGATCGTGTAGTCCTTGCGCACGCCGAGTTCTTTCACAACATCGGTGATGGCCGGCGCATTGTATGACCAGATGCCGACCAGCGTGGTGAGTTTGCCTTTGTGATTCTGGATGGCGTTGCGGACGTTTTCTCGAGCCTGGGGACGATCGGTGCCGTCGGTCATCGTGTCGAGCAATTGGAACTTCGGCCCCGCCCCCTCTTTGAATCCGCGGATTCGCTCGATGGCATTTTGGGCCCCCTTGTGGCCGACGAATGTCACGTAGCCGCCGCCGGTCGGACGCAATCCTGCCGCACAGGCGCCCAGCTCGCGGCCGCCCAACAGATTCTCGGTCCCGATAAAGGCGAAGCGGCAATCGCGAAACTTGTCGCGATCGACGTCCGAGTCGATGGTGACGATCTTGACACCCTTCTTTTGCAGCTTGCGAAGCTCTTCCACGACGGCCACGTTGTCCGCGTCGACGGCCGAGATGCCGAGCCCGACGATGTCGGGTTGGGTGCCGAATTGCTGCAGCTTCTCCACCTGTCCGGCCGCGCCCGAATTGTTGACTTCCAGCACGGCTCGCAGCCCCGACTGCCTCAACTTCAGATCGTTCTCGGCATCCTGCAATCCGGCTCGGGCGGCATCCCAGAAGGGAGAGTTCTCATTCTGCAGGATGATGATCCGCTTGAAGTTTTTCTTGGCGTCGGCGGACGCTGCGGCGCGGGACGTTTTCCCAGTACCAGACTTATCAGTGTCGGGCTTCTCATTCACCGTTTCCGACGGGGCGGGCGTTGTCGGTTTGGCTCCGTCCTCACAACCGGCCAGACACAGCGCGGCCCAAGCCACCGCGAGAGCAAACGGGGAGAACGTGCCATGCATCGACCAGCGCATGATCGAATTTCCTTGCCTCAAGATGTCCGACAGCAACGCCGATCTGCGCGGCAAACCGCGACAAGCCATTGCCAGATTGGTGAGCCAGTCCAGAATACGGCCCCCAAAAAACCAAGTCAACGAGCGGGGTTCGCAGCGTCGCGCCGGTTGTTGGAGTGACACAGCTGTGTAGCGGGGGCGCCCCGCGCAGCGGAAGCCCCCGATGGAGGGTGCACTCGCTGTGATACGTCGGTCGAAGAGTCCGGGGCTTCCGCTGCGCGAGGCGCCCCGGCCACACTGCTCCAATCACACCCGTTCGATCTGCACGCGCGTGTCGTTGAAACACGCGCCCGCGCCGAGATCGGAAAGCGTGTCGGGGGCCAGGGCGTTCGCCGTCTGTCCGTTGTGCGTGTGGCGAGCCCACAGGCCTTTGGGCAGCGAGGCCAAACCGGGTCGCAGTTCGCCACTGAGCTTCGCCGTGCAGAGAACTTCGCCCGACTTGTTGAACATTCGCACGGTGTCGCCGTCGGCAATTCGGCGTTCTTGGGCGTCCTGCGGATCGATCTCGACCGGCACCGTGTCGCGGACGAGTTGATAGAGCGTGGAGGAAATGGCCTTCGACGTCGAAGGAGAAATCAAAGTGAGGGGAAATTCTTCGCGAGTCGCGATCGTGTGATACGTGTAAAGGCCCCGCGACGTCTGGCGATCGAGCGTTTCGGGGCACAGATCAACCCGACGGTCGACTGTTCCCGGGAACACGTCGACAAAGGGGATCGGTCGCGTGCCGCACGGGGGATTCGCGCGACCGGTCGCCGCCAACGACTCGGCCAGACTCTTGGCACCTGACGACGTGGCGACGATGGCCTCGACCATTTCTTCTGACGTCTGGGGATCGCCGGGTTGATTGAGGCCCAAGCGCTGACACAGCGTGCCGAAGAGCCAATGATTCGAACGGGCCTCTCCCGCCGGCTCGACGACCGGCCGCGTGAATTGAGCGAGCATCGCCCCGTAGCCGCGACGCGCTTCGTCGTGCTCGAGAAACGTAGTCGCCGGTAACAGCACGTCGGCATACAGGGCCGTGTCGGTCAGAACCTGCTCGTGGACGATCGTAAACAAATCTTCCCGCAACAAGCCTTCGCGAATCTTGTTCTGTTCCGGAGCCGTCGCCACCGGGTTGCAGTTGTAGACGAACAGGGCGCGAACGGGCGGTTGGAACTCGGGCCGCAGCGTTTCGCCCAACAGATTCATATTGATGAGACGCGTGGCCGGCGCAGAGGCCGCCGCCCCGGCCATCGGATCGACGTCCCAGGCGGCCGACTGACTCATCGTGAATCCGCCGCCGGCGACTCCAAATTTTCCCGCGACGGCAGGCAATGCCAGGACGGCCGCGATGGCCGAGCCGCCGTTCACGTTCCGCTCGATGCCCCAACCGCAGCGAATGACGGCCGGCTGAGAATCGGCATAGAGCCGCGCCAGCGCGGCGATTTGGTCGGCCGAAACTCCCGCTACGTCAGCCGCTCGTTCGAATGTCCACGGTTGGCTGCGCTCGCGAAGCTGTTCCCAATTGCGGGCGTGTTTCGCGAGAAAATCGAGGTCGGCGCGACCCGTGTCGAAGAGCCAACGAATCATCGCCAAAGCAACCGGCAGGTCGGTGCCCGGTCGGGCCGCCAAATGCAGGTCGGCCTGCCGCGCAAACTGCGTGCGACGGGGGTCGACGACGACGAGCTTCGCCCCGTTGGCTTGCGCTTGCCGCAGGAAGGGCGCCAAGTGAATTCCGGTCACGGCCGGATTGACGCCCCACAGCACGATCAGCCGGGCGGCCGGGTAATCTTCATAAGCCACGCCCGGCATTCGGCCGTAGAGTCCTGCCGTCGCCGTTGACGCGGGCATCGCACACAGCGTGCGGGCCAGCCGGGAGGCTCCCAGGCGATGGAAGAGCCGCGCGTCCAACCCGTTTTGTGTCAGCCAGCCGTTGGACCCTCCGTAACAGTAGGGAAGAATCGCCTCGCCGCCGAACTGGTCGCGAATCTCGGCCAGGCGGCCGGCGACCAACTCCAAGGCCTCGTCCCAACTCACGCGACGGAATTCGCCGCTCCCTTTGGAGCCAGAACGTACGGCGGGATACAGCACGCGGTCGGCCCCGTACATGAGTTCGGCGAAGTGTCGCACCTTGCCACAGATGTAGCCGGCCGTAATCGGGTTGAGATGATTTCCGTTGAGCGATTCCACGCGCCCGTCGCGAATCGTGACATCGAGACTGCAACTGTCCGGACAGTCGAGCGGGCAAGCGCTGTTGACGACTTCAAGCTGGGATCCGGACTTCAAGGATCACCTCGGACTGCGGTTTGCGCGCGATCGACTCGGGCGCCCCGATTTTCATCACCCGCACGGCAATGCACAATCCCGGTTTGGCCGGGGAGCCGCTGGAAAGGGCGCACGGCGCTGAGACACAGCCGCTGGGCTGCAGGTTCGGCAGAGCCACGTCAGGCTCCGCTCTTCACGGTGAATCCCGCTACTTCACGGTGAAGTTGACCGTGTAGGAAGCCACCTTCTGGCTGAGCTGGTCTTCGACCGTCAGCTTGAGCGTGTGCGGTCCCAGGGAGATCTCCCGGGGAATCGCAAACTCATAGCTGTTGTAGTAGTCGCGGCGCGGGCTTGCGCACTGATCTTCGTTGGCCGCGAAGGGCATCTTTTGCACCAGCGTTCCGCGGGTGTCGAAGATCTCGATCGTCGATTTGAGAATCGCACGGTATCCCTCGGTGACCTGCTCGCTCTTGAAGTTCTCGACTTCCGCGTACAGCAGCACGGGTTGTCCCGCGGTGAATTCATCCCGCTTGAACCGCTCGTAGCGTCCGTAGTTTTCGATCTTGTTGCAGAACGAAACGTTCCGCAGCTCGAGTTTCGATTTTTCCTGGAGCTTGTTCACAGCCACTCGAAGTTGAGCGATCGTTTGCGTGGCGCGGTCTCGCGGATCGGCAATGGTCGAACGATCGAAATAGCTCGACATGCCCCAGAAGACTTGCTGCCAGAATTCCTGGTCGGCGCCTTCCAAACCGGGGATCGGCTCTAGCGCTCGAGTCGGTTGTCCCGAGAGGAGGTACAGCATCCGCAGATTAACTTGCTTCTGAATGTACGCGAGTTTTTCGGGGTCGGAATTGCCGACCGACGTTTGGCCGGCATCTGACGCGGCAACGCTGACAATCTTTTGCAGCTCGTCATGCCAGTTGGCCGGCAGTGAGATGTTGCGTGAACCACCCGCCCCGGGCAGCGGATTGATCGCTCCCAAAAGACGGCTCGGGAGGCTGGCCAGTCCAGACGCCGGTGGTGCAGGAGTTGTCGTGGAGGGGGGCGCATCGGAAGTCGGGCGGCCCGTTGCCGACGCCTGCGCCGCACGCGGTGCGTTCGTGCCGGGGTCCGACGCGGCGACCACTTGGCCTTCCGGAACGTCGACCGGCAAGCTGAGCTTCACGGGTTGCTCGGACTCGAAACCGTTGGGCGGATTCGAAGGCGTCGTCGCAGACGCCAGACCGACGCCTGAGCCTTCGACAGCCGCACTGGCCGTCTGGACCACCGAGCCCGGTCCACCGCGGCCCGAGGGCATGCCGGCGACTACGTTGGGAGGTGCAGCCCCGCCTGGCTGACTCGCAGGTCCCTCGCCAAACGGGTTGGGAACCGCGGGCTGAGCCGATCCCGGCGTCGCGGATCGAGGCGCTAGAGTGTTTGTCGTTTGGAGTCGACCCGGGGTAGGAGCCGGATCGGTATTGATCGGCGTCAAGTCGGCAAAGGCGTCCGCTTTGGGAGCGGAAGCAGTCGCCGGTGGCGTGCTCGACAAAGTCGCCGACGTCGCAGCGGGCTGGTCGGGCTTCTCGCCGCTTGTGCCAGGAGTCGCGACGACCCGTTGGTTGCCGGGCGCTGGACTGGGCGACGTGCCTCCGAAATCCCAGATATCGGATTTGGTGGCCGTCCGAGCGGGCGACGCCGAGGCTGTAGCGGCCACGGCCGGCGCGCCCGGCGGTTGAGCCTGAGAGGTCAGCGGAGCAGCGGGTGGTCGCGACGATTGAGACGGCGTACTGGGCGGATCATCCCACGGACTGACGGCACTCGACGCGACGGCCGTCGTCGGTCGGACGCCAGTCGCCGTATTAGTAGCGGTGGCACTATTAGTGGCAGTAGTAGTGGGAGTGGCGGCGGCCGAGCGCGGGTGTAGCACCGAATCAATGGGCGCCGAGGGATCGTCGAAGACGGGCGTCTGGGGCGATTGGTCATGCGTCGCGGTCTTCACTGCGCCACCGCCGTTGCCGGTGCCATCCCAACCACCGCTGCTGTCCTTGCCGGCGCGGTGGCTCTCCGCCAGCTCGCGCGCCATTTTATGGTTCTCGACTAGCTCGCGGATGAACGCGGGATCGAACTTCGACCAGTCGGCCATGAGTTGCTGCCGTTTGTCGGCCGGCTCGGACTGCAGTTCGTCTTCCATCAACTTGCGCAAAGCCGGATCGATGGCTGCCGCCTTGAATCCGCCCCCCGAGGCGGCTTTGTCTGACGATCCGGTCGACGCGGATCCGGTCGAGCTATCGCCAGCAGGCGTTGAGGAGCCGGAGCCGCTCGAATCGGAGCCCTTGAGCGGGTTGGCCGGATCCTTGGCGGCGGTCGTGGAAGTGGTGGTCGAGCCCTGCATCCAGCCCATGGGGCTGAAGCTTTTCGGCGCCGAACATCCCCAACAACACAACACGCCGGCTGCGCATGCCCATCCGATGACGGTGCACCGTCCCATGTCGGCTTCCTTGCCTGACGATCGACTTCGAGAAGTTGCTCTGGAAAAGGAGAGGAGGAGGTGGGTCACGATGGGTTTGGGCCGCTGCGTGTGGGACGGCGGGGACGCGGCCATGGGCGGGAAACTTAGTGAAAAACAAGAGTTGGGACAAGACCGTCTGTGCCAGAAGACCCTGAAAAATCCGATTGCTCCGAACACTCCGGACTACCCAAACAAGCCGAAATGCCCGGACCAACGTTGCCGAAATACAACTGCGAAAGACCCGCTTTTCCCACATCTCGCGAATTGCCGCACCCTCGGCATGACCTAGGCTTTCAGAGCCGAAGCTTCGCGCTTTCGACTCTGTGTGAGGACTGGCTGCATGTGGCATTTCAACGGGTTTGCCGACGCGTTTTTGAACGGGCGACCCGGAACGCTTGCCCCGCCGGAGGATCCCGAATCACGCTCAGGGTCGAATAGCTCGCCCCGCTCGCGAAATCGGAACCGGGGTGCTCGTCGGCGGCCGGGGGCTGGTCGACAGCAACCATGCGGCCAAAGGCAGCAGGTGGCCTGCGTCGGGGTCCTGGAATCCCTCGAGGACCGCCTGCTGCTCAGCGCCTCGGTCGCCACTCCGAGCTTTGTCATCGAGAGCGGGTCCGCTAGCGCCTCGGGTTCGAGTCACGGTGGGACGCCCAACGTCACTCCCGCCAACGCAGGCCCCGTTACGCCGGCCCAGATGCGCCAAGCCTATGGCGTCAATCAGATCTCACTGGGCGGCGTCGCCGGCGACGGCACGGGTCAGACCATCGCCATCGTCGACGCCTACAACGATCCCAACATCATTGCCGATGCGGCCGCCTTTAACAGCAATTTTGGCTTGCAAGCGTTCAACGGAACGACCGGCCCCACCTTTAAAGTGCTCAACGAGACCGGCGGGACGTCCCTCCCCGCAAACTCCGCTGTGAATGGCTGGGACGTTGAGGAATCGCTCGACGTCGAGTGGGCCCATTCCATCGCTCCCCAAGCCAACATCATCCTGTTCGAGGCTAATTCCAATTCGTTTGGTGATTTGCTGCAGGCGGTGAGCACCGCGGCCAACACGACCGGCGTATCTGTTGTTTCCATGAGTTGGTCGGGAGGCGAGTTCGGCGGCGAAACGGGCGCGGATTCGTACTTCACGACGCCCTCGGGGCATCCCGGTGTCACGTTCCTCGCCAGCACCGGCGACAGCGGGGCGCCTTCGGGCTATCCGGCCCTGTCTCCGAATGTCGTCGCTGTCGGTGGAACGACGCTCTCGATCGATTCGAGCGGAAATTATCTCGGTGAGAGTGCCTGGTCCGGGAGTGGCGGCGGCATCAGCGCCCTCGAGTCGCAGCCGAGTTACCAGGTGGGTAACGTCAACGGGACCAGCACGACGCGCCGCACGGTGCCCGACGTTTCGATGGATGCAGATCCGAACTCGGGCGTGTATGTACTCGACACGTTCTCAGGCGGTTGGTTCCAGGTCGGCGGGACCAGTCTTTCGTGCCCGATGTTCGCCGGACTGGTGGCGATCGCCGATCAGGGCCGCGCGCTGCAGGGAAAAGCCGCGCTCGACGGAGCCACTCAAACGCTGCCCGCTCTGTATAACCTGTCCGCCTCTGACTTCCGCGACATCACGACGGGTAGCAACGGGACCTACAATGCGACCGCTGGTTACGACCTGGTAACGGGCCGCGGCACACCGATCGCCAACCTGCTAGTTCCGGCGCTTGCCGGTTACGGAGTGGTGCAGCCGCCGGGCGTCAGCGCTCCGACTTCAGCCAGCGTGATGCAACACGGCTCGCTCACGTTTTCGTCGGCCGGCAACGATGCCATCACGTTGTCTGACTCGCAGGCCGGCAACAACAGCGACTCGCTCACTCTGTCGGTCAGTAGCGGCACGCTGACGCTGGCGTCCACCAACGGTTTGAGCGTGACGTCGGGAGCGAATGGCTCCGCGTCGATGACAGTCGCCGGCACGCTGAGCAGCTTGAACGCCGCGCTCAGCGGAATGATCTACGCACCGAACTCAGGCTTCAGCGGAGCGGATTCACTCTCGCTTTCACTCAACGATCCGGGCGACAGTCTCTCCGCCTCGCACTCGGTCGCCATCTCGGTGAAGCCGGCGCCGACGATTACTGCCCCGGCATCGGCTCACGTCAATCAGAACACGACGCAGGCTTTCTCCGCCGCCAAGGGAGACCCCATCACCGTCGCCGACGCGGCGGCGGGCGGCAGCGCCGTGCAGCTGACGCTGACAGCCGCCCACGGCAAGGTGAAATTCTCGACGATGAGCGGGCTGAAGCTGGTGACGGGCGCCAACAACTCGGCGTCGGTCACAGTCACGGGAACAATCGCGAGGCTCAATGCCGCGCTCAACGGCCTGGTCTTCACGCCAACTTCCGGCTACGCGGGGGCGGCCTCGATCGGGTTGTCGATCAAGGATCTCGGCGACCAACTGACCGGCTCGGCAACGATCAATATCGCCGTCAATTCGCATCCCACGTTCAGCATGCCGGCGCCCTCATCGTTGGCGCAAAACACCTCGCTCACGTTTTCGTCGGCCACGAGCAATTCGATCGGAATCGTCGACTCGGCAGGGGGCAACGTGCAATTGGCGCTCAGCACCGGGCACGGAACTCTCAGCCTGGCGACGACCGCCGGCCTCACGTTCACCGCGGGCGGCAACAACAAAGCATCGATGACGATCGTCGGTTCGCTCAGTAGTGTGATGGCCGCCTTGGACGGACTGACATTCACGCCGACAGCCAAGTACGCGGGATCCGCTTCGATCAAGCTGACTGCCAAGGACCTCCTCGATAACTTGAGCAGCTCGTCCTCGATCTCGCTCAAGGTCACTAAGGTCGCCCCCACGCAAGCTGCCACGCAGCATCCCGTGCAGGCGCCTCCGCACGCGGCCGAAGGGGGGACCGATGAAGGCTCGTCCCCATTTGCGGGCGGCGATTCTTCGATCAACGAGACGAACTACTGGGCCGGCCTGAGCGCCGCCATCGAGCTGCTGAACCGCCCATAAATTTGCCAGCGGTTGCCACGGGGACTATTGGTAGCGCGAGTAGACGCGCGGAAAGTCCCGCCGCCGCGATTCGAGTTCGGGGATCCGCGTCGTGGGGAACGGCGGCCTCGAGTAGGGCGCGCCGAACAGCATGTCGCAGAACTCCAGTTGGAGCATCAGGCGATCGCCCGTGCGCGGCGTGATCCCCTTGTGATAGCCCCGCGTATCGACGGCAAACAGCGTCCCCGCAGGCCCCGTCAGCTCGATGCGGTCGGCCGCGGGGAAGTAGGGCTCCAGCTCCTGGTCGGGATAGCGGACATATCCGCGGGCCAAGAGGGCCGGCAATTGGCGTCCTGTGCGGTGCGACTTGGCGATGAAGCAGTGCGGCCCGCGCTCGGACGTCACCTCGGTGAGGTAGAAGAAAAACTTCAACCACTTCAATCGATCCATGTCGAAGTGGTACATCTGGGCCAGCTCTTCGCGCGCATTTTCGGCCAGGCGGGCCGGCGTGCTCCAGAGCATGACCACAGAACTCAACACGGGCAAGCAGCCCAAGTAAGCCTGCGCGACAGCCAACAGCGACGGATCGGCCATCAGCGCCTGAATGTCGGGCTGCTCGACGACCGTCGCTTCGTCGAAGCGGTATCCCTCGGCGATCGGCCGCGCGGGATCGTAGACCGCGCGGGACGGCCCCTCTTTACGGGCGGGCGTCAGCGTCGCCTCTGTCCGCAGTGAGAACGCGGACAACCGCTGACAAACCTCGGCGGGCAACCGTTCGGCCGGGCGGATGAAACCGTTCTCGCGGATGTCCGCCACGATCCGTTTGACGTCGGCCGAACTCAGGTCGCCCAACACGCCGCGGGCCGCGGGCAGGTCGGCCTGGGGAAAGCGACGCCGAGCCAACGCGTGCAAGAAGTCGTTCGAGCGGCCATTCGTCCGGCAGTACAGGTGAATCAGGCTGTGGTACGCGTCGGAGGGCGTGGTCCCGGTGCGCGAATAACGAAACATCCCGCGGGCGATGCGGCCCGCACAGCTCACGTCCTCGACGAACTGGCGCAGGGTTCCTCGGAGGGACCGAGAGGGCGTAGCCACGCTGGGCACGGATTGCATGTGGGGGTTTCGCTCAATCAAAAGGTCCGTCAATCGGATTATAAGTCGATATGCAGCAAAGGGTAAGAGCCCGGCATCTAGCCCCGACAGGCAGCCACGACTCCGCAGTAACAACCTCGGAATTTCCACGCTCAGAAAAGCCTAAGGACGTGGTTAGCCCGCCATAACTGGGCGACGTCCGACTGAAACAATCCCACAAAAAACACCGTCCGGAGGAGGACTTCCCATGTTCAAGATTCAAACGATCACGCTATCGACAATTGCTTTTGTTGTAACAACTTGCGCTCAGTTCTCGGCGAGCCCCCTGGCCTTCGCCGGCGACTGTTGCGCCCCCAAATGTAGACCCTGCGCGACGCCGATCTGCCAGTGCGTGCCGCTCTGCGGGTGCGAACTTCGCACCGAACGACGAACCGTCATGGTGCCGCAAATGGTGACTCAGAACCGCACAATCGAAAGGACCGTGCTCAAAAAGGAGTGCCGCGAAAAAGAGGTGACCGTGCTTCGTCGAGTTCCTGAAACGGTCGAGCGGACCCGCACCTGCACGGTGATGGTGCCTGTCGTACGCACGCGTCAGGAGACGTACACGGAAATGGTGCCTGTGACTCGGAACATCGAGAAGTGCTACACGGTTGACGTCCCTTACACCGAGATGCGTACGGGCACTCGCATGGTCCCGAAGAAGATTTGGAAAGAGATCGAGCGCAAGTACCCCGTGACCATTCCTTATTGCGAAAAGAAGTGTGGCACGAAGACCATCGTGAAGTGCTTCCCTGTCACTCGGACCCGAACCGTGATGGTCGACCGGGGATGTTGGGAGACGGTGTCTACGTGTGCGGTCTGTGCTCCGGTTCGTCCGTGTGCTCCGGTCAAGCCGTGTGGCTGCGGTTGCAAGACGGCGTGCAAACCGGTTTGCAAGCCGTGTGCGGTCCCGGTCTGCTCGAAGCGGATTTGGGTGCCGAAGATGGTTGCGAAGTGCGAAACCTACACGGTGACCGAGCACAGACGAGTCGAAGTTCCTTACGAATACGAAGTGAAGCGTGAGCGGACCGAGTTCCGCACCCGTTGCGAAAAGGTCTGCGAGATCGTTCCGACCCGGGAATGCTATCAGTACCCGGTCACGCTCTGCCGGAAGGAAACCCGGACCAAGCTCGTGCCGGTTTGCGAAATGGTTCCTCGGGAGCGGACTCGCTGCGTGAAGGAAACCGTGATGGTGCCCCGGCAGAAGACCGAGAAGTACCTGGAAACGATTTGCCGTACGGTTGCCGAGAAGAAGATTTGCCACGAGACGGTTTGCGTCCCGGTTCGTGAGACTTGCACCGTGCCGGTGTCGGTCTGCCAAATGGTGCCGAAGTGCATCGATGTCAAAGTTGCCGTGGCCCCGGTCTGTGCCGTGGCGACTTGCAACACTTGTGCACCGCCGTGTGTTAAACCTTGCTGCAAGTAGGCCGACTTGATCGAAGTCGATGATCCCTTAGTGCAGAAAGAGTCAATCAGCCTTGGAGGTCCAACCCGGTGGTTGGGTCTCCAAGGCTGAAAGTCTTGATAGCAGTCCAACTCGCGGCCGTTCCGAAGCGGCTGTCGCTCACTGCAAAGGAAACTCGAACACCACTGGCACAAGCTTGTCGCGGACGGCTTTCCAGTTCTCGACAAACTTGACGACCGTGCCACCCGTATAGGGTTGGCCGGGCGAAGCGGGCGGAGTCAGCTGGCCCACGAC
The DNA here is from genome assembly GCA_035687365.1 of Planctomycetaceae bacterium. Lineage (GTDB taxonomy): Bacteria > Planctomycetota > Planctomycetia > Planctomycetales > Planctomycetaceae > DASPSM01. Next base: position 12,060 of record DASRXU010000221.1, on the reverse strand, counting down.
CACGAGTGCGGCTGGATCTCCGGGGCGGGACATCTGGTCGAGATCGTCGCGGGTGAAACGTAGCGGCTCTCCCTCGGCAGGCGATTGGACCCGCACGGAGAACTTCTGATCCCCTTTGCGGGCAACCAGCGGAAACGGCTTCGACGCAGGCGATTTCTCGATGGTGTAACCTTGCGATCGCAGGAACTCAGACGCGACGACAACCGCGCGATCTTGCCGGGGGCCGACGTCCGATGTGGGGGCCAAGGGAGTGGACGCCAACGGCTTCTCCGGCATAGCGTGCGCAAATTCGGTCGGCTTCTGATTGGGATCGAGCCGCCGCGCCTGTGCGATGTCGGCCTCTGACTGCTTCGTATGCCCCAAACGGCGATGTGCTTCTCCCCGATTGAGCCAGGCGGACGCGTGCTTCGCATCGAGAGTGATGGCCTGGTCGAAGTCGGCAATGGCTTTCGCGTAGTCGCCGGCGTCGAGATAGACGTTGCCTCGCTCGAAGCGGTTCGCAAAATCGTTGGGGTCGAGGCGGATGGCGACGGTGTAGTCTTCAATCGACGGCGCGACCTGTCCCAGGTCGTGATAGGCCAATCCACGGTTGCGAAACGAGAGCGCGCTCTTCGAGTCGAGGTTGATCGACTTACTGAAATCGGCGACGGCCGCCTCGAAGCGCCGCTCGTGCGCGTGGGCGGCCGCCCGATTGTTGTAGGCCTTGGCCATCCCAGCGTCGTGCTCGATGGCCCGTGTGTAATCGGCAATGGCGTCGTCCCAGCGGCCCTGCCGCCCGAATGCCACGCCGCGGTCGTAATAAATCGTGGCATCGTCGGGCCGCCGAGCGAGAGCCCGCGTGTACGCATCGACGGCGTCGTCCAGTTTTCCGCGGCTCTCCATCAGATGGCCGCGCTCGACGAGGACTTCCGGCGACTCCGACGATTCGGCGCAGCCGACAATCAAGAGAGCGCACAAGAGAGGCGTCCAAATTAATCGGGTGGCACTGGTTAGTCGGGTGGCACTGGCGGCTCGTCCGCCAGTGTTCCTTTTTGGAACGTGGGAACAAGACACTGGCGGACAAGCCGCCAGTGCCACCCAGCTCTTGCGCTCACGCTGTTTTGGCAAGAGTCGCTTTCGAGACAAATGAGTTCGCATCATGAAGGTGATCCATTACCGTCCGAGACGGAGGGTGAATCGTGAGTGGCCGGCTGCGGCGACGGGCTGGCTTCGACGGTTGCAGGCGCCGAAGGCGCGGGATGCCGGCCGTTTTTCGAGCGCGTCGGCCGGGCGACGAAGGGTGCGAGCGACTCCTCTGTCAGCCCCAGCACTTCGAGCACCAGGAGCCGCAACTCGCGCAGGCTCAAACTGCCGACGAGCACACGATGTCGCGGGGATTCTTGAAAGCCTTGAGCGTCGCTTCGTCCCTGAGGAGAGCCCACCAAAAGTACGCTCGCTGGCAACGCCGGGCCGCCGCCGATCAAGGCGTCGTGGAACTCGCTCAGCTCGTGCTCGAGAAACCACGACGAGGTGACGACCAAAACATCGAAATCGATCACCGCCAGCATCGACCGGGCTTGATGCAGCTCGGAGGCGACCGAGCAGCGAAAGCCGTGCTTGAGAAAATACTCCTGCACCTCGGCCTGCCGCTTCAAGCGGCCTTCGATCAACAGCACACTGGGCCGCGTCGGCAACAGGTCGGCTCGACCGCGCGATTTGCCATTGAGAGGTGCGACGGTCGTGTGCGGAGCCTCCGCAATAGGAGAAGGCACAACCTCAGCCACGACCGGCGTCGGCACAAGCGACGGCTCTCTCATCGGTGATGGACTGCGCTCTTCGGCCGGTTCTCGATCGGTCCGTTCTCGATCACCAGTGTCGAGACCCAGCGCAAACCAGGCCGCCCTCGCGCGGATACTCGCTGACGAATCGGGCACGGCGTGGAGTGAACGCAAAAGCGGGACCGTCAACTGAGCAGCGCGGCGCAAGATCGCCGAGATTTGGCGGCCGGGGATAAAGGCCACGTAAGCGAAGATCACCGCCAGGCCAAACGTCCACATTCCCATAAAGGCGCCGATCCCCAGGTGAATCGCGGTTCCCACCGCGAGCACGAACGGGCGAAGCATCGGTCGCCAAACGAGGGCCCAAAAGGTCATCTCCCACGCGATCGTCACATGAGTGAGCAGGTTGACCAGCCAGGGATACCAGGCCAGCCAGGTCACGTCGCGCGACTGATACTCGAGGTTCGAGACGGCCTGCCAGATGGCCGTGCCGCTCCACCAACTTTCTCCTTGCAACTTCGAGAGGCAGGCGAAGACGTAGATCACGCATAGATGAACCTGCACCAGACGCAACGCCAGGTTGGCCCGCGCCGAGGGTTCGACAGGCATGACGACCGGCTCTCGTCCTAGCGAGAACTGCTTTCGGGCCGCGCGATAGCGCAGGCGCCACCGATCAATCGACAAGCGGCTGCCGCTCGGGCCGATCGCCAGATAGAGCGCGGCTAGTCCGTTGATCTGATCGAGGCCGTAGTTGGCCATCGGCGCCCGGCTGGAGTAGGAGATTGTGATCAAATACGCCAAGACCGACGTCACTGGCGTGTAGGCACCCAGCATGAAGAGCGTCAGAATGACCAGACACAAGAGATGGGCGGTGAAATGCAATCCGTGCGGAATCCACCACCAGAACGACCAGGCGAATTGATCGCTCTGCAACGTCCGCACCAAGGTCGAACCCTGCCAACCGTCGGCACCGACGAACCCTTCGAGGTTCAGGCCCCACACAAACTGGGTATAGAGCAGCATGCCGCCGAACAGGATCCGCATCACCGCGAGGGGAGTTGGGTCGGCCGGTGTGAACCAGAACTGTCGCCACGGATCGTAGAGAGCGAGCGCCCGCCGGCGGGCGCCGTTGCGGAGCCGGTGTGAACCTGGCCATTGGAGAATGCGCTGGGCGAAGTTCATGGCATCAGGTCAGAGTTCGTCGGACGAAAAAGTGCCGAGCGGTTCCTCCGTGTAGCTTTCGGGATCATCCAACGCGCCGCCGGCCCGGACAAATTCCATCGTCGGCAGACGATGACTGACTCGCGAAAGAGTCACGCGGTGCGCCTGGTTCTCGCGACACAGTTCTCGCGCCATGGCCTTCACGAGTTCTTGGCGGAGTGCAGGCGACAGGTCGTCGGAGGCCAGGTACTCCGTCAGCATGAAGTGGCGATGGTACAAGAGCCGTGGATGGATGTCGCGATTGGGAATCCGACCCGTTCGCAACGATCCGTCGGGCATTTCCAAGACGTAAGACAGCAGCGTGCTATTGCCCGGCTCGGGAGCGAAATAATGGTAGCCGTGATTCAGGAACAGCAGCTGATCGTAGGCCCCGACAGCTCGCCAGGAATTCTGCACCAGGCGGGAAGCCGGCGGCACAGACCATGGGGCCAGAATGATCGCCACCAAGTGGTAGACCAGCCAGACGTTGACCAGCACAAATCCAACCGGGCGACCCCAACGGCGCACAACGCGGACCACGCCAGGTGGCACAAGGGGCGCGATTGCGGAGAGTAGCGGGCGCCGTGGGGACATGTGCCGGGGCTCAACAAGTCCTGCGCCGTGGACCCGGGCCGAGGAACCGACCGGGCGCAGCCTTCACAAACAAAAAGAACTGGCGAACAAAACAAACGTGGGAAGGGAAGCTACACGAGCTTCCCTTCCCGAATCAGACTGTAACCGAATCTCGCGGTGGCCAAAAATCGGGCCAGCGCCGGAGGTAGCTGGGTTCAGTTGCTGGCGACCGCTTGCGGCTTGGCCGCGGCATCGCTGAATGCCAAACTCAACTGTTGCCCGGCTTGAATCCGCGGCTCAGCCGAAGCGCGGTACAACTGGCCGGCTCGCGTCACTTCGACTCGCACCGGGTAGCGATATTCTTTCCCCGGAATCAGGTCAGGAATGACATACTCGCGCACCGGACCGGTGATCGTCATCGGCTGGTCGCAGAGATAGACCATGGCGTCTGCCGGAACGCTGACGGTGAGATGTCCGCGCGCGTCGGAGGCGACCGACATCGTCGGAGTCTCGACGCTCGTCGTCATCGTGCCGCCTGAGCTGCCGTACGAGCCGTAAGAACCGCCCGAGCTGCCGCCGCTGGATCCATGCGATCCCCAAGAACCGCCACCGCTGGAACCGTGCGAGCCGTGTGAGCCATAAGAGCCGCCACTCGAGCCGTGTGAACCATGCGACCCGTGTGAACCATGTGAGCCGTAAGAACCCCCTGACGATCCACCCGACGACCCACCACCTGACGATCCATAGGAACCGTACGAGCCACCTGACGAACCACAGCTCCCGTACGAGCCGTGTGAGTGGTGGCGAGCGACGGCTTGATTCGTCGCGAGCGCTAAAACTGCGCTCAAAGCCAGGCCGCAGAACCATCTCGACTTGATCATCCGAACTCCCCTCCTTAGCTGAAGCAATCTGGTTCGAGGAAACGCGAAGCCCTGTCTGTCCGTGCGACCTGCTTGCAGCGACGTCCTGGTACCGAAGCGTGGTGTCGGCGCCAGCCCGTGACACCGTTTTCCGACCAAAGCACCCGTGCCAGCCCTTTGTCCCCGTCTCGCTAACCCGGCAAGTCAGCATGGTCGGCGAATTCAACTCAATCGATAGAATTCACCTGGAGCGCCCACTATACAGATTGACGAAGCAACTTCAACGCATAAGTTCGCGCAAATTTTGCGGATTCCGTGGGATGCGAAACATAGTGCGACTAAGCACTCCTTGCATCGCGCGAGGGACAGGATCTGACCGCGAGATTTTCGCAAACCACGCTGCTCCCGCGCGGCGAGGTCGCCTCGTCGCGCGGTTCCAAGGGGCTGCTTGCTGGGGCAAAACGGGCGGGTTATCGTAGATTTTTGCCCCGTTTCTCTGGTTTCTCAGAGTTCTTGGCTTCTCCGCGTTCCTGGCCGGGTGATCCTCTCTGGCTGTCGCGTCGTGATCTCCGCATGAGAGCAGGCCTCAAGCACTGGTTGGCTGACTGGATCCCGCCCCATCTTCGACGGGCGCTGCGCGGAGCTACTACTAACGGCGCCGTCAGCTACTCGGGGAATTTTGAGACGTGGGAACAAGCTCGGCGTCACTCCGACGGCTATGACGCACCCGCCATCGTCGAACGCGTCGCGCAAGCGCAGCTCAAGGTCGCGCGAGGCGAGGCAGCCTACGAACGCGACTCGGTGTTGTTCGACAAAATTGAACACTCCTACCCGTTACTGATGGGTTTGCTGCGGGCCGCGCTGCAGAACGGCGGCACGCTGAACGTCGTCGACATTGGCGGAGCGCTGGGAAGTACCTACTTCCAATGTCGCGGGATGCTCGAGGGAGTCGCTTCGTTGCAGTGGAACGTCGTGGAGCAGCCGGCCTTCGTCGCGTGCGGCGTCGAACGGTTTCAGACCGAGCAGCTGCGGTTTTTCCCCGACCTGCGATCGTGCCTGGCAGCCGGGTCGGTCGACGTGGCCATAGTCTCGGGCGTGCTGCCGTACCTCGAAGACCCGCACGCGATGCTCCGCGAAGTTGCCGAGGCGAAGTTGGCTCACGTAATCCTCGATCGCACTCCGTTGTGGGCAGCCGACGATCGCCTCACGGTCCAAAGCGTGCCGCCGTCAATTTATGGCTTTCGGGTCAGCTATCCGGCCTGGATCCTCAACCGTGAGCGTGTCTTGAGTCACTTTGTGCCGCAATATCGACTGGTGGACGAGTTCGAAGCCCTGGCGGGGGCGATTCACGTCGATGGATTAATCGCCCATGATACGGGCCTGCTGTTCGAGCGCCGCGCGCCGGCTTGAGAGACCTCGCCTTGGAACTTGTCGACCGCATCTTGTCAGGCCCCGAATTTGTTGCCGAACCACCCGTGCTGATCGAGGTCGGCGCCTCGGGGGGCACGAACGCCAAGTGGAAGGCGCTGGCACCCTACTCGATCTGCATCGCCTTCGATCCCGATTCGCGGGCGATGGCGGCCGTGCACGCCGAAACCTCCGGCTATCGCCGGCTGCACGTGATCCCGGCAGCGGCGGCCGCGGACGAGGTGAGCGAAGCCGAATTCCACCTCACGCGCTCGCCCGGTTGTTCGAGTCGGCTGTGGCCGGATGCCGCTGCGCTCGGCGACTGGAACTTCGCCCGGCTGTTCGACGTCGAACGTACGGTGCGCGTCCCCTGTATCGGACTGCAAAAGGCCCTGCACGAGGCGAACGTCTCGCGGGTCGACTGGTTCAAGAGCGACTCGCAAGGGACCGACCTGCGATTGTTCCAAAGCTTAGGGGAGGCCCTTTGCCTTCGTGTGCTGGCGGTCGAATTCGAGCCGGGCATCATCAACGCCTACGAAGGAGAAGACAAACTGTCGACTGTATTGGCCGCGATGGATCGGCCTGAGTTTTGGCTGTGCGACCTCGACATCCGTGGTACGCTGAGAATGTCCCCAGAAGAGGCGGGACGCTTGGAAGAAGGCCGGACGGGGCTGCTTTCGACAGTACTTCGCCCCGCACCCGGCTGGGGCGAGATGACCTATTTGAACACCTTTCTCGGCGGCGTGGGATTCTCCAAGCGAGACTGGCTGCTCGGCTGGGTGATTGCGTCGACGCGCGAACAATACGGATTTGCCCTCGACTTGGCGCGCCGAGCGAGCGCGGCGACTTCGCAGCCGGTGTTTGCGGAATTGGCTCGCGAGTCGGAACGGATCATTCGCAAGAAACTGAAGCGGAGCGAGGCGGGGCACCGAGTGAGAATCGGCCTCCGCGGATTGCGGTCGATGGCCCGCCGGGTGTTGAAGGGCCCGCCTCCCGGCCAGCGCGGGGAGTGAGGGCAGCGTTGCTTTGCGAAACTGAGATTTGAAACAAGGTCGAAACACCGCCAGCTTACGCTGGCGGCTCGCCTAAAGATGCAGACGGAAGCACGAGTTGCCTGTGAATGAGCGCGGCCCCGCAGAATCTGACTTCGGCCGCTTTTCGGGCGCCAAGGTTCTGATTACTGGCGGACTCGGATTCATCGGATCGAACCTCGCCCGACGGCTCGTCGACCTCGGCGCGCACGTCACGCTGGTCGATAGCCTGGTGCCCCAATACGGCGGGCATCGCTTCAACATCGACGGCCTCGAAGACCGCCTGCAGGTGAACATCTCCGACGTCCGCGATCCGTACAGTCTGCGCACGCATGTCACGGGGCAGGATTTCCTGTTCAATCTCGCCGGACAAACCAGTCATCTCGACTCGATGGAGGATCCTTTCACAGACCTCGATATCAATTGCCGAGCGCAGCTTTCGATTTTGGAAACGTGCCGGCAATTCAACCCAAAGGCGCGGATCGTGTTTGCCAGCACGCGGCAAATCTACGGCCGACCTGATCAGCTTCCCGTCGACGAACGACATCCGCTGCGGCCCGTCGACGTCAATGGCATCAACAAGCTGGCCGGCGAGTTTTATCATCGCCTGTACCACGATGTGTACCAACTGCCGGCGTGTGTGTTGCGACTGACGAACACTTACGGGCCGCGAATGCGAATCAAAGACGCGCGGCAAACTTTCGTGGGCGTGTGGATTCGCCTGTTGCTCGAAGGCCAGCCGTTCGAGGTTTGGGGCGGTCAACAGCTCCGCGACTTCACCTTCGTCGACGACTGCGTCGAAGCGCTCCTGCTCGCGGCCGCGCGGCCCGAGGCGGCCGGGCAAGTCTTCAACCTGGGTGGGGGGGAAGTCACCTCCCTCGTCGATTTGGCCCGTTTGCTCGTCGAGCTCAACGGTCGGGGCCAGTTCGTGCAGCGCGAATTTCCGGCCGAGCGCAAGCGAATCGACATTGGCGACTACTACGCCGACGATGGGCTCATCCGCCGCACGTTGGGCTGGCAGCCGAAGGTGAAGTTGAGGGACGGCCTCAGTCGCACGCTCGAGTTCTTCCGTCACAACTTGGACCATTACCGTTAACGCGATGACCGACGGACCCACGATTCCTCAGGCCAACCCGGGCGCTTCCTACGCGGCCCAAAAGGCGAACATCGACACGGCCATTACGGAACTGCTCGAGAGCGGCCGCTACATCCTGGGCGAGCCCGTCGCGCAATTTGAGCAACAGTTCGCGGCCTACCTCGGCGCGAAACATTGCGTCGGCGTCGCCAGCGGCACCGACGCGATCGAGTTGGCCCTGCGGGCTCTGGAAATCGGCGCGGGGCAAGCCGTCATCGCTCCCTCACACACGGCGGTTGCGACTATCGCCGCCATCGAGCAGGGCGGGGCCCGACCGGTGATGATCGACGTCGATCCGAAGACGTACACGATCACGGCGACCGCCATCGAAGCCGTTCTCGAGAGCGGACCGGAAATTGACGGCTGCCGAATCGCGGCCGTGATTCCAGTCCATTTGTACGGACATCCGGCCGACATGCCAGCGATCCTCGACGTGTCGCGACGACACGGCTTGCGCGTGATCGAAGACTGTGCCCAATCGCACGGCGCACGGATCGGCAGCCAGCGCACGGGCACATTCGGAGACCTGGCGGCCTTCAGCCTCTACCCGACCAAGAATCTCGGTGCGTTCGGCGACGGGGGACTGGTGGCCACGAACGATGCCGAGCTGCAAAAACGCCTATTCGCATTGCGCGAGTACGGCTGGCAGCAACGGTACATCAGCGCCTCGCCCGGGCTGAATTCGCGTCTCGACGCGCTGCAGGCGGTCATTCTGGGCGTCAAATTGCGGCGCTTGGACACGGACAACGATCGCCGCCGCTCGATTGCCGCCCGCTACTCGGCCGGCCTGGCGAAGCTTGGCCTCGAATTGCCGACGGCTGCGCGCGACGTTGATCACGTGTTTCATCAGTACGTGGTCCGCACGCGCGCGCGGGACGAACTTGCCACCTATTTGTCCAGTCGCGCGATTCTGACGGGCATCCATTATCCCGTTGCGGTCCACTTGCAGCCTGCGTATAGCGATCGAAGACTTACCTTGGGCGCGCTGACTCAAACAGAAGCGCTCTGTCGAGAAGTTCTCAGCCTGCCGATGTTCCCGCAGCTCAACGATGCCGATGTCGACCGCGTGATTGCCGCGATCGGGAAATGGGCCGGAGCTCGACCGTACCTCAAAGGTGCGACGTGAGCGCTGCGTCAAACGATGCGAACGCCGGACCGCCGCGCGAACATTTCGTCACCCTGTTCGACGATTCCTTTTTGCCGATCGGGCTGGCCTTGTATCAGTCGCTCGTGTCGCAGGCCCGGCCGTTTCGGTTGTGGGTCGTGGCGATCGACACCGAAGTGGAGCGATATCTCGGGCAGCTCGCCCTACCGGATCTGACGGTCATTCCGCTGTCCTCCATCGAGTCGCCCGAGTTGTTGGCCGTCAAGGTGGGCCGCACCCGCGCGGAATACTGTTGGACGCTGACTCCGTTCACGGCGCAAGCCGTCTTCGATCGCGATCCGACCGCGCTGCGCGCGACATACCTCGACGCCGACGTCTTCTTTCTGGCCGATCCGCGGATTCTGCTCGACGAACTCGATCAGTCGGGGAAGAACGTACTCATCACCGAACATGCTTACGCTTCCGAGTACGATCGTTCGCACGATAGCGGCCGCTTCTGCGTGCAGTTCTTGACGTTCGACCGATCCGACTGCGCCCACGAGGTAATGCGCTGGTGGCAAGAGCGGTGCTTGGAGTGGTGCTTCGCGCGTTATGAAGACGGGAAATTCGGCGACCAGGTTTATCTCGACCAGTGGCCGACGCTGTTTGGGGACCGCGTCCACATCGTGCGACAGATCGAGAAGACGCTCGCTCCGTGGAACGTGCGGCACTTCGCTCAACAAGGTGCGGAACAGGGTCGGCCCCGCCTCGAGCCCGTGTTCTATCACTTCCACGGATTGCGATTGGTCGCCGACCGGCGGGCGCGGCTGTTCAAGTTCTATGACGTGGGCGAGGCCGGGCTGGCAATCTACGAACAATACTTGGCCGCTCTCGCCAATTCGTACGCGCAATTGGACGCGGCGGGAATTCGACCTCCCACTCATTCGCTGCCACCCGAGCGCTTCGGTTGGCTCAAGTCGCTCGAGCGCCGGCTGAAAGGAACGGAGCGATTCGCCAAGGTTCCGTCGGCGACGCCAGGCGCTTGGTCACCCAAAGCCTCGGCGGTCAGCGCAGTTCAGGCCAAGAACCATCCCGCGCAGAGATAGTGCGTGGCAATGAGGGTCACTCCGGCCGCCAAGCCCACGCGCAGATTGTCCGTGAGCTTGGACTTCCAAGATTCGGCCAAAGAGGCAACGAGCGTGGCAGCGACTCCACAAGCTGCCGCCATGGCCAGCGGCACCGCGATGGGTCCGCCGTCGCCCCAGGCGGCGAGTGAATTCACGTTGGCCTCGAGAAAGTAAGCGATGGTGGCGACCGGTGCCGCAACGGCAATGAAACAAGCCGTGCCCGCCCAGGTCTTGTCCGAGTTCCAGGGGAGTTTTCGGCCTCCGAAGAATTTGCCGCCCAGGCAGGCCGATCCATCGCCGAGCGCCAGGATCACCACCAAGGCGCAGACGAATTCCGGGTGTTGTGGAAAGACCAACAGCATCCCGAGGATGCAGGCCGGATAACTGAGACACGTGCTGTAGAAGTCACGCTCACCGGGCCGTTGGACAATTTTTTTCGACGCGATGTAAACCAGCGTGAGCAGGGCGGTCAGAACGGTGACGACGACCAGCGAGTACCACGGCAGTGGGTGCGGATGCGGAGCCAAGAACATTGCGAAAGGGACCACGCCCGGCAGCATGTGGATGGTCTTGCGCACGATCTCGCCCCGGCGCACGGCCGGCCGCGCCGGCAGGCGCGCCCCCAAGGTTTGGGGCGGCGAAAAGCTGGGTGCTTGCGCCAAGGGGGATTCCCTCAGGATCGTGCGTCGTCTTCGGTGCCGCGTGCCGGCGAAATTTCCGACTGCCATGGGGGAATTCCGTTCCGACCAGTCGCCGGCGCTCAAACGTTTCATTCGCGGAAATCGCGAGAACGCGCGCCAAGACTGATCGGGCTCAATAAATGCTCGGCAGAATCGCACGCCGCAATCTACGGACGAAACGATTTGCCGCACCATTCCTAGCGAGACGGTCCCGGCAGAGCGCAAGACTCGCACGCAGCGGTTCGCGAAGCTGTTTCGGCCTTCCTTAACGGGCGGGAACGACCGGTTCTGCGGCATCGGTGCCGAGAAAGCGGAGTGATCGGATTGATCGCGCCTTTCATTCGGCGCGAGACGGCCGCACTGTCATTTTTTGCCAGACGTCCGTACGGCAGGCATCTCTCGCCAGACATCCCTGCGTCGGCCATTCTTGCCGCGGCGGCTACCGTGCTCCAAAGGGCTCACGGACCGCGCGTCCCATCAACGATGTCGAATTCTCGGTCGCCGGCCGTCGGTTTGCAACTCATCCGCGGCAGTCGAGGACTTGATTCAACTGGAACAGGCGGAGGACTTTCGAAGATCGATTCCGCCGGAACAGACCAGATCGGTTGCCGGACCGATCCAAAACATTCGCAAGCCGGACAGCCTTCACACTTTCTTGATAATCGAACCAGTGGCGCGTAGAGTGAGACGCGCCGATGCCGACCAATTGAATCAGCATTGGACGGCAAAGCCGCGAGCGAACGGAAACAGGCGCTCGAGTTTTTCGCGCAAGGAGGCCCCCTCTGTCACGCACGGGGCGCTATGGGGTACCTCCTTCTCACGGGCGGCACGGGGCTGCTCGGCGAATATCTGGTTCGCGATCTGCTGACTCGCGGCACCAAGCTGGCCCTTTTGGTCCGCTCCTCCCGCAAGGCGTCGGCCTACCAACGCGTCGAAGCTCTGCTCGATCGCTGGGAAGAGGAGTGCGGCTGCGTATTCCCCAGGCCGGTCGTCCTCGAAGGTGATCTCACCGAGGAAAACTTGGGACTCGACGCGGCCGATCTGCGTTGGATCGCCCGGGACTGTGACGTCGCCCTGCACAACGCGGCCAGCCTCACCTTTCAGGCCGCGGGCACCGAGGGCGAACCGTGGCGATCGAATTTGCACGGCACGCAGCACGTGCTCGACGTCTGCCGTCAAACGGGCATCCGCCGGTTGCACCACGTG
>DASRXU010000220.1:0-1587 GCA_035687365.1 Planctomycetaceae bacterium | reverse complement strand
CGGATCTGCCGCGTCGTCAGCCTGAGCCGTTCTGCCGCGCGCCACGGCTTGAGCTTGCCGTCGGCGACGTCCTGAATGACCTTTGTACCGGCTCCGGTTGTTTGGACACGCTTTTGCAGCTCAGGCGGCCAGCTTCATCAGTTGGTCCTGACGGGCTTCAAGGGGTGATTTGAAGCCCAACTTTTCAAGACGCCAGTCGCGATTGTATCGATCCTTGAATGCGATGGCGGCGGCACGAACTTCCTCCAGATTGTTGAAGATGCGTCCATGAATCGCTTGCTCCTTCATTGTCCGGTTGAACCGCTCGGCGACGCCGTTGGTCTGCGGTTCGGCGACGAAGGCGTAGCTCGGCGCGATGCCCCAGAATCTGATCTGGTCGCGGAAGTCATCCGAGGTGTATTGCGAACCGTGATCCATGCGCAGTGACAACCCGCGTCCCGCGTCGGCGGCTACTGAGCCAAACTCGCCCAGCAGCCCCTGGGAGATCGGCTCGAGGGCGGCGAAACGGTCACCGATTTTCGCGGCATGAATGCCGGTGCACATGCCGTCGCAGTGATCGACCGCCGAGAAGATCCACACCATGCCGTCGTCCACGGTCGCGATGCGTACGCCGTCAGTGCCCCACATCTCATTCGGGCGATCCGTCGTGATCCGGCCGTCGTGAAGGTTGGGCTCGCCTCTCGCCTGACGGTGCGGCGAAAGCAAACTGTGCTCGCGCATCAGCCGCAACACGCGGGTCCGGGAGACCCGGATGTCGTGCAGGATGCGCAGCCGTGCCCAGACCTTTCGATGCCCCTCGCCCTTGAAGGGCGAAGCCGCCAGATCGGCGCGAATGGCCGTCAGCAGGTCGGCATCGGACATTTTCGGCTTCGGGCCACGGCGAGCCGGGATGATCGACACGTTGGCCGCTGTCCTCGCACGCACGGCATAGATCGTCGAGCGAGGGAAGTCGAGCACCTGGCAGACCCGTTGCAATCCAAAGGGCTTGTTCGCACTGACGGAGATCGCGTGGCTCATGTCGACGATCTCCGACCGGTCAAAGGGCGACGGGCCTGCAGTTCACGCTCCTTGCGCAGGATCTCGTTTTCCATGGACAGCTCGCCAACGCGCCGCACAGCGTCATTGAGCCGGGCTTCCAGCGGATCGCTGGTCCGTGCCTTCAGACCAGCCTCCATGCCGGCCAGTGCCAGCTCACGCCATTGCTCGAGCTCGGCGATCGTCACACCAACTTCACGGGACACGGCGTCGACCGGTTCGCCGCGCAACAACCGAAGGACCACGCCACGTTTGCGGCCGGTCGACCAGCGTTTGACTTCGGCCGCGCCAGAGGCGCTTCCAGTCGCGCTACGCGCTCCTTCCAGCGCCTCTGGCGCAACCCCATTCGTATCAGCTCTCTTCACCATCAACCACTCCAGTTTGGAACACACGTTTTACCCCAAATCTGTGTCCAAAAAAACCGGAGGCGCCGCATCCTGCTACCGCTGTTTGCATAAATCTGCGCTTGATTTAAGCAGGCAAAGCCACTAATTTCGGAATGCAGAGAATTCCATCGGCTTTGACACGTCCGTACCGTATTTCCATCTAGCC
>DASRXU010000219.1:0-3587 GCA_035687365.1 Planctomycetaceae bacterium | reverse complement strand
CGCCAGACGAGCGTTTTGAGATCTTGCGGTCCCACGCCTGGGGCGGCCTCGGCGAGGTCTTTGTCGCACAAGATCGGGAAGTCAACCGGGAAGTCGCACTGAAGCGACTGCATGAGCGGCACACCGATGATGCTGACAGTCGCGCGCGGTTGTTGCGCGAAGCCGAGATCACGGGTCGCTTGGAGCATCCGGGAATCGTCCCCGTGTACGGCTTGGGCATGGATTCTGACGGGCGCCCCTATTACGCGATGCGATTCATCCGAGGGCAGACGTTCAAAGAAGGCATCGAGCGGTTTTACGCAGCCGATCAGCGCTCAGAAGGCGAGCGTCGCATCGAGCTGCGCCAGTTGCTCACTCGATTCATCGCGGTCTGCAACGCCATTGCCTACGCGCACAGCCGCGGCGTGATCCACCGCGACCTCAAGCCGAGCAATATCATGCTCGGCAAGTACGGCGAGACGCTGGTCGTGGATTGGGGTCTGTGCAAGGCGTTGGGACATCGCGAACCGGAGGAGATGCCCGGCGAACAGACCCTCGTTCCGTCGTCAGCGTCCGGGTCTTCCGAGACACTGCCCGGCTCGGCAATCGGAACGCCGAGCTACATGAGCCCCGAACAATCCGAAGGGCGGATCGATGACGTCGGGCCGACCAGCGACGTCTACAGCCTCGGAGCAACGCTCTACACGATTTTGACGGGCAAGGAACCGTTCGAATCGTCGGGGATCGGAGCCGTGCTGGCGAAAGTGCAGTCCGGAGATTTTGTGCCACCCCGTGATCGCAACAAATCGGTCCCGCCCGCGATGAATGCCATCTGCGTCAAGGCGATGAGCTTGTCGCCGAAAGATCGCTATCAATCGTGTGCTGCCTTGGCGAGCGATATCGAGCGCTGGCTGGCCGACGAACCGGTGACCGCCTACCCGGAGCCGTGGTTCACGCGGGCGCGGCGGCGCGTTCGTCAGCATCGCGCGCTCGCGACTGGCGTGACCGCGGCGGCGGTTGTTGCCGCGGTGGGGTTGTGGGTTGTCCTCGCCACGCGGGCGGCCGCGGCCCAGCGCGAGGCGCAGGCGGACGCGGACCGCCGCGCCGAGGAGGGACGACAGCGAGAGACAGCGGCTCGCATCGCGGAGGCGGAGTCTTACGAACACAACGGTCTGATCGACAGTGAACGGGGACGCAAGGAAGACGCACTCGCTTGGTTCGAGAAATCGCGGGATACCCTGACGAAACTTGAATTGACCGACCGCTTTCATCGACAGCGTTTGGCCCGTCTGACCTACGAGGCGGCCACTTTGGATCGCGACACCGGTCAGATCGATCACGCGAACGAGAAGTACCAGGAGGCAATCCAGGCCTATACATCCCTGGTCGAACAGGATCCTTCTGCCGAAACAATTAGCAACCTGGCCAAAGCTTATGGCGGTCGGGCCGACGTTCAGCTCGCCCTCGGCAACGTCGAGCAGACCCTAGGCGATTATGAACGAGCCCTAGATCTCCAACGGCGCGCGACTTCCTTGGCTCCCGCGGAACCCGTGTATGCGCTGCAATTGGCCACGCTCTACAACGATCGCGCGACGATTCGCGAACGTCGTTCTGATTTCGCAGCAATGGAAAAGGACCTGGATCAGGCCCGTGCGGTCATTCAGGAAGTGCGGGCATTACCGACAGTTAAGAAGTCGGACCAGAAAGACACGGTAGCGACAGAGCGAGGTTTGCGACGGGTCGAGGCCATCCTGCATCACAACCAGGGCAACCTTCACGCCCGGAGAGGTCAACTCGACAAGGCGCTGATGGAGTTCGTCGCAGCGGGTGCTTTGGCCGAGAACCTTTCCTCCGAGGAGCCGGGGACTCTGGAGTACCAATTGCTGGCGGCCAAGTGCAAGTTACAGGCCGGCCGGGTCTGCTTTCTGCGTGGCGAAAAGGACCGAGCCAATGCCGCGCTGGGCGAGGCTCTGGGGCCTCTTCGCAGCATGGGCCTGCGTTTTCCGCACGACGATGAGATCCGATTCGTGCTGGCCAATTGTCTCAGTAATCAAGCCGCCGTCATTCTTGCGAGGATCGATCATTTGCCTGCGGACAAGCGGAACGAAGCACTTCGTCACGTTGAGGAAGACGTCGGCGAAGCGAGCCGCATGCTGGCGAAGATGAAGAGCAATCGTAAGGACGCGGATCAGATTGCCGCGTTGCAGGCCGCAAACTATCTCGGGCTGGGCATGCTGCGTTACAAGCGCGAGGAATGGACGAGTGCGTTGGTTTTGTTCGACCACGGTGTCGGCCATTGCCAGGCTCTGGAGAAGTCGGGCCGGGCGAGCGCAGACGTTAGGCTGCGAGGGACGTTATGCCAGGGCATGCGGGGCGTGATTTACTACCGTCTCGAGCGTTTTCCGGAGGCGCTGACCGACATCAACGAGGTGCTCGAGAAAAAAATCGAGCCAAAAAGCTTCGGCATCGTCCGCGCCGCCATTCTGGCAAAGTCGGGTAAGCACCGCGAAGGGACTGAGGCTGCGGAGAAGCTCTTAGTCAAGCCGGGCACTCCGCTCAACGAATTCGTCTTCGATAGCGCTTGCGTCTATTCTGCGGCTCTCGACGGGCTGGCAAAGGACCAGACTTTGTCGGACAAACAAAAGGCCGAAACTGCCCATGCGTACGCGGCGCGGTCGATCGACCTTCTGCGCCGCGCGATTAAAGCAGGGTACGCCAAGTTCGACAAAATCCGAGAATCGGGGCCGGCCGGCGACCGCGACCTGGACCCCCTTCGCAGCCGCGACGAGTTCAAGCAACTTCTGCGCGAACTGCCCTCTGTGAAATGAGGGCAGTGGTGATCTGCGAGCACGGCGACCATGCGGTTGGGATTCCGACGCTCTCAAAACCTGTTCTCTCGGTTCGTAAGCCTTCCGCCTGACCGGCTCATCGGCCGGCGTCGCCGGACGCGGTTCCGCGATAGCGTATGGGTTTTCGGCACGCGGAGCGTTTGGCGAAAAATGGATTCCTTTCCGGTGCCCGTCACGGCGGCAATTATCGGTCGTTTTTCCAAGTGTCTGGGAAAAGGCTTGAGTTGATGACACTGCAAACGGCCCAAATTCCAAGATGGCCGATGTCATCCTGAAGAGGCGCCTGTGGCTGCAGCGGGTTCGCTAGGGAGCGTGAAGTGGAAAACGCTGCCCTGCCCAGGCTGGGACTCCACCCAGATCCGGCCCCCATGCCGCTCGACGATCGCTCTGCACGTCGCGAGTCCCACACCCGATCCGGGGATCTGCTCTCGGGAATGCAGGCGGTGGAAGATGTCGAAAATCCTTTCGTGCTGGGCAGGGGCGATCCCAATGCCGCTGTCTCGCACGAAGACGTGCCAGCCGCCGTCGATTCGCTCAGTGGCGAGGTGCACTGTCGGCGGTTCTTTGCTGCGGTATTTGATCGCGTTCCCGAGCAGATGTTGAATGAGTTGGAGCAATTGCGAGGCGTTTCCAGATAGGGTCGGGAGCCTATCGGACGTGATGACCGCACCTGACTCGACGACCGAAGCGTGCAGGTTCGCAAGCGCTTGGACCAAGACCGTGTTGCAGTCGACGGTCTCAAACGTGATCGCTTGGCTC
>DASRXU010000218.1:0-10186 GCA_035687365.1 Planctomycetaceae bacterium | reverse complement strand
GCGGCGGGTGTAAGCCCGCCGGTTCTCCCAAATTGTCCGTCAGCGCCCGGGCGCAGCCCATCGTCAGCCGCGCCCCAGAATTTGCTCGAAGGCCGCGTACATCCGTTTCCGCGCCTCGCCCATCTGACTGGGCCCCTCTTTCGGCGCGCCCGTGTTGAAAAACAGGGCCCAATCGATGCCGCTCGGCAAGTGTTCGAGCCAAGCTTGAACGCCCGGTTTGCCGCCGTTTTTTGAAAAGCGATAACGGCCGTTCGGAAAGACCTCCGCAGTGTCCCAACCGAGGCCAACGTGTGGCCCGTCCGGCTTTACTTTGCCGGAAGTCCTCAGCGACGGTGGACATTCGAGCATGATGGCGGTCATCTTGGGGCTCAAAAATGTTGGGGCCCCTCCGCTGCCGGCGACGGCGGCGGCAAACCGAGCGAGTTCGCCACTCGTCGCGAGCCAGTTGCCCACGTTGCGCGGCGCCGGCCGTTGCCCCCCGGGAAGATAGCGATGCGTCTCCGCGGGGCCGTACCCGCGTTCCAGCTCGAGGTGCATCCGATCGATGCCCATCGGTCGCAGGATGTGTTGACGAATATACGGCTCGTAACTTTGGCCGGACACACGCTCGATCACGAGCCGCAGCACGATAAACCCGGCATTCGAGTAACGATGCTCCGTGCCCGGGTCGTAGAGCAACGGCTTTTCCATCAGCTGCCGATAACCGCGTTCCTCGGCCCGTTCGTCATCGCCGTTACCGGGGAGATCGTGTTGCAGTCCGCCGCCGTGAAAGAGCAATTGATGCACCGTGATCTCGCGAAAACGCGGATCGGCAATCCGCTCGCCGCGCGGAGGGTGAAGGTCGCGGAGGACTTGCACCACTCGGGCATTCAGGTCGAGCTTGCCCTCTTCGACCAATTTGAGCGCGCCGACGCCGGTAATCGATTTGGTGACGCTGGCCAGACTGAACATCGTTCGCGGTTCGACGGGCCGTCGCGTGGCGACATCGGCCAGGCCGTAGCCTCGATCGGAGACGAGGCGGCCTTGGTAGGCGATCGCCATCGAGGCGCCGGCAATTCGATGTTCTTCGATGAACCGCTGCATCAGCGGCTCGACGATCGAAAAATCGCGGACAAGTCCGTTCCCGGGTTGATTGGCCGCCAGACGCCCGGCGACCAGCGACTGTCCGGCACAACCCGCCAACAACGTCGTCAAAAGTTCGCGCCGGTTCAGCATGCTCTCAGCCTCCCTTCTCTCCGAATGCGGACAGCTTTGCCGCTTTCAACGTGTTGGCTAGCAGCATGGCGATCGTCATCTTGCCGACGCCACCCGGCACGGGCGTGATCGCCGACGCGACCTCCTTCGCGGCCTCGAAATCGACGTCGCCGACCAGCTTGTCGCCGACTCGGTTGATGCCGACGTCGATCACTACGGCCCCCGGCTTCACCATATCGGCCGTGACAAACTTCGGTGAGCCGATCGCGGCGATCAGAATGTCGGCCCGCCGCGTGACCTCGGGCAGGTTGCGCGTGCGACTGTGACAGACGGTAACCGTCGCGTCGGCTCCGGCCCCTTTTTGCAGGAGCATCAGGGCCATCGGTTTGCCCACGATCTCGCTACGTCCCAACACCACAACCTCCGCCCCCGCCGTCTGGGTGTTCGATTCGAGGAGCAAACGCTGAATACCGTGCGGCGTGCAGGGAAGAAAGCGGGGGCGTCCCTGCACGATGCGGCCGACGTTCTCTGGATGAAAAGCGTCGACGTCTTTGAGCGGCGAAACTGCGTCGAGCACGCGCAGAGTCTGAATCTGTTTGGGCAGCGGCAGCTGCACGAGGATGCCATGGACCTCGGAATCGGCGTTGCACTTTTCAACGAGCGCGAGCAGCTCTTGTTCGGAGGTAGATGCCGGCAACGTATGGACGGTGCTCTTCATGCCCGCTTGTTCGCAGGCGCGCTTCTTCCCGCGCACGTAGGAGGCACTGGCCGGATCGTCACCAACCAAAATCGCGACTAGCTGCGGAACGACTCCGGATTGCTCACGGAACTCGGCGGCTTGCTTGGCGACCTCCGCTTGGACTTTTTCGGCGATGGCCTTCCCGTCGATGATCCGCGCAGTCACGAGGGGCGTCTCCCAATAACTGTGGACATTTGAGAGTGTGATGTCGCGTCAGTTTAGACGACGCTGGTTCAAACGACACGGGCGCTCAAGTTGAGGCCACATTCCAAGGCAGCGCGTGCCAGGCTTTCAGCGACAGCCACAAGGCGATTCCCGCAAAGAGGGCGGCCATCACGTCGTCGATCATGATTCCCAGGCCGCCGGGCAGCCGCTCGAGACGGCGAACCGGCCAGGGCTTCGTGATGTCAAAAATACGGAACCAGATAAACCCCAGAATTGCCGTTGAGAAGGTGATCCGTTCCAGCAAGAATACCAGAGGGACGGCCGCAATCTCGTCGAAGACCACGCAGCCGGGATCGGTCTTTCCCAGCAGGCGAGCCGCCCGGCCGCAAAGGGGAATTCCTACTAAAATGAGGGCCGCGATCGCCAGTAACTCGATCGCCAACGGCCATCCGGTCCAGTTCAGCCCCCAAGCCACCGGAAGTCCCAACAGCGTGCCGAATGTCCCCGGCATGACGGGCACGAGTCCGATGCCCAGTCCGGTCGTCAGGAAGAGAACCGTTCGATCCCAGAGACTATAAGATCGCCACTGCAAATCCGTTGCCCGCCTCAGCTTGCCCCGCCTATCGTCTGATGACTGGTCCAACTATACTCGGTCCCGCGCGAGGCGGCCACAGGCCCGCGCAACCGTCTCGCGTCGGAGTGCTCCATGTCTGAAGTTCCTGCCCCGGCCCCTGAGCCCAAGTTCACGAAGGAGGAATTCCTCAAAGAAGGGAGCCACCAGCTCCGCGGCACCATCGCGCAGGAACTGAACGAGGATTCCGAAAACTTCATCGAAGACAACGCCAAACTCCTCAAGCACCACGGCACTTACCAGCAGGACGACAAAGACCATCGCAAAGACAAAAACGCCGACGGCACCCGCAAGGGCAAGGCGTACATGTTCATGGTCCGTACCCGCGTGCCCGGCGGGAAGGTGACGGCTCAGCAACTGCTGGCTGAACTCGACCTGTGCGAGCGCTACGGCAACGGCACGTTGCGAATCACCTCGCGGCAAGGGCTGCAGCTGCACGGCGTTGTGAAAGAACACCTCCGCGAGACGATCCGCGGCATCAACCACACGATGCTCACCACGCTGGCCGCGTGCGGCGACGTCGAGCGCAACGTGATGTGCTGCCCGGCCCCCTATGCGGCCAATCCGATTCGCCGCGAGATGCAGGAGATGGCCGACCGCGTCGCCGAGCATCTCAAGCCACGAACGACGGGCTACTACGAGATCTGGCTCAAGGACGGCGACGGAAACCAAATCGACGCGACCGAGTTCAAGCCGGTTGACGAGCCGATTTACGGGGCGCGTTACCTGCCGCGAAAATTCAAGACGGCCTTCGCGCTGCCCGAGGACAATTGCGTCGAGATCTACTCCAACGATCTGGGGTTTCTCGCAATTGTCGAGAAGGACCGCATCGTCGGCTACAACGTGGTCGTGGGGGGCGGGATGGGTGTGACGCCCAGTGCCCACAAGACATTTCCCGCGGTCGCGAAGCGCCTGGCTTTCGTCACGCCGGAGCAAGTGGTCGGCGTCGCCGAGGCCATCGTCAAGGTGCAGCGAGACTTCGGCAACCGTGAGGACCGAAAAGTCGCTCGCCTGAAGTATCTCATCGCCAACTGGGGCGTCCCCGCATTCAAGGCGAAGGTCGAGGAGTATTTCGGACACAGCCTGGCCGACCCGCATTCGGCCGACGTGACCGACGTCGACGATCACATGGGCTGGCACGAACAAGGGGACGGCAAGCTGTTTCTCGGCGTTAACGTCGAGTGCGGCCGCCTGAAGGACGAAGGCGATCTCCGCGTCAAATCGGCCGTCCGGCTGCTCCTGGAAAAGTACGGAATGCGCTGCCGATTGACGCCGATGCAATCGCTCATCTTCTGCGATGTCGAGCCGTCCGAGCGGACGAACGTCGAGCGGATCCTGATCGACAACGGCGTAAAACTCGCGGCCGAACTATCGCCGTTGCGACGGCTCTCGATCGCTTGTCCCGCGTTTCCGACGTGCGGACTGTCGATCACCGAATCGGAGCGCGTGATGCCGCAACTCATCAGCCAGATCGAAACGGAGTTGGGCCGCCTAGGCATCCCCAACGAGCGAATCGCCACGCACATGACCGGCTGCCCCAATGGTTGCGCCCGCCCCTATACGCCCGACATCGGTTTTGTCGGCAAGACGTTGGATAAGTACACGATCTTTGTCGGGGGCAACCGCACGGGAACGCGGCTGGCTTTCATCTATAAGGATCTGGTTCCGCTCGAGGAAATCGTCCCCTCCCTCGTGCCCCTCCTGGCCTACTTCAAGAACAAGCGACAGAACGGTGAATCGTTCGGCGACTTTTGCCAGCGCCTCGGGAAAGAAGCGGTTGTCGCCATCGGCGAAGGCGCTGTCACGCAAGCGGACGCATGAATCCCAAAGCCCCCACGGCCAAAGCCGCCTCGCCGCGACAGGTTCGCACCTGGGAGCCGCTGCTCGAGTCGTTGCGCCACGATCGGGCGCTGGTTGCCGCGGGAGGCGGCCCCAAGGCGATCGAGCGCCAGCACGAAAAAAAACGCCTGACCGCCCGTGAGCGGGTCGCCCGCCTGATCGATCCCGATAGTTCGTTCTTCGAGTTCGGCCGCTTCTCCGCCTGGGGCATGTATGGCGAATGGGGCCCTGCCCCGGCCGCAAGCGTGCTGTGTGGCGTGGGGACCGTTTCCGGACGGCGGTTCATGCTGGTCGTCAACGACGCGACGGTGAAGGCCGGTTCGTTCTTCCCGATGACGGTGAAGAAAGTCCTGCGCGCCCAACGGATCGCACTCGTCAACCGGCTGCCGTTGATTTACCTGGTCGATTCGGCCGGCGTGATGTTGCCGTTGCAGGAAGATGTCTTCCCCGACGAAGACGATTTCGGCCGCATCTTCCGCAACAACGCCGTCCTTTCTGCTCTCGGCGTCCCGCAGATCGCCGCCATCATGGGCAACTGCGTCGCCGGCGGCGGCTATCTTCCCGTGTTGTGCGACAAGCTGATCATGACCGAAGGTTCGGGTCTCTATCTGGCCGGTCCGGCACTCGTCAAAAGCGCGATCGGGCAGGACGTCGGGCACGAAGAACTGGGCGGCGCGAAGATGCACGCCGCGGTCAGTGGCACAATCGATTTTCGCGAACCGGACGACGACGCAGGCCTGGCTCGCGTCCGCGCGTTGGCCGCGATGTTGCCCGTCGACCCTCGGGCTGCTCAGTTTCGTCGGGCGGCACCCGTCGCGCCGGCCCGCTCGCCCGAAGAGATTTACCAGATCGTCTCGCCAGAGCGGCAAGCCTCGTACGAAGTGCGCGACCTGCTCGCGTGCATCGTCGACGCGGACAGCTTCCAGGAGTACAAGGCCGACTATGGACGCACGATGATTTGCGGCTACGCGCGGATCGGTGGCTTCGACGTCGGCGTGCTCGTCAATCAACATCATCCCGAAAAGACACGTAAAGAGGGACTGCAATACGGCGGCGTGATCTATCACGATAGCGCCGACAAAATGGCCCGCTTCATCATGGACTGCAACCAGACGTGGACGCCGCTAGTGTTTTTGCAGGACGTCTCCGGCTTCATGGTGGGCCGCGATTCAGAACAATCGGGCATCATTCGCGCCGGGGCCAAAGTGGTCAACGCGATCTCCAATAGCCGCGTTCCCAAAATCACCATCGTCTTAGGCGGCAGCTACGGGGCTGGCAACTACGCGATGTGCGGCAAGGCCTTCGATCCGCGATTCATTTTCGCCTGGCCGACGGCTGAGTACGCGGTGATGGGCTCGGCACAGGCCGCGTCGACGCTGCTCGACGTGACGATTGCCGCCATGAAGAAGCAGGGCCGCGCCATCGATGCGACGGAGTTGGAAGAAATCCGCAGCAAGGTAACCGAAGCTTACGACGCGTGCCTCGACCCACGCTATTCAGCTGCTCGCGGCTGGGTGGACGAGATCATCGAGCCGGCCAAAACGCGAGACACGCTGATCGAATCGCTGGAAGTCGCCACCCGTCACGCGGACGACGAACCGTTTCGCACCGGCGTGCTGCAGGTGTGAGCGGCCTTACTCCTGCGCGATCGGGCGGGTTTTTTCCGTCTTGGCGTCCCCGCCGAACGACGCGCGAAACGCATCCACGTTGGCACCGACGGTCGCCTTGGGACCCGTCAGCTTCAGAAAGTAGTTACCTTCCTTCGTGGTGAGGATCACGCTCAGGACGCGGGCGTTGGGCATCTCTTGCGTTCGCTGCTCCACCATCGGGCCGATTGGCTTGTTCCACGTCCCCTCCAAGTCGGCGAGCACGTATTCGCCCTGGGGCGACTTCCCAGTGACGACCTTCGCCTTTCGGCCGTTTGGCTGGAAAGACCGAACCCACCGCTGAATATTGGGATCCACCCCGCCCCCACCCCCCGCGAAATCGTAGACCACAAAGTCGGCGTCTTCGCTGTCCCCTTTGGCTTTGGGCACCTTGAATTGGGCCCTGCGAAATCGGTTGGTGACTTTCTCGCTCTGCCAGGTCTTGGGGACAGTCAAATGCAGCACCCCGGCGTCGACAGTGACGGTTTCGTCGGCCGCATCCGCACGCAATCCGCACGCCAGAACGAGGAGCACGAGGCAAAACGCAGCGGCAGTCACACCGCGGGATCGAAACAACATAGAGGGCTCCTCGTCCGAAGGGGTCAATCGAGTATGGCGGCAGCGAACGCCTGCATTTTCAGCCATCGAACCGCCGAATGCAAACGCGAGCGCGGAAGGACTCAGAAGAGCCCGGACGAAAGCAAAAAGATCGCGCCGCCATGTGTCATCGTGGAAGCCAGGACCCCACCTTTGGCCCCGACCACGCCGGCGATCATCCCCTCCCACAGAGTGAACACGAGCAGAGGATAGCCGATGTCCGTGACCGTGCTCGCCAGATAGATGTGGCAAAACGCAAAGACGACGCCCGACGCGAGGCCGGCCCGCATCAGGGACATCTTTTCGGCCAGCCAGCCGAATACATAACCTCGAAAAAGTAGCTCCTCGAGCAGGTTGCCGAGGAAAGCGAACACCAAAATCGCGGGGAGCGCTGCGGACGGTACCGGACCCCCGCGAGACTCAATCGACGTGTGCCAGTAAAGCGCAACGCACGGCGCCACGACCACAATCGCGGCAGCGAGCCCGCCAAGAACGCCCAGCAAAAGGTTACCTCGCCTCCAGCGGACAAGAGCTTGGTTGTCACGATCCAGGAAATAGAGTCCCAAGCTCATCCCGAGGCACGAGACTCCAAAGATCACCAGGAAAGCCGGATCATTGGTCAAGCGGATCCAAAAAAACCCTTCCGTCCCAAAGGACCATAGTCCCAGAGGCGTCATCGCATCTCGGAGCAGCGCGAAGAGCGCAAGGTAGACGACAATCCGTAATCGCGGCGATTTACGAATCAGGGTCAACACCATCGTCGCCAGCACCAGCCCGGGGGCGACCCGCACGAGATATTTCGCGATGATCTCGACGGCTGCGCTCATGCGTCCTCTGTGCGGTACGCGATTGGTTGTTTTACCGGTCTGGGCGGCCGCTCACTTCCGCGCGAGCAGTTTCTTGAATTCCTTGAACGGCCGCGTGTTCGCGACGTCCTTCTTCTCGAGTCCCGCCCGGCGGGCCTGGAAGACACCATACTGCATTAGGTCGAGGCCGGTCACGCTGTGGCTATCGGTGCTGATCACGATGGGAATACCCAGATCGCGGGCCGCTGCCGCGTGGACGTCGTCGAGATCGAGCCGATTGGGATGGGCGTTGATCTCCATCATTGTGCCATGGTCGGCGGCGGCCTTCAGAATTTCGTCGAAGGCAACGTCGGCGCCCGCGCGCTTGCCGACGAGCCGGCCCGTCGGATGGCCGATGCAGTCGACATGTGGATTAGTGATTGCCGTTAGCAGTCGCTTGGTGATCTGCTCGCGCGGCTGTTTGAGTCCATAGTGCAGGACGGCCAGCACCCAGTCGGCCTCGGCCAGCACCTCGTCGTCGAGGTCGAGCGTCGCGTCTTCCAGAATGTCGCATTCGATCCCACACAACACTTCGATGCCCGAGACCTTCGAGCGGATCTTAGCAATCTCTTTCCAGTGGGCGCGCAAACGAGTCGCGTCGAGACCGTTGGCCATTGAGACGCGTTTGGAGTGGTCGGTGATGGCGATGTATTCGCGCCCGCGGGCCTTGGCTGCTTCGATCATTTCCAGGATCGTCGCCGTGCCGTCGGTGACGGTCGTATGCATGTGCAAATCACCGCGAAGATCGGCCAGTTCAAGCAGCTTCGGCAACTCGCTGGCGGCCGCCCGTTCGATTTCCCCGCGGTTCTCTCGCAGCTCGGGCGGGATCCAAGGGAGATCGACCGCGCGGTAGACCTCTTCTTCGGTCCGGCCCGCGATCTGCGTTTCGCCGCGCGTGACGCCGTATTCGTTGACCTTGAGCCCCCGATCGAGGGCCCGCCGCCGGATCACGATGTTGTGTTCTTTCGATCCGGTGAAGTATTGCATGGCCGCGCCGTACGACTCGTCGGGCACGACCCGCAAGTCCATCTCGATCCCCGAACGCAGCCGCACGCGCTGCTTGGTTTCGCCGCGAGCCAAAACTCGTTCGACGAGCGGATGGGCGGCGAGCTGATCCATCGCCTCGGCCGAGCTTGGGGCAGTCGCCAACACATCGAGGTCGGCCACTGTCTCCTTCAACCGTCGGCAGCTGCCCGCCAGAGTCGCCTGCGTCACCGATTTGAGCTTCAGCAAGTCGGCCACGATGGCATCGGCTTCCGGCTTCACCTCGCCCAAAAGAAATCGTTGGGACGACGCCGAGGCTTGATCGATGCCGGCCAGAATTGTCTCCTCGGTCTTCTTGCCAAAGCCCTTGAGCTTCGCGATGAGTCCTTGTTGAGCAGCCTGCCGCAAATCATCGAGCGAGGTGATCGACAGCTCTTTGTGGAGCGCGGCAACTTTTTTCGGCCCGAGCCCTCCGATCCTCAACATCTCGACGACACCCACGGGTACTTCGCGACGTGCTTCTTCGAGCTGCGGGAGCTGACCCGTCTTGATGATCACGTCGATCTTGACTGCCAGGTCCTTGCCGATGCCCGGGATGTCTTCGAGCTTACGCTCGGGATCGGCGACAAGATCGGCCAGCGATTCGGCCAGATCGCCGAGCACGCGGGCCGCGTTGCGATAGGCACGCACGCGAAACGGATTCGCGGCCTGGATTTCGAGGATGTCCGCATAGTCGTCGAACATCCGTGCGACTTCGGCGTTTTGCATGATCTCGATCCGAATCAAGTTTCTTCGGCGAGCGGCGGGTGTAAGCCCGCCGATTCTTGTGTTTTTAGAACAATTGCCGACGCGCTGCACCTAACCGGCTAGCTCGACTCAGGGACTTTTGAATCGACGCTGCAGATGGGCGCGGCTCTTTCGCGCTAAGAACCGGCGGGCTTACACCCGCCGCTCGCCGAGACCTGCTGCTGCCACGATGCGATCAGGTGCAATCTGCGCGAGGCCCAGCGAGTGCTTGAACTCACGATAAGCCTCAGCGGCCTGCTCGCCAGAGTGACGCGGCTCGGGGCGTCGCTCGGCCCGCAGTAGGAGATTCTTCGCCGTGTGCTCCAGTTCGATGAATTCGATCACCTGGGTTTAGTAGCCGCACGCCTCCAGCGCCTGGGCCCGCAGGGCATCCGTTGCCAGGCTGGCAAACTGAGCGTGCAGAATCCCCTGGTGGTGCACCGCTGCGAGTTGCGGCATGTGGATTTGCCGCGCCAGCTCGTGTTGGCAACAGGGAACCGCAAGGATCACCGCCGCCCGCCAGGCGACCGCCCGGGCCACTGCGTCATCGGTCGCCGTGTCGCAGGCGTGCAGGGAGACGGCCAGATCGACCGTCCCCTCGAGCGGCTCGTCGCCGATCTCGCCGACGCGGAATTCCAGGCCTTTGCAGTCGAGTTTTTTGGCGATCCGCTGGCAATCGGCAATCACATCAGTCTGGCGATCCAGACCGAGGATGTGAACGCTCCTCTGATGAATCTGGGTCAGCAAGTGATAAAGCGCG
>DASRXU010000217.1:0-23372 GCA_035687365.1 Planctomycetaceae bacterium | reverse complement strand
CTTTCAAGACCCGTCGCTGGACGACGAGTTGACCGCTTACGAAAACATGGACATCCACGGCGTCCTGTACAAGGTGCCGCGAGGTGCCCGGGCCGAGCGGATCGAAGTGCTGCTGAAACTGATGGAGCTGTGGGACCGCCGCCACGATCGGGCCAAGACTTTTTCCGGCGGCATGCGACGACGGCTCGAAATTGCCCGCGGCCTGTTGCACACGCCCAAGATTCTGTTTTTGGACGAGCCAACGCTCGGTCTCGACCCGCAAACCCGCAATCATTTGTGGTCGCATGTTCGCAAACTCAATGAAGAGGAGCGGGTGACCGTCTTCCTGACGACGCATTACATGGAAGAGGCCGAACGCGTTGCTCGCCGCATCGCAATCATCGATCACGGGCGGATCGTCGCCCAAGGGTCGCCGGAAGAGTTGAAGAGTCAAACGGCCGCGGAAACGCTCGAACAAGCGTTTTTGAAACTGACCGGATCGTCGATTCGGGAGGAAGAAGCCAGCTCGCTCGATCAGATGCGGAACATGAGCCGGCTGTGGAGACGCCGATGAATGTGATCGCCGCGTTATGGATGCGACAGCTCAAGCGTTACGTGCGATCGCGGGCACGCATCGTTGGAGCGCTCGGTCAGCCGCTGCTCTTCTTATTGGGGCTCGGATTCGGCTTGGGCCCCGTCTTTCAGAAAGCAGGGCAAGGTAACTACATCCAATTTCTGACGCCGGGCGTGGTCGCGATGACGGTGCTGTTTACGTCGGTCTTTTCCGGCATCGAATTAATTTGGGATCGGCAGTTCGGTTTTTTGAAAGAGACGCTGGTCGCTCCAGTTTCACGGCTGACGATTATGTCGGGCCGCGTGCTGGGAGGCGCGACGGTGGCAGTGGTCCAAGGACTGCTCGTGGTGGCGATCAGTTTCTTGGCAGGCTTTCGCGTCGCCGATTGGAGCGCGATCCCGCTCGCTTTGGTCTTCATGGCGCTGATGGCGCTCTTATTCACGGCCCTGGGAACGGCGATCGCCTCGCTCTTGTCCGACTTCCAGGGCTTTCAACTGATTATGAACTTCCTGGTGATGCCCACTTTCTTTCTGTCCGGCGCCCTGTTCCCCATGCGCGATCTTCCCTGGGCGCTCAACATTTTGGTGCACATCAATCCGATGTCCTATGGCGTTGACGGCCTGCGCGGGGCGCTGACCGGCATCGCGTTCTTCAATCCGGCGCTCGACATGGCCGTGCTGGCAGCGGTTGCGGTCTTCTTTCTACTCTTGGGCGGATACCTGTTTTCACGAATTCAGTTGTGAGAGACTCCAAGCCGTTTCACGCGATCAACCGAGGTTTGTCTCGATGAAGATTTCGCTGTCGCTCGCAAAATTCCTGGTCGCCGTGAGCTTGGGCTGCCTTTTAGTTGCGTGCAGCTCGTGCCCACTCGTTGCCGGTCCGAAGGTTCCCGAGGGCGTCATCTGGCAGCCCGACCTCGAGTACTCAAACCCCAACGACGAGCACTTGCGTCTCAACCTGGCGCGCCCGGCGGCGGGCAACGGGCCGTTTCCGGCGGTGCTGTGCATTCACGGCGGTGGCTTTCGCGCTGGCACGCGTGAGTCGTACGACAGCCTTTGCATCAAACTGGCGGAGCGGGGCTACGTCGCGGCGACGGTCACCTATCGCCTGGCACCCCAGCACAAATATCCAGCCGCGATTTACGACTGCAAAGCTGCCGTGCGCTGGTTGCGAGCGAACGCGGCGACCTACCACATCAATCCGGACAAGATTGGCGTGATGGGCGGCTCAGCCGGTGGCCATCTCGCACAGTTTTTGGCGGTGACCGCTCATGTGCCGCGGTTTGAAGGTGACGGCGGGAATTCCGACCAGTCGAGCGCCGTGACGTGTGTCGTCAACTTCTTTGGGCCGAGCGACTTTACCAAGTCGTATGGAAAAAGCGTCGACGCACACGAGGTATTGCCCCTGTGGCTGGGCGGGAACCTCGAGACGGCGCGCGACCTGCATATTCAATCCAGCCCGCTGTATTGGGTCACCCCCGACGCCGCGCCGACGCTCTGCATCCACGGCACCGAGGACAAGTACGTCGCGCACGAACAAGCGGTGTGGCTCGTCGACAAGCTCAGAGCCTCAACGGTCGAGGCCCACCTGCTCACGCTCCCCGGCGCTGGCCATGGCTTCAAAGGCCATGATGCCGAAGTCGCCGACAAGGCGATGTTCGAGTTCTTCGACAAGAAACTGAAGAGCTAAGCTGACCCGTTCGCGTCGACGGCATTTGCCGGATTTTGTCGGTGAGTAGCGGTTTTTCAAGATCCGCGCGAATTCCACCAGCGTATTCGAGTTACAGCGCAGGCTGATACTGCGCACGTTCTCGACGGCAATTTGGGTCGCCGACTTCAAGGGCCGTTGCCCGGTCGCAACATTTTGACGCGGAAGTGCTTTCGGCGGCGCCTCTGATTTGGCAGAATCTGGCCCATGCAAAGTTTCCGCCCGGAGCAGGCAGGCTCCACGCGCGAGGACGGACCCGCGACGACCGCGACCGTCTTGCAAGCGGGGACCGAATGGCTGGTTGACGCCGCGGGCTGTGACCCGCGGCAGTTGTCTGACCTGCGCCATCTCCAGGACATTTGCGCCGAGTTGGTCGACACGTTGCGGCTCCGCGTGATCGGCGCGCCTCACTGGCATCAGTTCCCCAACCTCGACGGCGATGACCAGCCGGGTGGTGTTACGGGACTCTACTTGCTGGCGGAGTCCCATTTGAC
This sequence comes from Planctomycetaceae bacterium, assembly GCA_035687365.1. Classification (GTDB taxonomy): domain Bacteria; phylum Planctomycetota; class Planctomycetia; order Planctomycetales; family Planctomycetaceae; genus DASPSM01. The sequence goes on along the minus strand of DASRXU010000217.1, from coordinate 20,618 downwards.
TTGCCACACCTTCCCTGAACAGGGCCGAGCGGCATTTAACTTATATTGCTGTCGACGACGACCGGCCTGTGATTGGGAGGACTTTCTCGGTCGGCGTTTGGGAGCCACCCACGTTGTTTCGCGATCTATTCCGCGAGGCCCGGCGGAGCCGAATACCTTCCCGTGCGAGGGACAGCCATGAAGGTCGCTCATTGTCCGTCTTGCGGAGGCCTGATCGAGTTCCATGTCTCGTCCTCGCTCGTCACCATCTGCGAGCATTGCCATTCAGCGATCGCTCGCGGCGACAAGGCGCTGGAAGATGTCGGCAAGGTCGCCGACCTCGTCGAGTCGGAATCGCCCTTGCGAATGGGGCTGAACGGCAACTATCGCGGCAAGAACTACGAAATCGTCGGTCGCGTGCAGTATCAGCATCCGGCCGGCGGCGTTTGGGACGAATGGTATTTGGCCTTCGGCGGGAATCGGTGGGGCTGGCTGGCCGAAGCGCAGGGCCGCTTCTACGTCACGGTCGAGGTCCCGATTCACAGTTCGACCGAAGTGCCGACGTTCGATCAACTGGACGTAGGCCGAGTCTACAATCTGGGTGGAAAGATCGGCTCGCTGAAAGTGGGCGAGAGGAATGAGGCGATCGCCGCCTCGGCCCAGGGCGAAATTCCTTGGCCATTCAAGCCGGGAGTGATGCTACGATTCGCCGACCTTTACGGACCGCATCAGCAGTTCGCCACTCTCGACTACAGCGATGCCGAGCCGCGGATCTATGTTGGCGCCGAAGTTCCGCTCGTCGACTTGGGTTTGCCGTCAGGCGCTGCTTCAGAACCGAAAACTCCCCAAGAGGTGAAGGGTCTGCTGCTGAGTTGTCCGAAGTGCGGCGGGTCCTTGGAACTGCACGCTCCGGATAGTGCTCAGCGGGTGGCCTGCCCGTATTGCAACTCGCTGCTCGATGTCGATCAGGGAAATCTCCGGTACTTGTCGACGCTCCGCCCCAGTCGCATCGCCCCGCTGATCGCTCTCGGGACCAAGGGCACGTTCGCGGGTACCTCTTACACCGTGATCGGCTTCCTCGTGCGAAGCGTCACCGAGGAGGGAACCGTTTATCGCTGGCAGGAGTATCTGCTCTACAATCCTGCCGTGGGATTTCGTTGGCTCGTTCACAGCGACGACCATTGGAACTTCGTGATCCCCATTTCGCCCGGAGAAGTCGAAGATCATCATCGCTACGCAACGTACGCGGGCAAGGCCTTCCGTCTGTTCGGCGGCGGCCTGGCGACCGTGCGGAGCGTGCTCGGCGAGTTCTACTGGAAGGTCGAGATTGGTGAAGAGGTCCAGACCCGCGATTTGATTCATCCTCCGGAGGCGCTGTCGATCGAGACAGCCAAAGGCGAGCAGAATGTCTCGCTGGCGATCTACACCACGCCGGCTGAGATCGAACAGGCCTTCGGCGTGAGCAATCTGAGGCGCCCCTGGTCAATCGGCATGAACCAACCTGCGCCGGCGATTGGATTCGTCACTTTGAACTGGATCGCGTTCGCCGTGTTGATGATCTTGATCGACATCATCCTCTCGGCACGCAAGACTCCCGTGGTCGACCAGCGATTCTTGTTCTACTCCCTGTTCTTGATTTCGATCATTCCGATCGCCGCTCTGTTATATCGCGGCTCTTTCGAAAGTCGTCGCTGGCAAAATAGCAGCGTGGGCCGTTAAGGCTCTCAGGAAATGTAATCGCCGGCACGGGTCGCGAATTGAGGATCAATCTCGATGAAGATCTTAAACCTGATTCAAGTGGGTCTCTGTCTGTTCGCCACCGTCTGGCTCACGACGGCAGCGTACAGCGGTTGGAAGGCCGGCCCGCCTCCGTCCAAGAATCCGTCGTCGTCCGGAAGACCCTACTACGGCGTTGCGCCCTATTACGGCGGATCAAACTACGGCGGCAGCTCGCGATCCTCGGGCGGATCGTGGGGCGGGGGAAAATAACCGAGCTCAGTCAACACTGTCACGACCAAAAATGAACTGGCGCTCAATCGGGAGGAATTCATGGATTTGCAGGTGTTGTTGAAGCATGTGGTGGCGGCCTTCGTCTTTGCCACTCTCGGCCTGGCGGTGTTGACCGTCTGGTTCTGGCTAATCGTGAAGTTCGCGCCGTTCTCGGTCGTGCGTGAGATCGAACAAGACCAGAACACGGCCTTGGGGATCATCATCGGTTCGATCATCATCGGCGTGTCGTTGATTATTGCCGCGGCAATCGGCCCCTCATGAACCGTGCTCCGTTTTTTCTGCTCTACCTCAACGTCCTGGCCGTCGCGACGTGCGGCCTCGTCTACGAGCTTCTTGCAGGAACTCTCGCGAGCTACGTGCTGGGCGACTCGGTCACCCAGTTCTCATTGATTATCGGCGTCTATCTTTCCGCACTCGGCGTGGGGGCTTGGCTGTCGCGGTTCATCGACGAGGGGCTGGCGCGCTCGTTCATCGAGGTCGAACTGGGGGTCGCGCTCGTTGGCGGCACGTCGGCGCCGCTCTTGTTCCTGTCGTTTGCCTACTTGAGCTGGTTCCGCGTCGCGCTCTTCGGCATTGTCCTCGTCATCGGCACTCTGGTCGGATTGGAGCTGCCGCTGTTAATGAGGATTCTCAAAGACCATCTCGACTTTCGCGACCTTGTTTCGCGCGTCCTGGCTTTCGATTACTTGGGGGCTCTGGTGGCGTCCCTGCTTTTTCCGATCTTTTTTGTGCCGCGCCTCGGCCTGGTTCGGACGTCACTGGTGTTTGGCATTCTTAACGCGCTTGTCGGAATTTGGGGCACTTTTCTTTTGCGGCCCCTGTTGGCGCAGCGGGGCTTATGGGCACTCCGCGCTCGCGGCTGGATCGTGATCGGGTTGTTGGCCGTAGGTCTGTTCAAGGCCGACGCGCTGACGATGCTTGCCGAGGAAAACACGCTGCCGCACACAATCGTTTATGCCAAGTCGAGCCCCTATCAGCGGATTGTGTTGACGAAAGGGCAGGGGGGCTTTCAGCTCTATCTCAACGGCAACCTGCAGTTCAACTCGATCGACGAATACCGCTATCACGAAGCCTTGGTTCATCCCGTCTTATCGACGGCGAAATCGCCGCACCACGTGCTCGTGTTGGGCGGGGGAGACGGCCTGGCCGTTCGCGAGATCCTGAAACATCCGGGGGTCGAGTCGGTGACCTTGGTCGATCTCGATCCGGAGATGACGTCCCTCTCAGAACGTTTCGAGCCGTTGGCGAAGCTGAATCATCACTCGCTCACGGACTCGCGCGTGCAAGTCATCAATCAGGACGCATTTCTGTGGGTGCAGCAACCCGGGCCGACCTTCGATGCAGCGATCATCGATTTTCCTGACCCGGGAACGTTCCCTGTCGGCAAGCTCTACACGACTCGCTTTTTTCGTCTGTTGAAGTCGCGACTCGCGACGCAGGGAGCGCTGGCCGTGCAGTGTACGTCGCCGTTGGTCGCTCCCCAGGCGTATTGGTGCATCATCAGCACGCTCGAGGCGGCCGGCTTTTCGGTACACCCCTATCAGGTGCCCGTCCCCGCGTTTGGGATTTGGGGATTTGCGCTCGCCACGCCGCAGCCGACGCCCGTTCCGACTGAAATTCCTTCCGAGGTCGCGACCCATTTGCGATTTCTCGATCGGACGGCTTTGGCGGCGCTGTTTCAATTTCCGCACGACCTCCAACGCGTTGAAACCGAAATCAACCGCCTCGATAACCAGGCGCTGGTCCGGTATTACGACGCGGAATGGCGGAAGTTGGACTAGCAGACGTCTCCCATGCTTCGACTCACTCGCCGTGACTTGCTGGCCGGGCTGATTGGTACTTCGGCCGGATTGCTGGCGGGCTGCGAGAGTCGCGACCCGACGCTCCCGCCAGCGGGCGAGATCCTCGCCCCCAATTTCTCGATCGGCCACCGCATCCGCGACGGCTTCCGACCTCGGCCCGGTAGTGGCCGCTGGCAGGAGACCGACGTCGTTGTGATTGGCGGAGGCATTTCGGGGCTGGCGGCGGCCTGGCGCTTACGACGCGAGGGGCTCGAGCGCTTTGTCGTACTCGAATTGGAAACAGTCCCCGGCGGCACGTCCCGGTCGGGCACTTCGTCGCTGACGGCCTACCCGTGGGGCGCTCACTATGTCCCCGTCCCCATGGCCGAGAATCACTCGCTCATCGCAATTTTACGAGAGATGGGAATCATCGAACGGCTCGACGCCGACGGAACGCCAATCGTCGCCGAACAGTATCTCTGCCGCGATCCGAGCGAACGTGTTTTCTGTGACGGAGCGTGGCAAGAAGGAATCTATCCCAACGAGGGTGCGACCGAACACGACCTCGACGAGCTGCGTGCCTTTCGTGCAGAAGTCGCGCGGTGGGCGGCCTGGCGCGACGGCAAAGGTCGCCGCGCGTTCGCCATACCGGTGTCGACCGGATCTGACGATCCGGAAGTGACGGCCCTGGATTCGATCTCGATGTCCGAGTGGATCCGTCAACACGGTTGGACGTCGCCGCGACTGCTCTGGCTGATCGACTATTCCTGTCGGGACGACTACGGCGCGACGAGCGCGCAGACGAGCGGCTGGGCCGGACTGTTTTATTTCGCGTCTCGGGTGGGCGGGGCCGACGGCGAGTCTCAGCCCCTGATCACATGGCCCGAGGGCAACGGCCGCATCGTGCAACATCTGACGAACCAGGTTCGACAGCACCTCTACTGCGGCCTCGCGGTCGTCGACGTCGCGCCGAAAAAGGTTCGTGACACTGCGATGGTCGAGATTTCGGCCGTCGATGTGCAGACGGGCGACGCCGTGGGATTTCGCGCGCAGCGAGCCGTGTTCGCCGCGCCCCAATTGCTGGCGCCCTACCTGATTCCCGAACTTTCGGAGGAACGCAAACGAAGCGCACGCGAGTTCCAATACAGTCCCTGGCTGGTTGCCAATCTGCATCTGAGCGCGCGGCCACGCGAACGCGGGTTCCCGTTGTGCTGGGACAATGTCGTGTATGACAGTCGCTCGCTGGGCTACGTGACGGCCACTCACCAAACGGGAATCGACTACGGGCCGACGGTGCTCACGTGGTATTCTGCACTGTGTGGCGACGGTTCTGTCGATCCGTCCACAACTCCTTCGGCCGCCCGGCAGCAACTCTTCGACCTCACCTGGGCCGAAGCCGCGGAGATTGTGCTGAGCGATCTAGAGCTGGCGCATCCGGAAATCCGATCACTCGTGGAGCGGCTCGACATCATGAAATGGGGCCACGCGATGGTCCGGCCGCGCACGGGATTTGTTTTCAGCCATGCTCGTCGAACCGCGGCAACCGCCTTGGGGCCGATTCACTTTGCGGGTACCGACCTCAGCGGCGTCGCGCTCTGCGAAGAAGCCGTCTATCACGGCGTGCGTGCGGCCGAAGAGGCCCTTCGCGCGTTGGGGCGAACCGTGAATTCTCTCGTCGAGATTTGATATGTGGATCGAAGCGCACTACGAACGCTCGAGCAGGATCCAGCCCGAGAACTGGGTGCGCGCAGCCTCGATGGTGAGAGTCCGCTTGCCTCAACCAACCGGCGACGGTTATTTTACGGCCGCCGTGCGTGCTCGAGTACGATCGGGCACTTGGTGATCGCACGGGCATCGGCTGCCGCCGCATGTGGAAATGGCAAGGACTGCTCTATGAAGATAACGCGACTCGGATTGTTCGTCGCAATCGTATGCGGTGCTTACACAGCCGAGGCAGGGACGGGCCACCAGACGACGACGTTTTTGGTCAGCGCGAATGAGCAAGCGATCTGCCGCTGGATCGAAGGAAATGCCACCGCGATCGATGAGAGCACCGGGGCAGAAGTGCTGGGAGTCCGCGGGCGACAGTCGAAGCTGCATCGCGAAACGAAAGAGGGAGCCTTCACCTTCGTCGTCCGGCACGACCCCGGGCAGCACGGGCAATTTCGCACCATACTTCTCAGTAGCGACAAGGCCGACTTGGTTTCGCAAGAAACCGAGATCCAAGTCGAGCGCGAAGGAGATTTCACGCGGATCACAATCAGCGTGGTCGTCTCAGTGAACGGCCACACGGGGATGGCAATCTCGCTCGGAATTCGGCCCTCTTTGCGCGGAATGCGGAAATTGCTCGTCAGTCAATTCGGGAGCCCAGACGAGCCGTGAACTTGCCCGCGATCGCGGTTTTTTGAACGCGCGGGGTCGCCAATCCGCCGCCTGGGTTGGACAATGGAGATCCCCCCCGATTCACTCGAATTGAGGGGCATCCGTCCCCCCACTGGCAACAGCATTGAGCAAACCCCGTCGGGAGTTGAGCGTGTCCGTCGAGCACTTCGATGTCTTGATTGTCGGCGCCGGCATTTCCGGCATCGGTGCGGGGTACCACCTTCACGCTCATTGTCCTGGCAAGAGTTACGCCATCCTGGAAGGGCGCGCCGACATCGGGGGAACGTGGGACTTGTTCCGCTACCCCGGAATCCGTTCCGACTCCGACATGTTCACGCTGGGCTACTCCTTTCACCCTTGGACGGCCGCCGAGTCGATCGCAGACGGCCCGGCGATCCTGGCTTATTTGCGCGAAACGGCTCGGAAATTTGGGATCGACCGCCACATTCGATTCAAGCACCGCGTCAAATCGGCGGCTTGGTCGTCGGACGATGCCCACTGGATCGTCGACGCGGAAGTCGGCGAAGACCGACAGGCCGTCCGCTACACGTGCTCATTTCTCTATTTGTGTAGCGGCTACTACGACTACAAGAGCGGCTACACGCCAACGTTCGCCGGCAGCGAGGATTTCCAGGGGCGGCTGATTCATCCGCAACACTGGCCGCAAGATCTTGATTACCGTGACAAGCGGGTCGTGGTGATCGGCAGCGGCGCGACGGCGGTGACCCTCGTCCCCGCCATGGCCGAGACGGCGGCGCACGTCACGATGCTGCAGCGATCGCCGTCGTACGTCGTCTCGATGCCGTCCGAGGATCGCGTCGCGCGAATCATTCGCCAGGTCTTTCCCGAGCGGGCCGCGCATCGCGCCCTCCGCTGGAGAAATGTGCTGCTGGGCATTTGGTTTTACCAGCTCTGCCGCCGCACACCCGGGTTGGCCAAACGTCTGCTGCGCCGCGGCTTGGTCCGCGAGCTGCCGGCCGACTTTGATATCGATACGCATTTCAAGCCCAAGTATGAGCCGTGGGATCAGCGCGTTTGTCTCGTGCCGAATGCCGACTTGTTCCTGGCGATTAAGACGGGACGCGTCGAGGTCGTCACCGATCAGATCGCCAACTTCACAAAGCAAGGCATCCTGCTCCAGTCCGGGAAAGAGCTGCCGGCGGACATCGTAGTGACGGCAACGGGGCTCAACCTGCTGGCTTGCGGCGGCATCCGGTTATCGGTCGACGGTACGACGGTCGAGCCGGGTCGCGCCTTGACCTACAAAGGCCTGATGTTGAGCGATGTGCCCAATTGTGCCGTTTGCGTCGGCTACACGACGGCTTCTTGGACGCTCCGTGCCGATCTGTCGTCGGCCTATGTCTGCCGCTTGATCAACCACATGGATCGAGGCGGCTACGCACAGTGCGTTCCCCGTCCCCGCGATCCGTCGTTGCGGCCGGAGCCACTGCTGGGACTCAAGTCGGGTTATGTGCAGCGCGGCATCAGCGCGTTTCCCCAGCAGGGGTCGAAAAAGCCGTGGGTCTTGCCCCAGAACTACGTCCGCGATCTGATGATGATGCGGTTCGGCGCGGTCGAAGACGGGACTCTCGAGTTTTCCAAACGCGGCGGTGCCAGCGCTGCCGGAACGTTGTTGGGACAAGCGACCGACGTGCATGCAGCCGCAACTTCCGCTTGATCGCGCGGAAGCGTGCCCTTCACCGTTTCTCTCAGAGGGCTTTGGCAACGACCAGCGTCAAATCGTCCGCCAGCGGTCCGTTGTGAGCAAACGTGCGGGCCGCATGGAGGAGGCCGTCGATGATCTTTTCGGCCGGGTGACTCCGGTACGCGTGTACCAATCCGATGCAGCGATCCTTTCCGAAGTGCGTCGTGTCCTGGCCGCAAACGTCGAACAAGCCGTCGGTCGCCAGGAGCACGATATCCCCGTGCCGCAGAAACAGCGGTTCGCTGGTTGCCGCCACCGTGTTCTCGAAGATTCCCAACGGCGCGCACTGGCTGTTCAAGATCGTGAAATCCCCCGACTCGTGAACAATGTAAGCGCAATGCCCGGCCCCCGTGTAAGTCAAGGCCCGCAGCTTCGGGTCGAGCCAGGTCAGGAATAGCGTGGCGAAGCGGGCCCCGAGAGTATCTTCCCAGAGGAGCTTGTTGACGGTCGTCGCAATCTGCCCGACGTCGGACCGAACGCGCGTCAGCGCGCGAATATAAGCGCGAACCTCCGCGGCCAGGAGGGCGGGGCCGATGCCATGACCGGAGACGTCGCCAACCACGAGCCCTAGAGAGCCGTCGCCAGCGGGCAAGTAGTCGAAAAAGTCACCGCCGGTCGCCTCGGCGGGCAGGCAGACACCGGCGATATCAAAGCCATCGACCGCGGGAGCCTTCGACGGAAGCAGATTTTGCTGAATGTCGCGGGCCACTTGCAGCGCGCCCTCCAACTCGAGTCGCCGCTCCTTTTCGTGCCGGTATTCCTTCTGCAGTCGCGCACGTGATTCGATTTGTCGACGGTGCCGGTCGGACTTCTCGATCGACCCTCGGATGGCCAGATCGAGCGAGTCGGCGGAAAAGTCGTTCTTACTCAAGTAGTCGAGCGCTCCTGCCTTCATCGCGGCCACGGCCACCATCTCATCCCCTTGGCCGGTCAGCATCACCACCGGGGCGTGCAGCCGCAAATCGTCGAGCAACTCGAGAGCGTTGGTGCCGGGGATGTTGTAGTCCAGCAGAATACAGTCGGGCTCGTGCTCGTCGACGAGCCGCATCGCCTGGAGCGCGTCTGATGCCTCGAATAGCCCGTACCGGTCTCCCAATGCCCGCTGTACCGACCGACGATCGCACTGATCGTCATCCACCATTAAAACTCGGAGTGGTCTCTGTTGGCCCTGAGTCATCGATCACCCATGTTCCGGAGGAAATTGGACGCACAGCACGTACTTCTGAACCATCTGCACGGCTTTCAAGAAACTGACGCCGGCATCTGATTTGACGACATAGCCGGCAATGTGATGCTTGTAGGCCGCGGCTTTGTCCTCGTCGGCATCTGACGAAGTGAGAATGAACACGATGCTATTGGCCAGGTCGGCGTCGGCTCGCAGCGCTTCGAGAAATTCGAGTCCGGTCATCCGCGGCATGTTCAGGTCGAGCACGATCAGCGCCGGCTGGGGGATCTTGGGGTGACCTTGTTGACCGCGGAGCATCTCGAGCCCCTGACGGCCGTCGGAGGCGACAAACACCGGGTTGACGATCCGCTGTTGTTTCAATCCGCGCTGAATCGCCCGCACGTCGACTTCATCATCGTCGACAATCATGATGCTGACCGTGTCGCTCAACACGCCTCATCCCTCCGCAGATCGGGGCCAAGTGAAGCGGAATGTCGCGCCTCGGCCCTCGGCAGATTCCAGGCAAATGGTCCCGCCGCGGGCTTCCACGATCTTCTTGACTAATGCGAGGCCCATACCGCTGCCTTCGACGGCGTCGCGCGGCTTGAGCGTCGTAAACATCCGGAAGATCTGGTCGTGATAGTCTTGCGCAATTCCGGGCCCGTCGTCCTGCACGATGAACTCGACATGGTCGCCGTGATCGGCCGCCGAAACCTCAACGCGGCCGTCGGGTCGATTGTGATGCTTGACCGCGTTGCTGATGAGATTTCGCAAGACCTGGTGCAACGGCGTGCGATGGCTCAACAAAGTAGGCAAGGCCCCAATGTTGATTTTGAATTCCGGGCTGAGTGGCAGCGAGTCGACAATCTCGCGCACCAGTTGGCCGCAATCGACATGGCTCAAGTCTCCGTCGCTACGACCGACGCGGGCATATTCCAGCATGTCATCGAGCAGGGCCTGCATCCGCTCGACCCGCCGTTGCATCAGGCCCAGATCATTTCGTACCTCTTCCGAGAGTTCGGGTCCGTGATCCTCCGTAATCCAGGCGGCCATTTGAGCCACGGCCCGCAACGGAGCACGCAGATCGTGCGAGGCCGAGTAGGCGAAATCGTTCAGCTCGCGATTGCTGCGTTCCAACTCCGTCGCATAGCGGCGAATTTGCTCTTCGGTCGCCTTCCGCTGGCTGACGTCACGCACGAACGCGCAAAACTCGCAGTGCCCGCCGACGCGCAGCGGGGTGACTGTCAATTCGACCGGAAAGGTCGTCTCGCCTTTGCGAGTTGCGGTCAGGTCCAGACGGCGACGCAGCAAGGGACCTTCGCCCGTGGCACGGAAGTGTTCAAGCCCCCGTTTGAAGGCGAATCGATAGGGCTCCGGAATGACGAGATCAGCCAACTCCCGGCCTGTGGCTTCGTCTCGGCTCCAACCGAAAACGGTTTCGGCCTGCGGATTCCAGCCGGAGATCACTCCCTGCTCGTCAATCGCGACGACCGCATCTAACGAGGAATCCAGGGTCAGCCGCAGGCGATCCAAGCTCTCTTTGACGACCTCGGAATGTCTGCGATCGTTCAGTTCCTCGGTCATCCGCACAAAGTCGCAAAAGACTTTGACCTTGGCCCGCAGAACGGCGGGGATCACCGGGGTCTGAATGAAATCAACCGCCCCGTGTGCGTAGGCTTCCGCCGATTTGAAGTCGTCGCTGAATGCCGTCAGGAAAATGATCGGCGTATGGGCTTGGGTCTCGGTGTCCCGGATGGCTTTGGCCGTCTCGAAACCGTCCATGCCCGGCATGGTGACGTCGAGCAGGATCACGGCAAAGTTGTGGGACTGGAGTTGTTCCAGCGCCTCTTCGCCGGAATGAACCATGACCAGTTCTTCATCCAACTCGTCCAGGACTACCTGATACGCCAGCAAGTTTGCCGGCCGATCATCAACGAGCAGGATCTTGGCTTTGCCATCGTGAAGAGCGCTGCGCCGCCCTGTGACATCCTGGGTCGCTTCCAATTCGCTCTCCGGTGTTTGGCGCTCAAGTTGGGGCGAACGCGTTCGGCGCGGGACCTCGGTGACCAACTGTGCATCCATGACTCGGTACCTAACGTCGGTTGGAGTTACGGGCGAGCAGATCACTCTCCGCCTGTCGCCCACGAGCGACTGACGATTGCTCGCTGGAAGATCACCTTGCTGGCCGCGAAGTCGGCCTCTTCCCCGTCCAGACAACCCGCTTGGCACGCCGGCCCGGCTCGACCTCTGATTTGGTTGTGCGAGTTTCTACGACGCAGCAAGTCATGTACCAAAAGGCAGTTGGAGAAGTGCGCTTCAGTTTGTGTCCACATTCGCCTAGGCGAGCGCGGCGGGTTTCTGTGGCTTGGCGAACGCAAACGAGCCCCTAACAGCGGCGAATCTCGCGGTTTGTTTGTAGCATTGAGTCAATAAAGTTCGGTCGCCGACGAAAGACATCGAAGCGACCGTCCCTGCATTGCGACGCTTGGACATTACCCTTTTCCTCTTTTGGGCCAACCTCGTGCTTTCCATCAAAGATTTGGTGAAGGTCTACCCCGGTCCCGTGACTGCCTTGCAAGGGATCAGCCTCGACTTGCCCAACGGCATGTTTGGACTGCTCGGGCCAAACGGTGCCGGCAAAACGACATTCATGCGGATTCTGGCCGGGCTTTTGGAGCCGACGTCGGGTCAAGTCACCCTCGACGGCCAGGATGTGCTGAACCATCCGCAGCAGCTCTGGAAGCAGCTTGGCTATTTGCCGCAAGACTTCGGCTTCTACCCACATCTCACGGGCGAAAAGATGCTGGCTTACTTGCTGCAGCTCAAGGGGGTACAGGCCCCGCAGGGAATCAAAAGGCTCTGCGGCGAATTGCTCGAGCGGGTCAATCTGACATTCGCCGCGAAGCGCAAAATGAAGGCCTACTCCGGCGGCATGCGTCAACGGCTGGGGCTGGCCCAGGCGATTGCCGGCAGTCCGCGGCTGATCATCGTCGACGAGCCGACGGCGGGCCTCGATCCGGAAGAACGGCTCCGCTTTTACTATCTGCTCTCAGCACTCGCTCAAGACCGCATCGTGCTGCTCTCGACCCACATCGTCGAAGACGTGGCCGTCCTTTGCACGCGGTTTGCCATCATTCGCCACGGCCGGCTGGTGGCGCAGACTTCGCCCAGTGAAGCGCTTGGCCGTCTGCACGGCGCGATTTACGAAGCGACGGTGAGCGCCGAAGAGTTGGAAACGCTCCGACAGTCGCGCTACGTCACGCAGGCTGTGCTGTTCGAAGGCAAGAATCGGGTTCGCGTCTACGAGACCAACGGCAGCCCGCCCAGCGGCTTCGCCGCGGCGGTCCCAACGCTGGAAGATGCCTACCTCCTCACGATGCAGGGCGATCTGACGAACGGCGCTGGGGTCCACGCGGTCCACTGAGACGCTGTCCTTCGCTGCCGCGTCACGCGCGCCGTTCCTGAGTCCATTCGCGAAGACATCGCGACCCGAATAGTGGAATGAGAAGAATGAGCCCAGCCCGTTTCTATCGTGTCTTCAAACTCGATTTTCTCACCTGCTTTCGACGTCCGCTGTTCTGGATCCTGGTTCTGATTGTCTCCTTCAGCTGTTGGGGACTCTCGACGGGCGTGATGCAAATCCAAACGGGCGATAGCCGCGTCGGCGGCACCAAGGCTTGGATCACCTCCGAGTTCGCCGTCGCGCAGATGCTGATCATCCTGGTTTTCTTGTTCTACGGTTTCTTCATCGCCGTCGCTTCGGGAATGCCCATCATTCGCGACGACGAATTGAAAGTGGTCGACCTCCTGCACTCGTCGTCTTTGCGCGTGGGCGAGTACATCTGGGGCAAGTTCGCCGCAGTGCTGATCGCTTTTCTCGGGGTGCTCGGCCTGAATTTGCTGCTGATGATGTTCTTCAGTCACATCGTGCCGAACGAACGATCGCTCGAAATTCGCGGCCCGTTTGAAATCGCGAATTATCTTCTCCCCGGGTTGGTGTTTGCCGTGCCGACGATCGTCTTTCTGGCCGGCGTGTCCTTTGCGGTGGGCGAATGGACCCGGCGGCCCATCTTGTTGTTCTTCTTGCCCGTGGCCGAGCTGTTGATCTGCGCCTTCTTTCTCTGGGACTGGTCCCCCTCCTGGTTGGACCCGCGGATCAACCGCGCCCTGATGCTGATCGACCCTTCGGCGTTTCGCTGGTTGAGCGAGACTTGGCTGAAGGGAGATCGCGGCGTTCACTTCTACAACTCGTCGCGAATTCCGTTGGACACGGGGATCATTGTAAGCCGGCTCTGTTTCCTGGGCTTGGGCCTGGGCGCCGTCGCTCTCTCGCAGGTCCATCTGCGCATGAGTCTGCGCGGTGCCGCGATGCCGCGACGCAGCTTGATGGATACGCTCCGTCGACGCGCTCCCGCGATGCCCCTACCGCCGATGGCTGCGGCCGCGCCGGCCCCCGCGGCGCCGCTGGCGATGCGTTCGGGCGTCCCGGGCTTTTGGCGCAGCGTTTCATTGATCGCACGCACCGAGCTGCGCGAACTCCGCAGCCAGCCGGGGCTTTATTTGTTCGTCCCGCTGATTCTGCTCGAAACGATCGGCACCGCGTTCTTCCTCGAAGGCGCCTTCGGGACGCCTCTGTTGCAGACGCCCGGCACCATGGCCGTCAGCACAATGAGCGTGTTGACCCTGCTCGTGACGCTGCTGCTCATGTTCTACACCGTCGAATCGTTGCGTCGTGAGCAGGGGACCGGCCTGGCCTCGATCCACTATGCAACGCCAATTCGGACCTCGGCTCTGCTGTTCGGCAAAGCGCTCGCCAATAGCCTGGTCGGTGTCGTGATCGTGCTGGCCACGCTCGTTGCCTGCCTCATCGTCATCGTGATCCAAGGGAAGGTGCACATCACGCTTTGGCCCTTTGCTTTGGTGTGGGGCCTGCTGCTGCTTCCTACGTTCTTGGTCTGGACGTCGTTCGTCACGGCCGCGTTTTCTCTCACCAACAATCGAGAGGCGACTTACGGAATCAGTTTGGGCGCGTTGATCGCCACCATTTGGATGCAGCGCATTGGCTGGATGAACTGGGTCGGCAACTGGCCTCTGCTGAACAGTGTGCACTGGACCGATATGGGCGTGCTCGAGTTGGATCGCACTGCGCTGATCCTCAACCGAGTCATGGTGCTCGGCCTCACCGTTTGTTTCACGGTGCTGTCCGTCTCCTGGTTTCGCCGCCGCGATATTGACCCGGGCCGAGTTTGGACGCGACTCTATCCGCGAGCGCTCTTTAAGCGGGCCTTGCTGCTGCTCCCGTACGCGATCGTGCCTTTGGTCGCCGGTGTGATGCTCTACGCCCAGGTTGACCGCGGCTTCGAAGGCAACACTGCCAAGAAAGATCGCAAGGACTACTGGCGGAAAAACCTGGCCACGTGGAAAGACGTGCCGATTCCGGCGCTCTCCGGCGTGGATCTCGATCTGAATTTGGACCCGCCGAATCGCAGCTTTCACGTCGAAGGGACGTACGAGATCACGAATCAGCGTGCCACGCCGCTGCGACAGATTCCGCTGACGGCCGGCGACCACTGGAGCAACATCTCTTGGACGATGAACGGGAAGGACTACGAGCCTCAAAACCGCTCGCACCTTTACGTCTTCACGCCGCCCAAGGAGCTGGCCCCGAACGAAAAGGTCAAAATCGGCTTCACTTTTGACGGGCGGTTTCCCAAGGGCATTTCCAAGAACGGCACGGGCGTGATGGAATTTATCCTTCCGTCCGGCGTCGTGTTGACCAGCTTCACGCCCTCCATCGCGCCCGTGATCGGGTTTCTCGAACAAGTGGGCGTCGACAAAGACAATCGCTACGAAGCCAAAGAGTATCCCGATGATTTCTACAAGGGGCTGACCGATCCTTCGTTCGGAACGGCGCGTGGCTTCCCCACGCATTTGCGAATCACCGCGCCCGAGGCGTACACGATCAACTCGGTCGGCGTGCTCGAGAAGGAGCAAGTCGCTGACGGCAAGCGAACCGTGGAATGGCGCAGCGATCATCCGGTGCGATTCTTCAACGTGGTGGCCGGCAAGTGGGCCGTGCAGAAAGGCCACGACACGGCCATCTATTACCACCCGAGTCATAACTACAACTTGGGCGAAATCTCGGAGGCACTCGACGCGGCGCGGAAATACTACTCCGAGTGGTTTTGCCCTTACCCGTGGAAAGAGCTGAAGCTCAGCGAATTTCCCAACCTTTCGACTTACGCGCAGGGCTTTCCAACCGACATCACCTTCTCGGAAGGGATCGGCTTCCTCACCCGTAGCGACGCAGTCACCGAGCTCGCCTTCATGGTGGCGGCCCACGAGTCGGCTCACCAATGGTGGGGGAACATCCTGACCCCCGGCAAGGGGCCGGGCGGGGATATCCTTTCGGAAGGGATGGCCCATTTCTCGACGGCTTTGCTCTTCGAGCAGGTGAAAGGCCCGCGCGGGCGGATCGAATTCCTGAAGAACATTGAGCATCGCTACGAAACCTCGCGGCGCGTCGACTCGGAGCGCCCGCTGGTGAAGATCGACGGAGCGCAGGACGGCGACACGACCGTCACCTACGACAAAGGCGGCTGGGTCTTTTGGATGCTGTTGCGACAGATGGGACGCAAACAAGCTCTGGAGGGGCTGCAAGCTTTCATCCGTGAGTATCAGAACGGCCCCGATTACCCGGTCCTGCAGGACTTCGTCGAGTCCATGCGTCGCTTCGCTCCCGACAAGCCGGGGTTCGATGCTTTTGTGAAGCAATGGTTCTTCGAAGTCGTCGCCCCCGAGTATCACCTGACGAACGCCGAGCGAAATCAGGTTGCGGGTAAGGATGAGTGGGATGTCGCGGTGCACGTGGAAAACGGGGGCACCGGCAAGATCAAGGTCGACGTGGCCGCGGCAACTGGCGAACGATTTGAGTCCGACGGCAAAGCCAACGCGGACTACAAGGACGCGCGAACGGCAGTCGAGCTGCGTGCCGGAGAGTCCAAGGACGTCAAGATTCACTGCCCGTTCAAACCCGATCGGGTCTTGATGGATCCTGACGCCCTGGTCCTGCAAATGCGCCGCAAGCTGGCAGTCGCCCGATTCTGACTTGGATCGGCGGACCCCGGCCGCGCTGCAATCGCCCGGGCGGACGGTGTATTGTGAAGACTTCGCCGCGGGAACGGCCTACGCCAGTTTCCCGCGGTCGCCGTCCGAGACCCGGAGCGATTCCCATGCTTGTGGTGATGAGCAGTCAGGCCACCAAGGAACAAATCGATCAGGTGATCCTGGCGATCCAGCGGATGAAACTGCATCCGCACCCGATGCCCGGCCCGACTCGAACGGCAATTGGCATCACCGGCAACAATAGCGCGATCGACGCCCGCTCGCTCGAAGTCCTGCCCGGCGTCGAGGACCTGGTTCGCGTCACCAAGCCGTATAAGCTCGCCAGCCGTGAGATGCACGCGGCAGACACCTTTGTGCGCGTTCCTCACGCCACGATCGGCCCCGGCACCTTTACCGTGATCGCCGGGCCTTGCTCGGTCGAAAACGAAGAGATGATTCTCCGGACCGCCGAGTTCTTGCGCAGCCATAGCGTGAATCTACTGCGTGCCGGCGCCTTCAAGCCGCGGAGCAGCCCATATGCCTTTCAGGGACTGGGCGAAGAAGGGCTCGATATCTTGGCCAAAGTCCGCAAGCAGACAGGCATCGGCATCGTCACCGAGTTGATGGACACCGAGAATGCGAACGCCGTCGAGGAGGTGGCCGACATCATCCAGATCGGCACGCGCAATATGCAGAACTTCAGCCTGCTCAAACGCGTGGGCTTGGCTCGCAAGCCCGTGCTGCTGAAACGGGGGATGGCCGCGACGCTGGAGGAATGGCTCATGGCCGCCGAATATGTGATGGCCGGAGGCAATTACGACGTGATTCTCTGCGAACGCGGCGTGCGGACCTTTTCGGACCACAGCCGCAATACGCTCGACCTGTCGGTCGTGCCGCCGGTGAAGGCCCTCTCCCACTTGCCGATCCTGGTCGATCCCAGCCACGGCACGGGCAAGCGCGACTATGTTCCTCCGATGGCGCTGGCCGCTCTCGCAGCCGGTGCTGACGGACTGCTTCTGGAGGTTCATCCCGAGCCCGAGCGAGCCCTGTCCGACGGGGCCCAGTCGCTCGACTTTGCCAATTTCGAGCGATTACTGACCTCCTTGCGAAAGCTTGCCGAGCCGCTGGGTCGGACGATCAGCTGAGCGACAGCGCAGGCGAAGGCTTGGAGATCGGCTCGCGACGCTCGGCCTCACGGCTCAACAGGTCGCGCAGCGCGCCGTCCAGTTGCGGAAATCGAAACTCGAATCCCTCATCCTTCAGTCGTTGCGAAACGACGAAACGTCCATACAGCACCAGCTCGGGATCGGTGTTCATCAACCAACGGGCTCCAATGCGCACCATCCACTCCGGTGCGGGCAAACCGATCGGCATTCCGACCACACGGCGCAGACTGTGCATGAATACCCGTTGTGAGACCGGATTTGGGGAGGAAGCGATATACGCCCCCTGCATCTCGGGATCGTCGAGGGCCCGCTCGAACAGACAGTTCATGTCGGTCTCGTGAATCCAACTCATGCCCTGAGTACCCGAGCCGACGCGACCCCCCAGACCGAGTCGCACGATCGCTCTTAACCGATCGAGCGCTCCACCTCCTGCGCCTTGGTTTCGGCCGACCACAAAACCAGGTCGCAAGATCACACTGCGCTGCGAAGGCAGCACGCTGGCTCGGAGTTCGTCTTCCCACGCCCTGCCGACAAAAGGCGCGAGACCGACACCGAACGCCGACTCTTCAGAGCAGATCGCCTGCGGAGGATCGCCATAAATGTGGGCGGTGCTCATTTGCACCCAGACGGGGGGCGGATCGTCGACCGTGCGCAGAGCCAAGCCGAGGGCGCGCGTGGCCTCAACGCGCGATCGCAAGATTTCGTCCTGGTGATCGGGCGTCTTCACGCAATCGACGCTACGGCCCGCCAAGTTGACCAACCCCGCCGCGCCCACCAACTCCCGCCGCCACTCGCCCACAGTGCGAGCATCCCAACGCACGTGCTTCCACGGTCCTGCGACCTTGGGCGCATGCCGCGACAGAATCACCACTGCACGTCCCAGCTCGGCAAAATGCGTGGCCAGCGAAATCCCCAGGAATCCGCTGCCGCCCGCGATCACGATGGGGTCAAACCTTGAAGCTAGTGACATCGAATCCTCTGAAATGGCGTCCACGCTAAAGGCAACCTTGGATCCGCAAAACGATCGCGACCTTAACCGACAGTTTCCCGAACAACAGAAGCACTCACGTCGCGAGGATTTTTTGCCTACAGATCCCGGCGTCCGAAGTCATCAAAATGAAGTCCCCTCTGTGAATCCCGGGCCTAACGGCGTAGGCTGTTGAGCATACGTA
Organism: Planctomycetaceae bacterium; assembly: GCA_035687365.1. Taxonomy (GTDB): domain Bacteria; phylum Planctomycetota; class Planctomycetia; order Planctomycetales; family Planctomycetaceae; genus DASPSM01. The sequence goes on along the minus strand of DASRXU010000217.1, from coordinate 2,154 downwards.
CAGGCTGCCGAGCCCTTTTCACGGGATCCATCTCCTCGGTGCCCCTTTCAAGGTGTGCAGTTTTCCGGGAGACCTAAACGATGAGAGTTCGAACGTGGCAGTCTCGGGGGACCGGGAAAGGACGGATTCGGGGAGGTGCAATCGCGGCGGCCCTCTTGGTAGGTGTCGCCATCGCGATCAGCCTGAATTCGATGGGGGCTGATGGTCCTCGAGTGGGCCCGCTCCAGCGGTTCCTGAGGTCGGCCCCCAGCAAGAGAATGGCGGCGCGATCGCGTACGGCTCCTGACGAGCCCGTCAGTCAACCCGCTGAAGCACCGACAGGTTTCAACAATTCGACAAACGGACTAGTGTCGCAGGCCGATTTCGATGCCGACCGCAAAACCTTCGAGGAGGTCGACACCATTCTCCCCGAAACGGAAGACAACGGAGAAGAATCGGGAGGCGGCTTGGGGCCCGTCTACAATTCGACGAGCTGCGTCGCCTGCCATCAAAACCCGGTGACCGGCAGTTCCAGCCAAATCTCCGAACTTCGAGCCGGAATGAAAATCGACGGAAAGTTTGTCGAACCCCTCGGAGGATCGCTGATTCATCAACGGACCATCGATGCGGCCGCGCAGGAACGCGTGCTTCCAGAATTCAACGTTCGCACGCTGCGCATGTCGACCACGACTCTGGGCGATGGCTTTGTCGAAGTGATCCCCGATTCGGTCATTCTCGACGTCTTGAACTCGGAGCCGACGGACCTCAAGGGCTACGCCGTTCCCGTGCCAGTCGTTGTCAGCGGCACAATCAACGCAGACGGCAGCTTTACGTTCAACCTGGTTGAGCGCCTGGGACGATTCGGATGGAAATGTCAGGAGGCCTCGTTGATCAATTTCGCGGCGGGTGCTTACATCAATGAAATCGGAATTACAAATCCGCTAAACCCCAAGGAGAACAAGTCGAACGGCCGAGACGTGTCTCAGTTCGACCAGGTCTTGGATCCCGAAGACAAGGTGGACAAGCACAAAGACCGGCCCTTCGGAGACGACGTTAACGCGTTCGCAGAGTTCATGAGAGCGACCAAGGCGCCTCCAAGAGATTTCTCGCTTGCGAACACGGATGATGTCAAAGCCGGCGAGTTGCTGTTCAATGACACGACGACTGGAGCGAAGAAGCTTGGCTGCGCCGTCTGTCACCATCCTTGCTACACCACGCCGCCCGCCGGAACGCCGATCGTCGTCACAGGGACGAAGCAACCCGCCAGCGATCTCCCGGGAAGTGTGGTTCCTGCCGCCCTGGGGAACAAAATGATCCATCCCTACAGTGATTTCCTGTTGCACGATATCGGCACCGGCGACGGGATTGCCCAAACGCAGCACGCGCAGCGCCCGCCACGGGGCGTCGACAATCTCAAACGGGCAGAGTATCCCACTGGCGAGCAGGCTCATATCCTGCGCGTCGGTCGCACACCGCGACGCAAGGCCGCTGCGACCAGCGACTCCAAAAAAGAGGGCGGCAGCGATCAGTGTCCCCCAGTGATTTCCGAGGAGGAGCTCGATCAGAATACCGCCGACAAGATCAGAACAGCGCCGCTCTGGGGCTTGCGGGTTCGGCCGCAACTCTTACACGATGGCACGGCACTCACGATAGAAGATGCGATCATCAGGCACATCGTCAACCAGGCAGGGCCGGGGCCCAGTAATGTCCAGTTGCCGGGTAACTACCAAGCACTGACCAACGACCAGAAACGGCAGCTCAAGGCTTTTTTGAACTCGCTGTAGCCATATCGCATGAGTCGGCGACGTTTGAAGCCCACGGACACCCGTCCGTGGGCTTGTTTGTTATGGTGACGGTTTGAGCACGACGCAATCCAGTCCCCACATGAAGCGCACGCCGTCGGACTTGGGGTTTGTGCCGACGACTTCGATCCGCAAGGTCGCGGTGGCGGGCTTGAGATCGACGACGCCGAGATCGATCGGGCCGGTGGCGATGACGCCGTCGCGATGGAAGCAGTCAATCGTGGGGCCGAGCGGTTTGCCGTTCACGTGAAACTGCACGATCCCGTAATCGCGGGCCTTCGTGAGGTACACGATGACGTGTCGACGTCCCGCGGCGGCGACCGGTAGCTCGAGATCCACCCATTCGCCGGCTTGTGACGGCCGACCCCACAGA
>DASRXU010000216.1:0-2942 GCA_035687365.1 Planctomycetaceae bacterium | reverse complement strand
ACACGCGGGCGAATACGTCGAAAGCGATCTCGACGTATTGGCGGCGGCCGCTTACCGCCGCTATCAGCGCGCGATCAAGAGCCGCGGCGGGGTCGACTTCGACGATCTGTTGTTGCTCACGAACCGCCTGTTCGAAGATTTTCCCGAGGTGCTAGGCCGTCACCAACGGCGATTCGATCATGTCCAGATCGACGAATATCAGGACACCAACGGCACACAGTTTTCGCTCGCTGAAGCGATGGTCCGCCCGCATCGCTCGCTGTGCGTTGTCGGCGACGATGATCAGTCGATCTACGGCTGGCGCGGGGCCGAGGTGCGGCACATCCTCGAGTTCCAAAATATCTTCCCCGGCACCAAAGTGATCCGGCTGGAACAGAACTATCGCTCCAACCCGGCGATCCTCGAGCTGGCCAATCGCCTGGCCGCGCAGAATCCGGGACGTCACGCCAAACGGCTGGAGGCCTGTCGTCCGGTTGGGGGTGCGGTGCGTTTTCAGGGGTTTGAGGATGAACAGGCCGAGGCGACCGCCGTCGTGACCGAGATTGCCGGCTTGGTCGAAGGGGGCGTCGCGCCGGGCGACGTGGCCATCCTGTTCCGCACCAACGAGCAACCGCGGCTCTTCGAGGCCGAGCTGCGCCGTCGCCGGCTGCGCTACGTGGTCATTGGCGGCCAATCGTTCTTCGATCGCAAGGAAATCCGCGACCTGCTGGCCTACCTGAAAGTTATCGAGCGCCCCGACGACGAACAGTCATTGCTGCGGATCATCAACACGCCGCCGCGCGGCATCGGTGACGCGGCCGTCGAGAAACTGTTAACGCGAGCCGTGCGGTCGGGCCGAACCCTGTGGGACATCATTGCCGAGCCGCAGGCGGAAATTTCCCCCAAAGCCGCCGCCGGCCTGACCGAGCTGCGGGAAGTAATCGGGCAATTTCGCGGTGATTTCGAGATCCTGTCCGAGTCGCTGCCTGATCTCTTTCAGACTCTGGTCGAGGCGATTCGCTACGAGGCGGAGATCGAGCGACTCAATTCAGAGCCCGAGCAACGACTCTCCCGAATGGCGGCTCTCGACCAGTTGAGGGAATCGCTCAAGACCTACACGGAGCGCGCGGAATCGGCGTCGCTCGGCGGATTCCTCGAAGACTGCGCCTTGGCCGGCCGCGATGAGGAAGACGATTCCGAGCGCGAAAAAAACGACGTGATTCGACTGATGACGCTGCACAGTGCCAAGGGGCTCGAGTTTCCGCGGGTGTATCTAGTCGGTTTGGAAGAAGGACTGTTGCCCCACCGACGCTCGCTCGAAGATCCCGACTCCCCGAGTCTTCCCGAAGAGCGGCGGCTGGCCTATGTCGGCGTGACGCGGGCCATGAACGATCTCACAATCACCTGGGCCGAATCGCGCATGAAGTGGGGCAAGCGCCAACCAACGATCGTTTCTCGCTTCGTGCGCGAGATGCGTGCGGGCGACGACGATGAGCCCGACGACGATGAGCCGCAAAATTCCGGCGAGCCCCAAGACCCAGGCGAGCCGCCGGTGTAAGCCGGCGGGTCCTTCTTGTTTATTGGCAATTCGTTCGGATGACCCGCGAAGCTCACGACACCTCTTTGCAATCTTCACTCGTGCTGGGAATCGAAACGTCCGGCCTGGCAGGCAGCATTGCGTTGTGCCGGGGCGCCGAGTGCCTGAGTGAAGTCCGGCTCGAAGAGGCTCCGCGTCGGCACGCGCAAACATTGGTCTCGCAAGTTGGCGTGCTGCTGCGTGAGTCGGGGCATAGGGTTCGCGATCTCCACGCGGTCTCAGTGAGCATCGGGCCGGGAAGCTTTACCGGCCTGCGAGTGGGAGTCGTTTGCGCAAAGACGTTGGCCTATGCAACCGGCTGCCAGCTCGCAGCCGTCGACACTCTTCAGGCGATAGCGGCCAATTGTCCGGCCGAAGTCGAGCGTGTGCATGTGATCGCCGACGCATTGCGCGGCGACGCATATGTTGCCACGTATGATTTGTCCGGCGGCATTTGGCAGGCCGAGCATCCGCCGACGATTGCCGCCGCCCAGGCCTGGCTCGCTGAACGGGCACCGGGCGAAGTGATTTCCGGTCCCGGTCTTGCCAGCTATGCGGACTTTGTGCCGCAAGGGTGCCGGCAGCTACCGGTCGAAACCTGGACGCCGCGAGCCGCAGTGGTTGCTCGGCTTGGCCTCGGACAACTGGACCGCGGCGATCGGGCCGACTGTGCGACCCTCGTGCCGTTTTACCTCCGCCGGAGTGCGGCCGAAGAGCGGAAATCGAGATCCGAATGATCCCCGCCGCGAATGCCGTCTCGCACCCGTTTGATGGATCGCTTTTCCAGCAGGCGATATAATCACGGGCGTCCTGACTTAGGGAAGAGCGGTCCCAACCGCGATTTGGTGCCTGCCGCGGCTGACCCCCGGCAGTCCAGGAGAGAGGACGTCGTATGGCGCTGTACGAAATTGAGACGACCCAGCACATCATGATCGGCTGGGCCGATTCGACCCAGCAGGCTCGAGAAATTGCAGCGCAGCACTATCCGCACGAAGACGTCGTGCGGCTGACCAAGCGGCCGCGCGACATCTGGGTGATCTCGAAAGGCATGCTCGGCGTCAAAGGGACCAGCGAGCCCAACGATGCGGCCCGCGACTGCCTGGCCCGCGCCAAAGGAGACAAAGTCCACGCGATCCGGCTCTACATGCTGGACACGGGGGCCGATCTCCACGAGGCCCAGCGCGCCATCGAAACCAATATGTCGCTCGGTTGGTAACCCAACACGCGACCGGCTTCCCGCTTGCTTCTCGCGGACACCTCGGTGCCGCGCGCGTCCCGCTCACACTTCAACGGCGGTAGACCCCCGACCCAGTCTCAGAGGCGCGCGTCCTGCCGGTCGCTCGCTTTACCCCCTTGCTCAAACGCGTTGTAATTGAGCCAGCGAATT
>DASRXU010000215.1:0-13836 GCA_035687365.1 Planctomycetaceae bacterium | reverse complement strand
CCTTGGTTTGCGCGGCCTCGCGTTTGAAGGCGGCATCCGCGGGAACGACACTCGTCATCGCCGCACGGGCCTCGTCCAGGTGCAGGTTGGCGCGCTCGAAATCAGCCGTCGCTCGCAAAGGACTGTCCGCGTGCGTTTTCGCGAATCGCTCGAGTTCCGTAGCGGCCTTCTGAAGTTCGCGCGCCTGCGATCCCGCATTCACGAGCGTGCGCGCGGCCTGAAGCTGGGTGATGGCTCGCTCAAAGTCGAGCGTCATCGCCATTTCGGGCGATAGATGCGGTTGGGCTTTGAGGCGGTCGATTTCCGCAATTGCGTAATCGTACAAGCCGCGTTCGCGCAGGCCGTGAAGAAACGCCACATTGAGCGAGGCCGCATTGACGCTTGAGGTGAGCCCCACCGCCAGTGCGATCGAAATGAGAACCTTGCGCACAAGGGGCACGTGGAGTTCGGCGCCGCGCGTGAAGAAAAGGAGTCGCCCTGGCCGCATGAGGCTTCCGTGGATCGGAACTGCGAAGAGTCGAGATGCGACACGTCGACAGACGGGGCGAGGCGCTCGCGCCGGATCAGCCAACGAGTCACTCGAATTATACCGAAGATCGCGCCAGCTTAGACAGCGGCGGAAACATTGCACCCATGAAATGGACCTGCGGGCGTCATCCCGTTCCGCTGGCGAACTGAAGAGACGGCGAGGACCTTAGCGTCCTTCCGGCGCCGGCGCCTGGCCGTCGGGCGGATTGGAGGAGCGGTAGAGACCCTCCCCCATCGAACCAGCGGACGTTGGCTGGGCGGCCGGCACTGCCGGGCTTGCCGAGGCTGGTGTCGCACTGGCCTCGGTCACATTGGCCGCTGCCGCGCTGACTGGGGCCGCCGTCTCAGAAACAGCCCCGGACGACGAGGTCGCGAGGCGCACGATGACAATTCCCAGGCCCAGGACGACAACACCGGCCGAGACTGCCGCAATCAGTCCACGCGAAATCTTCTGATGGACAGCAGCCTGAACCGCGCTTCTTAGCACCCGCTCGCGATGCAGCTTGCACGGCGATGGGTGAAAGACCGAGTCCTCGACCAACTCCTCAATCCGCTGCAGCGGCAACTTAGGCATGCCGCACCTCTTCGCCCACCGATTGCAGGTGCTGCGAGAGTTTCTGCAGGGCATACCGATAACGGCTGGCGGCCGTATTGGGCGATTGGCCCAGGATCTCCCCGACCTCGGCAAAGGTCATTTCTTCCCAGATCTTCAGTACGACGACTTCGGCCTGAGTCGAGGGAAGTTTGCGGAGAGCCAAGCGGACGAGTTGGTGAATCTCGTCCTGGCCATGCGGCGGAGCTTCAGACCAAACTGCGTCGGGACGGGTCAGCGACCGCATCGGCCGTCGGCGCCGAACGATGTTCAGAGCCTCATTCCGCGTAATTTTCAGGAGATAGGCCCAGGGATAGCGGGCCTTGGCCAACAGTCCCGGGCGCAGGGCGATCCTCACGAGGGCCGCTTGCACGGCGTCCTCGGCATCGTCCCTCTGACGTGTGAGGGTGCTGGCGTAACGGACGAGCCGCGAAGCAGTTGCGTCGTATAGGCCACCGAGGGCCCCGACCCCCTGCTCGGCTAACCGTTCGGCACAGAACCGCACGCGGTCGGCAAATTCGGTTGATTCGTGGATGTCCACGACCGTCTTGACGCTGGCCGGTGCCTGTTTTGTCTTAAAGAACTTCATTGCCAGCGGAAAATCCTGAGTGCCACGGCAAAGGAGACGGCACTCCAAACGCCCATGATCGCGATTTGACCGCTTTGCGAAGCTAAAGACGACCCTTCAAGCATGACCGAACGCAAGGCATTGATCAAGGGCGTTAATGGCAAGAGTTGGATCACCGGTTGGGCCACGGCCGGGAACCGATCGGACGTGAAGAAGATGCCCGACAGCATCCACATTGGCAGCATTACCGCATTCATCAAACCCGAGACGGCCTCGAGCGTTTTGGCCCGGCTGGCGACCAGCAACCCCAGTCCGGAAAACATCGTCGCCCCCAACACGATCAGGAACAATAACGCGGCGTAAGAACCATAGTAGTTGACGCCGAACGCATACCGGGCGAAGAGTAACAGCACCAGCACTTCGGGAATCATGCAAAGCATGCGACTGAGCATGATGGCCGACAGAAAATCTCCCTTCCGCATCGGCGTCGCAAGAAATCGTTTCAGCAACTTTCGAATCCGCATGTCGACCGTGGCAAAGCCGACGCCCCATAATCCGCCCCCCATCAGGCTCATTCCCAACAAGCCGGGGACCAGAAAATCGACGTAGCGACCGCCTGTCTCGGTGAATAGTTTCTCGCTCGACTTAACCGGATCGACGCGGCCAGCCGCTTGCTGCAAAGCGCCATTCACGGACTCGCGGGCGACGACATTCTCGGGACGCGAAGGATCGAACTGATACTGGTAAGTGACCGGGCTGCCCACCGCCGAGACTACGAGCTGCGTCTTTCCGGTGCGCAGGCGCAGGCGACATTCGTCGGCGTCGCAGGTCTTGACCTGGAACCGCGAGTCGGCGGAGAGCGCCTTGGCGATGGCTTCCGACTGCGGGCCCGACTGGACGTCGACAATGACGTGTTCCGCCGGCTGGTTGCGAAACGCGATCCCCAATCCCACGATCATCAGAATCGGGAAGACGTAAACCCAGAAAACGGCTTCCGGCTCGCGAAAGAATTCCCGCAAGCGAGCCAACACGAGCTGAGCCATCGGTCGTTCGACGAATCGCCGCCGCGGTTCCGGCGCGGCCTCAAACGTCTGCGACGAGGGCGGGGTTTCGGCGACGGTCATGCGGTGGGCGCCTCGTCGTCATCTAAGTGCCGGCCGGCAAGTTTGACGAACACGTCTTCCAGGCTCGCATGCCGCGTCGACAGACTCGAGAGGGGCCAATGCTGCGACTCGAGGGTGTTGAGCAACGCCGGCAGCGTCCGGTGCGGCTCACCGACGGACAGGCAGATGCGGCCGTGATCCATGTGAACGGACTGCACCGTCGGCAGTCGCGAGAAGAGATCCAAATCGCCGGCCAGCCCATCTCCCGCGCCATTCGAGCCATCGCCCAGAGTGAACTCGATCACGTGTTCGCCCCCTAAACTCACGATCAACTCGCGGGGCGTTCCTTTGGCGATGACTTTGCCGCGATCGACGATGGCCACCTGGTCACAGAGACGTTCGGCTTCATCGAGATAGTGAGTCGTGAGCAGGACTGTTCGGCCTCGTTGGCGATAGTTGCGAATGATCTCCCAGAGCTGCCGTCGCGATTTCGGATCCAAGCCGGTCGTCGGCTCGTCGAGAAACAACAGTTCCGGATCGCCGACCAACGCGCACGCGACAGCCAAACGCTGCTTTTGTCCGCCCGAGAGTTTGCCGACCCAGGTCTTAGCTTTCTCGGTCAGCTCGACCTGTTCCATGACCTGCGCGGGATCACTGCTCTGTTTGTAGAAGCTGCGAAACAGATCTAAGGTCTCGCGCACCGAGAGCTTTTCTGACAGCTTTGTTTCTTGGAACGAGATGCCGATCCGCTGGCGAATTGCATCATCTTCCCTTCCCCACTGCCGGCCGAGCACCTCCACAGTCCCCGAGGTCGGTGCGAGCAGGCCCTCCATAATCTCGATTGTTGTGGTCTTGCCGGCTCCGTTGGGCCCTAACAGGCCGAAGCACTCACCTTCGACAACCTCCAAATCAAGTCCGCGAACCGCCTCGACCGGTGGGCGGCCTTCGTAGGTCTTGACCAGATCCTGACAGCGGATGACGGATGGCATTTGGTGAAACACGACAAGCGGACGAAGCTGGACGTTCGCTCATTATTGGGGAGAATCCCTAAGCCGTCCACCATCGCGAGGGGCGCGCGCTTGGCGTTGATCGGGGCGCGGCGGCTCGCGCGCGGGCACAACTTGGCCGGTCGATGTTGGTAGAAATCCCCATGTTTTTTTAAAATCGCGTGGATTCTTTTGCGCCTTCTACGTTTATTAACGCCGTGCCGCGGCGCCACGACTCGGCTCGGTTCTCTGTCGCAATTTCGACCGGGGCTCAGCCGCAACCGCCGCGGCATCGAAAGCACGAGCTTGATTGAGTGCCGTTCCATGGGAGGGCAGCCCAGCGGGACTGTCACCGCGCTTGCGTTTCGTCACGACGTTTAGTGTCGAACCGTACACCCACTGCGCGGGCCTAATGGAACTGTGTTGGTAAATCTTTCCACGAACGATTCCCGCCGCTCGGCGGTCATCAGATTGTTTGCACTCAAGAGTTCCGGCCGCGAAGAATTTCGGCAGGCTGGCGTAACGCGTGGCCGGTGCGCGCGTCGCGTTGTCGGAAACACTTCGACGTTGGGCGTTTGCGGATTTGCGCGCCGCGCGCGGCGGACCTTGCGCGATCACTATTTCCCTTCTGAGACTTTCGAGACTTCCGCACGCGGGCCACCCGAGTCGGCTCATTGGTATGCAGTTTCCTCTCCGGGGGAAGCGCTGGGCCTGCCCCGAAATCCTGTCGACTCGTTCGATCCGGCGTGAATTGTAGTCACACTGTCGCCGGACAAATCCCTGGGCCATCGGGTTTTTTGAACTCGCGGTGAACCGCGTCGCTCAGCGTGCGCGCGCTTGGAGGATGCTGCGCCGCTGCGTCCGTTTCGTCTTGCATTGCAGCCACGACAACAACCGGGCCGATTTCAAAAAAGGGGAACCACGATGAATCGCAATCGGAAACGGGACCGGGCTCGAGCTCTCCGCCGCAATCCCAAAGATTTCACGCAGCACGCAGCCGACGTGCTCGAGGCGCGCGTGCTCTTGTCGGCGACCGCCGCCGCGCCTGCGGCAACGACCGTCGAGTCGTTCGATGGCTCCGGCAACAACACGGCTCATCCAACTTGGGGACAGGCGGGAACCGACTTGATCCGGATCAGCGCGCCCCAATACGCGAATGGCATCAATTCTCCTTCGTTGCCGCAGAATGCCAGCGCGCGGGTGATTTCCAACATTCTCAATAGTCAATCCGATCCCGCGAACCCGTCGCAAGAACTCAACACGGTCGATCAGAATTCGCTATCGGACTTCGGGTACGCATTCGGCCAGTTCATGGATCATGATCTCGACCTGACCCAGGGCTCCGGCGCTTCGGACCCGATTTCGGTGCCGGTGGGTGATCCGATCGGGGGACCGAACGATACACCGCTGGCATTCAACCGCTCGGCAACCGATCCGAGCACGGGAACCAGCAAGAGCAATCCGCTGCAGAATCCGAACTCGATCACTTCGTACTTCGATCTGTCGCAGGTTTACGGATCCGACAAGGCTACTGACGACGCGCTGCGCACTTTTTCAGGTGGACTCATGAAAACGAGTCCGGGCGGATTGCCACCGCTTGATAACACCACGTACTTCACGACAGCTCAGTTGGCCGCGATCAATGCCCCCGAGGGGGGGATGGCCAACAACGGGCCGGCGCCGACCTCGACTTTGTATGTGACGGGCGACACCCGCGGAAACGAGAACGTCGAGCTGACGGCGCTGCAGGCGCTGTTTCTCGACAATCACAACAAGATCGCGACGGAGCTGCACAAGCAGAATCCGTCTTGGACCGATGAGCAGCTTTTTCAAGAGGCGCGTAAACTCAACATCGCGGAGTATCAGTCGGTCATCTACAACGAGTGGATCCCGGCGGTGCTCGGTCAGAATGCGCTGCCCTCCTACAAGGGCTACAATTCGAGCGTCAACGCGAGCATTTCCGACGAATTCTCCTCAGTGGCGTTCCGCTTTGGCCACAGTCTGCTGAGCGGGGAAATCGGCCGCGCCGGCAACAACGGCCAGGCCGTGTCGGACCGCATTCCGCTGAGCCAAGACTTCTTCGACCCGGCCATTCTGAACGGCCAAGGACAGCCCAGCGTCACCGATCCCTACACCGGGCTGCAGAGCAGCGACATCGGCGCGATCCTCAAGGCCGACGCAGACGGTGTTTCCCAGGCGATGGATCCGATGGCGATCAACGACGTCCGGAATCTGTTGTTCAACGAAGTCGTTCCCGGCCAGGGCTTTGGTCAGGATCTGATGGCCCTCGACGTGCAACGGGCCCGCGATCAGGGGATCGGGTCCTACAATCAACTTCGCGAAGCTTACGGATTACCGGCCGTTACGAGCTTTGCGCAGATCACATCGAATGTCCAGTTGCAGCAAGAGCTGCAACAGGCGTATGGCAACGTCAACAACATTGACCCGTTTGAAGGCGGCCTGGCCGAAGATCACGTCAAGGGGTCCGATGTCGGTCCGCTGTTTCAAGCGATCATGGTCAATCAGTTCGCCAGGCTCCGCGACGGCGACCGCTTCTTCTTCCAAAACGAGAAGTTCACTCCGGCCGAAAGGGCCATCCTGAATCAGGGGGGCTCGTTGGCCAAGGTGATCGAGGGCAACACCAACATCACCAACCTGCAGAGTGATGTCTTTTTGTTCAAGACGTCCATTAGCGGCCGAGTGACCGCGAGCGCCGGCCGGCTGACCGTGGGCGTGCCGGGAATCACGGTGCAACTGGAGGACACGGACGGCAACGTGCTCGCCACGACGACGACCAATCGTTTTGGGCAGTACACGTTCAACCAGCTTAGTGGTGGCGCCGCAACACCGGAATCGGCGTCGGGCACGAGCGAAACGGGGACTTATCATGTCGCCTTGTCGCTTCCCTCGTTCCTCCGCCAAGTCTCCACGCCCAATGACGTCACGATTACTCGTGGCGGCCAGGATTTCGATAACGTTAACTTCGGGGTCGCGCTCACCCGATCGAACGGGAACGGGGGCGCAACTCCTGCTAGCGTGACCTCCACGAGCACGGCCTCGCCTGTCGCGGCATCACCGAGTAATTCGTCATCGCTTCAGCCCGCCCTTGTGGCCACGAGCACGACGAACCCTAGCTCGGCGATGAACTCCTCCGATTCCTGGGAGTCGCCGGCCGCTCCAGGCGTCGTTGATTCGGTCGACTCGAACGGAGCCGGTCCGAGTGGTTCAGGCGGTGCGGACAACGCCTCCGACAAACCGCTCGACGTGGCATTTCGCGAGTTCGGCAGGATGGCCGATTTGATCGGTTAGCGTGTGACGCCCCTCCGGGTCTCTCACACCAAGCAAGGCATCAGCGAGCCGGCCGGTTCCCACGCGCCGGTCGGCTCGCGTTTTAGTTCGACAACTTGCATCGTCTTTAATTCTGGGGCTGCGTGCTAAGATACCGTGTGATCGCAAATCGAGATCCTGCGAACGCGGAGCGCGCAAATGCCGGAGACTTTGGACGAGGGTGGTGAAGGACGGCTCTACGTTCCGGACTTTGCCGGCTGGAAGGCGGCGATCAAGCACGACTGGAACAAGGAGTACTGCTTCGTCCAGAGGCCGGGCGAGGAGTTCTATCACCTTCTCGTCACCGGTGAGATTTTTCTCCAGCGCGGCACCGAAAAGTACTGCTTGAGCTGCGCCCTGCGCCACGGGTACGTGACTCACGATCGGGCGTTTTGGTTGCGCCGGCCAAGTTCGATCGTCGAATATCGGCCCAGCGAGCCGCCGCCGGAGTGAACGCCTGCGGTCTGGCGGCTGACTAAGCCTCGGCGCCGAATTGTGACAGATCGATGCCGGCGGTTCCTGTCACGTTCCGCAGCGGGACGGCGGCGGGGGATCGGACCGCTGCGGCGCTCGTCACGGCCTGGCTGCGATGTGCCAGGTGCGTCATCATTTCGACGGCCAACAGGTCGGCGCGAGCCATCACGTGTCGGGCACTACGGTTGCCCAGCCCCTTCACCAGCGTCTCGACGCAGCCTAAGTGCATTTGCAACGCCTCGTGCGGCGGGATCCGCGCGGCGAGCAAGCGGTCGGTCATTTCCGAGATCTCTCCGGCCAGGCTGCCCGAACCCATCAATACGTAAGAGCGCAGCAAAGACGCATAGTGCGGCGCGAACGCCTCGCAGGGATTCTCCTGCGACTCGGTGGCTTCCTGCTGGGCCGTCTCATTCGAGTAGAGCCATTCCGCACCCCGCCCCGCGGGCTGCCGAAGGGGATGCGGCAGGGCCTCGAGTTCCGCGATCAATTGCCGCTGATGAGCGAGGAGTTGTTCCGACTCGTCCCGTTCGCGGAGCAGGCGGCGATGATTGGCCGCGGTTAAGGATCGGTTCTCACGCTGCAAGGTTCCACGGAGCAGCGACCGTTTAACCACGCCTCCTAGTGCAGACGATTCCCAGCCGCGGGGCGAGACAAAGACATCGCAATCGCACGCACAAGCTTCGTTCCATTCCGCGTCCGTCAGCAAGCGGCCGACGATCACGACAGGTTCCATGCAACCGCCCGTGCGCGCCGCGCGAATCAAGCCGAACGGACCATTGTCGTCGGTGGGAGAAGCGAGCGAGGCGGGAATGTCGACCACCAGACAGTCGAATTGCTCCTCCCTTAAGCGGGAAAGAGCCGCTCGCGGTGACGAAACCCAAACCAGGCGGGGTGGCGCGAGCCCGACCGAATTCAGCCCAACCGTCAGCAGCACCCAAGAGGGCTCGCGCTCGCACACGCACAGCAGCCGCGGAGCCGCTCCCTGAAACGACGCTGATGAACTCGGATCAGTCGCGTCATCCGTAGCGGGCGCGGAGGCATTCACCGTGCTGGGGGAATGTTTGGGCATGAGGCAACGCGCTCGCGACTCCGAGCGCAGGAATGTCGGCGAAAACGTGGAGATCGACGGCGACCGCGGGATCGCAAGCGCGATTCCAAACTGGGCGGCGCGACATCTTGGAGCAGGAAAGAGGCGTCTTTTAGGACTTCGGGGGCCGCGATGTCAAGACCGGTAGTTGGGGCGATCCGAGGTCTGTCCTCGACGAAAAGATCGCTCAACCACTGAGGGCTCAGGCGACGCCCACACTTAATCGGCGCGCACTCAATGGACGGGCTGGCGAACAACCAAGTGGTTCAGGACCTCGTCGACGCCGGCCACACTGCGGGCCAGGTTACAAACGTCCTGTTCCGCGTCGCATTCCAACACGCCCTCCAGACAGACGCCGTTGGGAATTCGGCGAATCACGAGAGACGCGATTTGTAGTCCCGGCTGAGAGCGAAGCCGGCGATGGACGGCTTCTTCCAGTCCGTGTGGCGCGTCGATGCAGCGGGGCAGAAACTGCCCAGGAGCTAGAAAGGGTTGTACGGGCTCAGCAAAAGCGCGTGATGAGCCGACGTTAACCGGGCGACGGTTCCGCATGTTCGACTCCCTTCTGTCCGCAGTCGGGCAGTGACGCTCGGCGTCAGTGAAGCAGCTCCCGACCACTCCAAAATCTTAAACCGTGCCCGACCGGACCGCGAGAGTCCGGAACATAAAATCGATGCGATCCTCGAAGTATTTTGGCCCGCGCCACCTTGTCGTTTTGAGCCGCGCACGCCTTACAGGCGGGGAATCCCAACGACGATCCAGGTGACTCGCCGCCGCGAAGGGTCGACGGCGAGCCTGGATTTGGCGGTCTGAATCCAGCGGTACGCGATCGCCTAATAGGCCCCGCGACCCGTGATGACAGCCGGCAGGGTCCAAAGCAAAAGCTTCAGATCCAGGAGCAGGCTACGGTTCTGGATATACTCCAGATCGAGTCTGACCTGCTCGGTAAAGGGCAGATCCCCTCGGCCACTCACCTGCCAAATGCACGTGATTCCGGGTTGCACATGCAGGCGACGACGGTCGCGATCGGAATAAAGGTTGACCTCGGAGGGCACGGGCGGTCGGGGACCGACCAGTGACATGTCGCCGGCAACCACGTTCAGCAGCTGGGGCAGCTCGTCGATGCTGGTTTTGCGAATAATTCGGCCGAACCACGTAATCCGAGGGTCGCGCGGAATCTTGAAAGTCCGCGGGTCGTCGTGGTGATTCTGCGACAGCAACTCGTCCTTCAACTGCTCAGCGTCCGGCACCATTGACCGGAATTTGTAGCAGGTGAATTCCTTGCCCCCTTGGCCAACCCGGGTTTGTGTAAAGAACACCGAACCGCGATCCCAAAGCTTAATCGTCAAAGCGACGACGATCAGCAGGGGCGATAGCACAATCAGCAGCGGAATTGTGATTGTGAGATCGAGAACGCGTTTCGCCATCAGGTAACCCCGGAGGGATACGTGGGCGGCGTCTGAGGTGTCTACAAAGGTCTGCCACGTGCGAAACTGTGAAGCATCAATCACAGCATCCGACGGATACTCGTGGGTCATTGGACTGCTCGACTCCTAGCTGTAAAAACCTGAACTCCGTCCAAGTCATACGGCGGACCAGGCAAAATCATTTTGCTGAACTTCTTCGAGCAACAATCGGAGCCTCTGTCTCACCCCTGGACCACGAACTTCTCCCTTGCTCGTGTGTGTATTACGGCCCACTGCGGGTACAGGGGTTGGATAAACCAGGCGCTCCGCGAAACTCACTCTCCGGTAAAATTCAGTTCTTGAGAAAAGTGTCTCTACACCCCGCAGTTTGACACGGTCGAACTTTACCAATCTACAATCAGGCAGTTCAAGGCTTGGGGCGCGAAGTGCATCAATTTTTTTCGAGACACTCACAGTCGGTTCACACGAGCGGGTTCATTTTTCGCGAGCGAGCCGCTAGCGTTCTAAGTTCCCGGTCGGAATTTCCCGCTGTGGTTCGCGCGGTGCTGGGGAGAAAGCGGCTTGCAAAGCAGAGGTTTGTTGCTGTCGGAGGAGCGGCACCCCAACGGTCAGGCCCGAGTCAGACTCACGTCAGGCGGGGCCACAATCGCCGTCATTCCATTCGTCGGCTGCGTAGCGCGAGACAGCAACGACACGAATTCCGCTCACGTTCTGGACGAGTTCGGGGAATGAGCAAGTGACGTTCCCAAAGATTGCCGCCATCATCATCAATTACAAAACCCCTGGTTTAACGCTGGATTGTCTCGCGTCGCTGGAAGCGGAGATTAGGGGATTTCCCGGATCTCAGGCAATTGTGGTCGACAATTCATCGCGCGATGATTCCGTGGATATTTTGGAACAAGAGATAAGATCGCGACGTTGGGCTGAGTGGGCAGAGATCATCCAGGCGCCAAGCAACGCGGGTTTCTCGGCCGGAAATAATCTCGGAGTGACCTTCGCGCGGGAGCGAGCGACTTTCGATGGTTACTTATTGACCAACAGTGACACAATCGTCCGACCCGGCGCGCTGAGACTGCTCTGCGACGTCTTATCGAGGGGGCCGAAGATTGGCTTGGTCGGTCCGCGGCTCGAATGGCCGTCGGGGGAGTTTCAGGCGAGTTGCTTTCGCGCGATCAGTCCAGGGCGCGAGTTGGCGTCCGCCGCTAAGACTGGCGTCTTCTCCCGCTTGGTCGGCGGCGATGTGCCGATCCCGATGGACGCGAACAATGGCTCGCACGCAGAAGCCGTCGAATGGATCAGTTTCGCCTGTGTGTTGATACGGGCGGAAGCGTTTGCGGCCATCGGTCCCATGGACGAAGGTTTTTTTATGTACTTTGAAGACGTCGACTACGGTCGGCGTGCGAACGGGTCCGGCTGGCAGATCGCCTATGAGCCTGAAGCTCGGGTGGTCCACCTGCGAGGCGGGCGGACCCCGGCCGAGTTTGACCTGGAAGAGCGAAAACGCCGGCCAGGGTTTTATTACGAGTCGCGTTCCCGCTATCTGGCGAAGTACTACGGCCGCACGGGTCCCTTGCGAGCCAACGTTTGCTGGACATTGGGACGCGGCATTTCGCTCGCGCGTGAGTTGGCAGCGAGGAAGGCGACTCACGTTGCTGCCGGAGAGGCGGGCGACATCTGGACGGGCGCACTGTGCGGCTTTTCCCAGCGTTTCGCGAACGACTCTGGCGTAGGGACTCGAAGCTGACCGCCCTGCCCTCTGCGACGCCCGGGACGGCACAGCGTCCGTTGCGTATCGGCTGCTGCGCGGAGGTGGCGGACCCCGACTGGCGTTGGTTTGCGGGCGACTTAGGCCCGCCGCTCGCGGAGTGGACCTTCTTTTCGACGGGCATCCGTGGCGTTTGGGAAAAACTGATCACGCGGCCTGCCCTATCCCGGTATCGCGCGTGCCACGAACTGGCGAGCGGGGCCAGGTCGGGCGAGTTCGATCTGATCATTACGCATCTTCCGCTCGTCACGTGTTGGACCGAAACGTTCTGCAGACGCCGGCGAAAGTGTCCTCACGTCGCGTTTGCGTTCAACTTCACGACTCTGCCGACCGGTCCGCGCTTGGCGCTCATGCGACGGGCCTTCAAGACACTCGATCGCGTCATCGTCTTCTCGAGTTTCGAGAAGGCATTGTACGCTGACTACTTTGGCATTCCCGAAGAGCGGATCGACGTCATTCTCTGGCGGATCCAAGATCCGCGCGTGCAGCGGGTGCGCGCGAGAGGCAATCTCAGTCCGGAGACAAGCGCGACCGCGACGGGCCGCTCGCCGCACATTTCCTCGGTCGGAAGCCAGGGCCGTGATTACGCCACGTTGCTCGAGGCGATGCGGCAATTGCCTCACATTCCCCTGGTGCTCGTGGCGGGCGCCAAGAATTTGGAAAGACTCGATCCGCCGCCAAATGTCGAGATCCGGCAAAACATTCCCCTCGCCGAAGCGGAGGCCGTGCTTCGCGACTCGCGATTCGTCGTCGTGCCTCTGCGCGATGCCCGGACGGCCTGCGGCCACGTGACGATCGTGTACTCGATGTTCGAAGAACGTGCCGTCGTGGCGACCGACTCGGGTGCGCTTGCCGAGTACGTGATTCCGGGCCGCAACGGCGTCCTCGTCAAACCTCACGACGCCCGAGCGTTGGCCGTAGCGATCGAAGACCTTTGGAGCGAACCCGAGGAGGCGCGGCGTCTCGGCGCTGCGGGACGCGAATTCGCGCTGGCGAATTGCCTCGAATCTCAGACGGTCGATTACGTCCGGCGACTCATTGAGGAGTTCAAATCGACGGGCAGCGTTTGAGATCCCGCTGTTCGGCGGATGTGAACGCTCTGAAGCCAGTCGTCTTGTTAGCGTCCTGCGTGTGCGTGTTCTGGCGGACCGGCGGCTGCTCCGGCTGTGGGCGGCGGCCAAAGTGCGCGGCGCGGATCTTTCTGTCGCACCGGGACCGGTTCCGAAAATGCCTCCATCGGCACCGATTCGGACACGATGTGGCGCAACAGAGCTCCGTTCACGCCTCCCATCACGACCGTGATTACGGGGTTGATCATGGCGTTCAGGATGTTGTCAGTTGCGTACAGAGTCAGGATCACCGCGAACGCAGTCACGGCGGCGAACGAGGGATCGCCCCAAAGTGGGCCCTTCAAGCGCCACCACAGACGGAAGACCGGCAGCAGATAGAGCATCGTCACGGCGGCCAGTCCAATGACCCCCGATTCACCGAGTGCAATGATCCATTCGCCGTCGGTGGTCGAAATATCTTTGCCGAATTCGTTCAGCACGCGGCTGCGGCCGAAGCGGCCCCAGCCCCACCAAAATCTCTGAAGGGCCTTGTTCGAGAGAATGTCCTCGTTTTGCAGCCGAAACTCGAGAGACTGTGCGCGTTCAGCGCCGACCGTGCTCTCGGCCATGTGAACCATGACCATCCCATCCCAACTGCCTCCCATCCGAACGGCCGGATAAACGAGCGCCGGCAAGCACAAGAGGACGACGGGCGTCGCGCGGCCCAACTTGCGAATCGAGAACAGGCAGGCAAGCCCCGTAATCATGAGCACGAGCGAGCCGGTCGATTTGCAAAAGATGGTCGTGACGACGAGCGCGACGATGAACCAGCCCGCGCTGCGTTTGCCAATTCGCTTGAGCGCCCCGGTCGACCACATCCAGACACCCAAGAGCGAGGCGCTGACCATCCACATCGCCAGCATGAGTCCG
>DASRXU010000214.1:0-7739 GCA_035687365.1 Planctomycetaceae bacterium | reverse complement strand
CCAGCACGCGCACATGTCGGCAGAGGAGCCCCGTCACGCACAGGGCGAGCAGGGCCGCCAACGTGTTGGGACCTCCTGGGACATGCCAGCGCTCGAGCCATTGATCAAGTCCGGGCAGAGCGTAATTCAGGTATTTGAGCGCACCCATGTACCCGGAAGCGCCTTCGCACGTGCCGCTGATCAGAAACTGCCAAATAAAGAGGAACGGGATCAGTCGACCCCAGGTTGGGCTCAACCGCCCATAAATCTCTTTGAGGAAATGATAAGAGCCGCCGCTGCCGGGCAGGGCTGCCCCCAATTCGCTCCAAACCAAGCCGTCGCAGAGCACGAGCAGTCCTGCGACGAGCCAAGCCACCACGACCTGTGGCCCTCGCATTTCTTGGAGCATCAGGGGGATCGTGATAAATGGCCCAACCCCGACCATGTTGGCGATGTTGAGCGAAAGCGCCTGGGGGAGATTCAGGCTGCGGGAAAGCGAGCGCGGAGCAGGTAAGTCGTGGCTAACTTGAGCCATCAATCACTCAGGGGGCAATATTCCCGATGTCCGATTCCCCCTTATATCAGCGCGAAGTAATCCCGTCCTATCCGGCCATACGCAGGTCAAACCCGACCTGGAAGCAACCCCGCTCCTTGACGACATCGGGCGTCTTTCGGGAGAATTGCCCGTTTGGCATTTTCGGGCGACAATGCCCGACCCCTGGTCCGCCGGGCAGATTGCAATTCGCGGGATGTGTCTCATGCATTTTGCATCCGCGATTCGGCGTGGCCGCTTCCGCACCTGATAAATGGCGCCAACCTCTCGTGGCCAACGAAAAGTCTGATCCGGCCTCGTCATCCCCCTCGCTCGCTACCCCCAATGGTGCTCCCTCCGCCGGGCTTTCGACGGTCACCGCCAAGGCGATCCGCGCCGCCCAGGTGATCGTCATCAGCAGCGTGACCTTCACCTTCATCTCGTATTGGCGAACCGCGGCCGTCGTCCTCTGCGACCTGGCTAGCACCGCCTACTACATCGGGGCCATCGTCGAAAGCGAAATCGGGAAGGCGGCACCCTGGTTCATCATCGGTGTGCTGGTGTTCAGCTACGCGATGCGGGCCGTCTACATCGAAAGTTGCTCGCTGTTCGTGCGCGGCGGCGTGTACCGAGTGGTGAAGGAGGCGATGGGGGGTTTCGTCGCCAAGCTTTCCGTCTCAGCTTTGCTGTTCGACTACATCCTCACCGGCCCGATTAGCGGCGTCTCCGCCGGCCAATACATCGTCGGCCTGGGGCTCGAAGCCTGCACCGATTATCTGCACATTAACATCCCGCCAGAGCTGCAACACGACATTAAGAGTTGGGGCGCGGTGGCGATCGCCTGTCTGACGACACTCTATTTCTTCCGCCAGAACATCCTCGGCATTCACGAGTCGAGCGATAAGGCCCTGAAAATCATGGTCGCCACGACGATCATGGGCGTGGTGATCCTGGGGTGGAGTGCTGTGACGCTGGCGGTGAAGGGCCCTGTCAACCCGGTCCCGAGCTGGCATCCGGACCTGAGTCTGAAGACCACAGTTTCGGATTCCGGTCAGCCGGTCCCCAAGATGAATCTCGTCACAGGGCGCCAGGAAGATCCGTTGGGATTTTTGGGGCGCTTTCCGTCCATTGCAGAGCCGCTGCGGCACTCCGGCGGCGCCGGCTGGCTGGGGCTGATCGGCCTGGTGGGCATCGTCATTGCGTTCGGGCACTCCATTCTTGCCATGAGCGGGGAGGAAACGCTGGCCCAGGTCTACCGGGAAGTGGAGTCCCCCAAGCTCAAGAACTTCAAGAAGGCGGCGTTCATCGTTTTCATCTACAGCCTGCTGCTGACGGGGACCGTCAGCTTCCTGGCGGTCGTGCTCATTCCCGACGACCTGCGAATGGGCAAATACTACGACAACTTTATCGGCGGGCTGGCGATGCAGATGGTCGGCCCCCTGCCGCTCAAGCTGCTGCTCAACGCCTTTGTGGTGATCGTCGGATTTTTGATTCTGTCGGGCGCGGTCAATACCTCGATGATCGGTTCGAACGGAGTGCTCAACCGCGTCGCTGAAGATGGCGTGCTGCCCGACTGGTTTCTCAAGCCCCACGCGCGCTTCGGGACAACGTCGCGAATTTTATGGCTGATTGTGGGTCTGCAACTCTTCACCATCATCGCCAGCCGCGGGGATTTCATTCTCCTCGGCGAGGCGTACGCCTTCGGCGTCGTTTGGAGCTTTACTTTCAAGACGCTTTCCATGGTGGTGCTGCGATTCAAGGATCATACGCCGCGCGAGTTCAAGGTCCCGCTCAATATTCGGATTGGAAAGCTCGAGCTGCCGATCGGGCTGTCGCTGATCGCGCTGACCGTGCTGCTGTCGGCCATCGCGAATTTATTGACGAAGGAAGTCGCCACGATGAGTGGCTTGGTCTTTAGCGCCGCCTTCCTGACGATCTTCATCACGACAGAGCAGGTCAACGAGCGACGCCGACGCGGAGTCAAACACGCCCATTTGGAGCAGTTCAACCAACAGGTCCTGCCGGAAATCAAAACCGAGAGCCTGGGCCTGACGAAACCCTATCGCAAACTGGTCGCCATTCGTTCGCCGCACAATCTGTTCATGCTCGAAAAGGCTCTCGCGGAGACGGATCCCATCTCGACCGACGTCGTGGTGATGACGGCCAAGATGATCGTTCCCGGTGGTGAAGTGGGAACGGGGCGGCTCGATCTCGACACCTACGACCAGCAGTTAATGACCGCGGTCGTCGAGCGCGCGGAGAAAGCCGGCAAGAAAGTTCGACCGCTGATCGTGCCGACCAACAGCCCGCTGCACGCCATTCTGCGCGTGGCCGCCGAGATCAAGGCCCAGGAAGTGGTCGTCGGCGCGTCGAACAAATTCACGGCCGAAGAGCAACTCGACCAGATCTCGTTCTATTGGATCAGCCTGCACGACGGTCGACCACCGGGCCTCACCGTGCGAGTTTTGAGCCGCGACCGCGATGTCTACTTCGACGTCGAAGGGGGAAACCGCATTCCCAAGTTCGGCGAGCGCCATGCGCGCAACGTCGCCGACTTGCGGGCAGCCGGGTTGGGGGTCCACAAGGTACTGCTGATCCACGATGCCACCTCTGTCAGCACCGACCTGTTCTTTTGGGTCTTGACCATGCTCGATCCTAAGGTCGTGCTCGACGTGGTCGCGGTTCCGCCGCCCGAAGAATCCGCTGCGCCGATCGACGGTGTTTTGCAACGGGACCAAGAGCGTGCCCGCAGCCTCGGACGCGAGATTCACGTCGAGTCGCTCGGAACTAGTTACGGAACGGACGTCGTGAAACTCGCGCGCGACGGACACTATGAGCTGATTATCCTGCCGCTGCCCCAAGAGCGGCCGATCGAAAAGGGACGGCTTTGCGATGCTCAGATGAGCTATGTCCTGTCCCACGCCCATTGCCCGGTGTTCCTCGCGGCACACCCGGTGATCCCGGCGGAGGTTGCGGACTGATCGAGTCCAAGCGCGTGGGGTGTCAGCCCTGCGGTTCTCGAGTAGGCACCGCCGGTTGACACCGGCGGCTCGGGCGGGCGTCTACTGTGCCAGCGGCGCGCGGTGTTGGCTGCCCGTTTCTCGGCGCGAGAGCGCGAACGAAGTCGTCGTCGCGGAGAGGCGATAGGAACCGCCCGGTTGTGATTGCCGACCAGAGATCAACCACTCTTCGGCGGCAGGCGTCGTGCCCGGCTTGCGTGATGTCACGGGCCGATCGAGCTGCAGTTCGAGCATCAGAATTTCGTTCTCGGAAAGATTGGCTGCTGTGACGCGCGGGGACTCTGACGGGATTTGCCGACAGATCGTGGCGATCTCTTCGCCGCGTCTCGCTTCGGCCAGGGCCCGGGGCCCGTCGACGGCCAGCCAATAGATCACGGCGATCAGCATATGGGCTCCGCAGAACGCGGCCACTGCGAAGACCCGCCGCCGATCTTCCGACTTCAGTAACGACGCCAGGCTCGCAGCGAAAATCGGCAACAGGGGCACAAAAAATCGAGCCCCGGCCTCATAGGGATAGACGACGTGCAGCAGCACATAAAAGGGCACGCCGAGCAACAGGGGATCGGCCGTCTGGCGCGCCAGCCGCCACCAGGCCCACGCCAAAACGAGACTGACCGGCAAATAAATCAAGAGATTGGGATCGAGCCAACCCGCCTCTTGATAGGCCTTGAACATTCCCGGAATCACGACGCGGCCGCTGTCGCGCACCGCCAATCGCACGCCTTCCAGGTAGGACGCCAGCGGGCTGCGGGCCGAGTCGCCGAAGTTGCTGAGATAAGTGCGGGCGCTCTCCTGCGAGGCTGTCGCTTGTTCCATGCGCATGAAGCCGATCACGCAAACCGCGGCGGGAAGGCCCAGGGCCAACGTGATCGTTACAACTCGCGACCAACTGACCCGATGCCGAACGGCCTGGCAAACCAGACTCAACCCGAAACCGGCCGCGAGCATCATGCCAGCCGGTCGAATGAGTGCGGTGATCGCCAGCAGCACCGACGCGGCAGCCGTTAACAGGAACGTTCGACCGACTGACCGGCTGCGACAAGCGGCGATCCCCGCATTGGCCGCCCAAACCAGGGCACACATGAAGGGAACTTCGCTCAGCACCCGAGCCGCGTGGAACCAGACCCCCGCATTCACGCCGGAGAGCACGGCGATCCAGACGGCCCATTGAGGCACGATCGAGCGAGCCCACTGATAAACACCCAGCATCAACAGGGCCGCTGCGACCCATTGGAATGCCGAAATCAGCCAGTAAGGATGGTCCGAGACCAGATACAGCGGACTCATCAACAAAGAGTAGCCGGGAAAGTACCAAAGGTGCTCGCGTCCCAGGTTGAGCATCCGCCCCTGTTCAGCCAGGCTGCGAGCCATCGACAGGTACGAGCGGCTGTCCGGCTGCGGAATCCACCACGGTCGGACCTGAGCCAAGAGCAGTAAGACAAAGAGAGTCAGCCACAAGCCGGGTCGCGCATTGACCGACCGCAACCCGCGCTCGATGCGGGATCGGAGCGTACTGGCGTTTGGTGGTGTGAGGGAGCCCGCAACCATCAATCGTCCGTGATCGGGCTGGCTGCCAGAAACGTGCTGTCGAGCAAAAGGACGTATTGTGGTTTCCGCGAGCGAAACCGCAACATCAGTTTTCGGCAGGCGGATTAAGAAGCGGATTTGTTTGCCTGGAAACGCTTGGCGAGCCGCCCGGCGTCAGCCGGCGGGTGCTTGAACTAATCTTGGATGACAGTCGGTTGTCGGCACGCGCCAGCGAGCTTTGAAGCACCCGCCAGCTCACGCTGGCGGCTCGCCGGTGCCGTCGCTGGTCTTTTCGATGCCAATCGGCCTGGGCGATTGGATATGCTGAACATTCACCACCGGAGAACCAACCTCATGCCGTCTGTTCGGGATTCGCGTTTGCTTCGTCGTCTCCAACTCAGCCGCTTCGCGGGGGCCGTCGTTCTCGCGGTGGCGATCGCCACGCCCGTCCGGGCGCAGCAACGGCCGGTCGACGAAAAGCGTCTGGCCGACATCAAGGCCAAGTACACGAAGTACGAATATCGCATCCCGATGCGCGACGGCAAACGGCTGTTCACGGCCGTCTACATCCCCAAGGACCAGAGCCAAAAGTATCCGATCATGCTGAATCGGACGCCTTACAGCGTGCGTCCCTATGGAGCCGACGAATATCGCGATCGGCTCGGCCCGTCGACCTTGTTCGACAAGTCGGCCTACATTTTTGCCCTGCAGGACGTGCGCGGCCGCTGGATGTCGGAAGGCGACTACGTCAACATGCGGCCCTATCTGGTTGACAAGAAAAAACCGACGGACATCGACGAATCGAGCGACACCTACGACACCATCGACTGGCTCATCAAGCACGTCCCCGGCCATAACGGCAAGGTCGGCCAGTGGGGCATTTCTTACCCCGGCTTCTACACCGTCACCGGCATGATCGATGCGCATCCCGCGCTGGTTGCCGCTTCGCCCCAAGCGCCGGTCACTGACTGGTTCATCGGGGACGATTGGCATCACAACGGCGCGCTGCAAATCGCGCACATGCTCAATTTCTTGCCGTTCTTTGATCGCCCGCGACCCGTTCCGATCAAGAAGTTCGATCCCAACTTCGAGTACGAAACACCCGACGGTTATGACCTGTTCCTGCACTTTGGCCCGCTCAGCAAAGCCAGCGACAAATACTTCAAAGGCGAAACGGCCTACCTCAAAGAAGTCTGCCAACACAGCAACTACGACGATTGGTGGAAGGCGCGGAACATCCGGGCCCATATCAAGCAGATCAAGCCGGCCGTGCTCACAGTCGGCGGCTGGTACGACGCCGAAAACCTGTTCGGAGCGCTCGAGGTCTATCGAAATCTGCTCAAGAACTCGCCGTCGACTGATAGTCGCATCGTGATGGGACCCTGGGTTCACGGCGGCTGGTCACGCGGCGACGGATCCAAATTGGGCGACGTCCATTTCAATGCGCCGACGGCCGAGTTCTACCAGCAGAAGATCGAGTTTCCATTCTTCGAGCATCATCTCAAGGGCGCCGGCAACTTCGAGAATCCGAAGGCCTGGGTCTTCGAGACAGGGACCAACCTCTGGCGGAAATACGAGAGCTGGCCGCCCAAACAGGCCGAACCGCATACTTACTATTTTTCCTCCGCCGGAAAGCTGGCGACTGCGGCTCCCTCGCAATCGCAAGCCGATGAAGCGGACGAATATGTCAGCGACCCTTCGAGGCCGGTCAACTATCAGGAAACCACCACCATCCGCATGACCCAGGAATACATGACGGCCGATCAGCGATTCGCATCGAGACGGCCGGATGTGCTGGTCTACGAAACCGATGTGCTCGACAGCGACGTCACCGTGACCGGACCGACTGCCGTCGATCTGAATGTGTCGACCACGGGGACCGATTCGGACTGGGTCGTCAAACTGATCGACGTCTATCCGAACGATTATCCCGATCCGACACCCAACCCGACCGGTATCCGCATGGGAGGCTATCAGCAGCTCGTCCGCGGCGACGTGTTTCGCGGCAAATTCCGCAACAGCTTCGAGAAGCCCGAGCCCTTCGTCCCCGGCAAGCCGGCCGAGATCAAATTCAAGATGCAGGACGTCTGCCACACGTTCCGCAGTGGCCACCGCATCATGGTCCAAGTGCAATCGAGTTGGTTTCCGCTCATCGACCGCAACCCGCAGAAATTCGTCGACATTTACAGCGCCGAAGCGGCCGACTACCAGAAGGCAACCCAGCGCGTCTTCCGCTCGCACGACCGGCCGTCGCACGTGACGGTGCTCGTGATGCCCTGACCGACTTAGATCCTTCTTTAGAGCAGTAGCTTTTCGCCGCCAGAGGAGTTGTTCCTTGCCTCGCCCTGCTATGATTCACGCGACCATCTCACCGCGATTTGACTAAGGGCAGTCATGGACATGGGACCAGTCGTGAGCGACCACCATCCCGGCAAGCGCAGGACGAAGCAACCGCCGCCGCATCCGGCGGCCGACCCCGTTTGGATGGCCATCCGGGAAGAAGTCTCGCGCGAGGTCGACCGCGAGTCGATCCTGGCCAGCTTCCTGCACGCGACAATCCTCAGGCACAACACGCTCGAGGACGCGTTGAGTTTTCACCTGGCGAGCAAGTTGGGCTGCCCCAGCCTATCCGAGATGCTGATCCGCGAGGTCATGGACGAGGCCTTCGCCTCGTCGCCGCC
>DASRXU010000213.1:0-2031 GCA_035687365.1 Planctomycetaceae bacterium | reverse complement strand
TGGCGCAACGTCCCGACTTGATTCTCGGCCCGACCAGCCAGTCCGGCGATGCCGTGATGGCGGGGGTCGGACGGGTGACGGCCGGCGGCATCGTCGTCGCGCTCTGCATCGGAGCGTTCCTCGCCCCATTCAAGTCGAACTTGGACGATGGGCTGGAGCACGTCTCGAAGGTCCAAGGATTCTCCGAACTCGCCCACTCGGCCTGGGCCTTGTTCACCGACTACGATGCGCTTCCAATTTTGGGCGGCCATTGGCAGGGACTGTCGGTTTCGGTCGCGGGGGTTGTCGGAACCCTTTCGGTCTTTCTGCTGGCCCTCGCGTTTGGACGCGCGGTGAGTCCGCGCTCCAAAGCTGTCGAGGCAGGTCGTGAATGAATCGCCCGTGCGGCAGGCCCGGTCGCTCTGCCATCGCCTTCCGCCGACGGTTGCGCTGCTCCTTTCGGTAGCGGCCATCACAGTCGGAATGTTGCTGCCTTCGGCTCACTTACCGTCGCACGGCGCGTTGGTGTGTGTGTTGCTGGCCGCTCTGAGTCTCGCGCGGGTGCCGTTCGGCGTCGTGGCCCGCCGGCTGGCGATCTTCTTGGCCTTCGCGCTCTTGTTTGCCATCTCAGTCCCACTTTCACAGGGCTTTCGCGGCGGTTGGGAGATGGCGGTGGGCATCCTATTTCGCGGGGTCGAATCTTTCCTCGCGGGGTTGTGGCTGATGAGCGTGGTTCCCTTCGATCGGCTGTTGGCCACCTTGCGACGACTGCATGTGCCGGCCATTCTGTTGGCGATTCTGGCCTTTATGTATCGATTCGTATTCGTGCTCTGGAACGAGCTCGATACGATGCGAGATGCACGCCGGGCGCGAACGTTTGATCGGGCCGGGCTCATCTTCCGCTGGCGAAATTCGGCCCAAATGATCGGCATGCTGTTGATCCGCTCGTTGGGACGCTCCGAGCGCGTTTACGGTGCGATGTGCGCCCGCGGCTGGGACGGCACGTTGCGGACGCTGGACGAATGACTCTCTCCACGGCCGAAACCGTTCTCGAGGTGAACGGGCTCAGTTTCAGCTACCCCAACGGTCGGCGCGCGCTCGACAACGTGCGTTTCTCGCTCCGTCATGGCGAGATCCTGGGAATTGTCGGCCCCAGCGGGGCGGGAAAATCGACGCTTCTCTTGCACCTCAACGGGCTCTTGCCCGTCCGACCGCAACCGACGCGTGCGTCGACAAATGGAGCGGCCGTGCACGTGGCGGGGCTTTCTGTGGGAGCGGCTAATCTTGCCGAGGTTCGTCGCCGCGTCGGGTTTCTCTTTCAGGATCCCGATGATCAACTCTTCTGTCCCACCGTACGGGAGGATGTGGCATTCGGGCCGCTCAATCTCGGGCTGGCACGGGCCGAGGCGGAACGCCGGGTGATCGACAGTCTGGCCGCGGTGGGACTGGAAGGCTTCGAGAATCGCAGCACGCTGCAGCTCAGCTTGGGCGAGCGGAAGCGAGTCTGCCTTGCCGGAGTGATCGCTTGCCAGCCGCTGATCCTGGCCCTCGACGAGCCGTTCAGCAATTTGGATCCCCGCGCGCGCCGCACATTAATTGACGTTCTACGGCGATTCGACGGGAGCCAGATCATCGCCACACACGATCTGGATGTGGTCGTTGAATTGTGCACGCGCGTGATCGTGCTCGACGAGGGCACCCTCCGAGCCGACGGACTCCCTTCCGCGGTCCTGGCCGACGCGGCTTTAATGGAGCGCCACGGGCTCGAAGTTCCCCTGCGTTTGCAACTTACGAGGAAGTCCCCGCCATGAAGCTTTTGATTTGTGTTTTTCGCCCGCTTGTTTTCGTCCTCGCCCTTGGAATCTCGCTTGCCTGCCCAAATATGCCGGGCCAGTCGCTCGGATTGGCTGCCGAGCCGACGCCGCTGATCCGCGCGCACGCCCACAACGACTACGAACACAAACGACCATTGTTCGACGCGCTCGACCAAGGCCTATGCAGCGTCGAGGCGGATATTTTTCTGGTCGACGGTCAACTGCTGGTGGGGCACAC
>DASRXU010000212.1:0-27181 GCA_035687365.1 Planctomycetaceae bacterium | reverse complement strand
CGTTGCGTGCCGTGAGCGCGACGCTGCCGGAGAGGATCGGCAACCGCTCTCTGGCCGAACGGTTGAAATCAGGACGGGCCGGTTCGGTGACGATCGGACCAGAATTCCTCTCCGTCGATTGGCCCGACGCGGCACGAAAAGGCAACGCCGAGCGAGGTCGGAAACTGTTTAGCGCCGACGGGATCGGCTGCGCGAAGTGTCACGCGATCGACAGCACCTCAGCAGCTGTCGGCGGACCGAGCCTGGTCGGTGCCTCCGGCCGCTTCACAGTTCCCTATCTGGTCGAGTCGGTGCTGGCGCCCAGTCGAACGGTGTCGCCAGTGTTTCGCGCGACCTCTTTCGTCTTGCGTGACGGAACGATCCTCACCGGGCTGGTGCTCGGCGAGACGTCGCAGAAAATCGACCTGCTCTTGCCCGACGCAACGCGGCGCACATTCGCCACGTCAGACGTCGAGCAACGCAAGATTCAGAACACTTCGCCGATGCCCGCGGGCCTCGTCAAGACACCTAATGAGCTAAGCGACCTGCTCGCGTTTTTGCTGCTCTCGACGAAATGACAAGAGTACAGATCCCGTTTACGCCGTCGGCGTTCCTTCGTTAACGACCTTCTCCGCCTCTTCGAGGTCGAGATGGCCGATCTTCTCGGCCGTCACAATCCTGAGCAGCGTGCCGACCAGTCCGCTGTCTTGATCGCCGCCGGACATAAAGACTTGTCGCGGTACGATCGGCTGTTGGCTCTTGGAAAGGAACTCCGAGACCAGGGACAGTGCGTAGAGCCGCGGGTCGCCGAAAGAGGCGACTTTCTTGAGCAGCACCTGCGCCTCGGCCTGGCCGATCTTGCCAACTCGCTCGCTTTCGCCTTGTCCTTCGAGCGAACGGCGTTTCGATTCGGCGTCAGCCAGAATGATGGTTTGCTCCGCCTGTTTTCTCGACTTCGACAAATTGGCCTCCGCGTCGTTGGTTACCACTTCAATCCGCACTTTCGACTGCGAGAGTTCGGCCTGCATGTCGGCCTTGGCCTGGGCGTCGTTCAGCTGCTGCCGCTTGGCGGCCGCTTCTTGCTGTCGGGCAAAAGTTTCGATCTGCTCGGTGGCTAGCTGCCGTTGGCGGAGTTGATCGAGCAAGTTTTCGATCTTCCCATCGGCCGACGCCGTTTCGGGCTTGCCGATCAGGACGTCGACGCACTCGATGTCGAAGGCCAGGAATTTTCGCTTGAGCTCCTCGCGGGCGTCCTTCTGGATCAAGTCGCGCTCGTGGATCAACTCGAGCATCGACCGGCGATGCGCGACGTCCCGAAAATAGGCCGACAGCATTGGATCGAGCGTCTGGGTGATCAGTTGCTTCACGTCGCCGAACCGCTGGATCACGTTGGGCGCTTTCTGGTAGTCGATATGCACCACGACACTCAGAGGGAGCGTCGGCTCGTAAGCGTCCTTGGTGACCAGGTCGATCGAACGCAGGCTTTCGTCATATCGGTGTCCTTCCGTCTTGCCGGTGATCCAGTGCAGCACGAAGTTCGTCGTCGGCACCAGCACGACCGAGCCCGCGTACGTGTTGAACGGATACTTGCCGGGACCCAGGGGCTTGGCCCACACACCACGCTCCCCTTCTTGCACGCGCTCGCCGTGCCGGAAATCGATTCCCGAAAGATCGCGTCCGGCAAGGCCGTAGTACGAAACCACGACGCCGACAAAGCCGATCGGGACGATTTTCTTGTCGATCAACTCGACCGTCGCGAACCAGCGGTTAATGAAATACGTACCGTCCGTGAGCGTCGCGTATTGTCGCCCGCGCCGTCCACCAGCTCGCAGGAAGGCTTCCGGGTCCTGATAATTGTTGTGGAAGTTGGGATCATCCTTGGTCATGCCGACGGGCGGCGCGATGATCTCGCCGGAGGCCAGCGACGGGCCGTCCTGGCAAGTGACGATGCCGATGTTGTCCTGGTGGGCGCCGATGATGACGGGGTAGAACCCATCGATTTCCTGAAGCGCACTCTGCCAGCTCTCGAGCGTGCTACGATCCTGTCCCAGGTGATAGACGCCGTCCTGAGTCAGCACGTAAAACTGGGCTAGGTTGATGGCGTAGACACCTTCGCGCAGCATGAGCCGTTGGCGTCCCTTCTGGCCGCCCGCTCTGAGAAACTGGTCGGCGTCCTGGAAGTTGTTGCAGTCGACGACGTGGCCCAGCGTCTGCCCCGAGTCGAGCGGCACGCCGTCACGCGCGAAAACATAGCCGACGCAACCCTGTTTCACAGTCACCAGCGGCAGCTTGTGGACGCGGTATTGCCAGCGCCAGTACCCGACGTGCACGCCACCGCGCAAGATCGCGGCCTGGTAACCGGCTCTGCCCTCGGTCGCAATCAGTTGTCCTTCGTCGAGAGAGCCGCTGGAGGACCAGAGCTTTTCGACGATGCCGACGCAGTTATTCGGGATGTACCGCACCGCACAAAACGTGAACATCAGCGCAAGAATCGGAAAGCCGACAAGCGATCCGACAACAACGAAGACCAACGTGGCGGAGTTCATGAGCGCAGCCCTTCGCACAAGAGACATGCGGCGTCTGTGCCGCGGGACCATTCCGGGTAAAACGCGGCGGAGGGCCGGATGGTTCAAGCCTGTCGCAAACTGATGCTGCGACTGCTCTTGTGATGAAGGGAAGTGTTGCTCGGACGTAATCTGCCCGTCAGGCAGATCCCGTAGCAGGGAGTAATGGCCGAAAATCTCGCGGCTTCTGGCGCGGGTGACCTCAACGCGCTCTTTTGCGATCAATCGTGACGACGGCGTGCAGGCCCTCTTCGCGGAAGGTCAACAGCACGGTCATGTCGGCAAAGCCGTCCAGCAACCGGCCCAGATTGCTCTTGAGCGACGGAGCCTCGAGCTGCCGCGGAGCTAGCGCTGAACCGTGGAGGCTGCAGGCGACCGATCCGTCGGCATCAAAAACATAGTGCCCGCCGTCGGGACAGTAGAAGTGCGTGTCGTAGATGGTCGCGCCCAACTCGCGCACAACTGCCGGCAGGTCGACCTGCGGATGGCGGTCGGCTGACGGCACGGCCGCGCGAGTGAGGCTCGCGAGCGGCCCGAGGTTGTGCAGGCAGGCCACGCGATTGTTCTCGGCCCAGCCGAGCTTGTAGCTGGGAAGCACGCGGTTCCAGTGGGCCGGCCGGATCCGGACCATGGCATGGGCCGGTTGCTCTGCGTTGCCCCGTGAGGGCGATTGATGGACGGAATTGAGAGCGGCAATCTCTTCCAGAATGTAAGGCTTGCTGGCGATGTAAAGGCCGCCGCCAATCCGCGCCCAGAAGAAACGCCATTTGATCGGGCCGATCTGAAACGCGTAGGTGCGGATGGGGAAGCCGGACTGCCGGAGGCGATAGAAGTCCTGACTGAACTGCAGGAAGCCCCCGACCGACTCGTTCTGCCTGGCTAGCACCGCCAGTTGGCGATCGAGCCGGTCCAGAAAGTCGTCGACGACCTTGGGATCGTGCACCGGCACCGAGATATAGAGCGGCGACTGCAGCGCGGCAACGACCAAGCCGATGAGTAGCATCTCGTTCCCATCCATAAACCCACCGCGGCCGGGACCGTTGAAGTTGCCCAACGACTGGCCGATCACGCTTGGCAAACTGAAGTCAAACAGGGGATCGGCATCGCAAACGTGCACGCCGATCTCGTCGCCGATCCCTTTCGTCAGGAACTCGCCGACTTTCAGCGAGCGCAAGAAGTCAGCTTCAGAACCAAACAGCCCCCCTTGCCGACGCGGCGGCGAAACGGGGAGCCGATCGTTCGGCCCCAACGAAGCGTCTTCCTTGCCCGCGCGAGTAAACAGCGCCGCGAGCGTGGTCGGCTTAGTGCTCGCGCGCAGGAATTGCACGCTTCCGTCAGCCATCAACATGAGCAGTCCGCCCGGAGGACGAATTGCCAATCCCGCGAGGGGCTTGGCCAGATCGACGTCCAAATCGTCGGGTTTGGTCCAAACGACGGCGTGCGCGTCATCGGCTTCGACCAACAGGATGCTGTTCGACAGACCATCGGTGATGTCGGCGATTTTGGTCGCCTTGCCGCTCTTGGTCGTAATTAACTTGTCGCCGACGGGAGCGACAAAGCGAGTCCTGCCTTGAGCGGCGAGCTTCGCGTCTGCCGGGCGGTACACGGCGGGCATCTTCGCGATGAGCGCTTTGTTATGCGGGCTGTCCCAGGGCTCGTTCATGTGGAACTGGTTATAGAGCATGACTTGGTCGATGAAGGGCAGCACGTGAACGCGCCAGCTCAAACCGGATTTTGTGTTGGTCGACAAGGCGACTGGGTTCGACGCTGGGAATGTGCTGTTGACGTCGTGATAGTTGTGCCAGGCAAGGCCGAGTTGTCGCAGGACATCGGTCGCGTGATCGGTATCGGCCGCACCCGGCGCGTTCTTTGGGGGCGATTCGAGGAGTGATTCGGCCCCCATCAATTTCGCGATGGCCATTTTGTTGAGGCGCACCGCGACGCTGAAGATGTTGCGCTTGGGGACGGGCAGGGCGTCAAGCCTGCTCGGCGGACCGGCGGTCGCTTGGGCCAGCATGCTGTAGACCGAGTTGTCGATCAGCGGCAGCACGATCGTTTCGATGCGATAGCGCTCCGGCCGCACCTGAATTCGCAGTGCGATCGGGTCGAAGTACGTCCGCCAGTATTGGTTGTAGTTTTCGAGAAAGGCCTTGTACTGGTCGGCTTCGTCGCCGGTGACTTCCGTCAGCGGGATTTCGCAACAGGGAATGAGCGAATGCGCGTCGCCATGGTGCGAGCAGACGGCAGTCAGCCCGTCGGGAGAGAGCGTGTAGGTTCCGCCGTCGGGGCAGGCGAGACGTCCTTTCCCGAATTCGCCGGGAGCCGAGTGAGATTCCGCCAGCTCGGCCAGCGAGCCCGCTTTTTTCCCGTGCTGCGTCCGATGAAAGAGTGCCGCGTGGCCGATCATTCGCAGGTGGTTGTAGCAGATCATTCGGCGCCGCTCGGTTAGCTTGAGCTGCGGGCCGACGAGACTCCGAATGAACGGATCCGAAAGATAGACAAAGCCGTCCTCTTCGGGGGCTCCCTCGGGCATCAACGTGCGGATGTAAGCAAATTCCGGGGTCTCGCCCAGCCGCGCAACGGCCTGGCCGGCCGGGTCCTTGCCGCGAATGGCGTCGATCACGCGATTCAGTGCCATGCGCGAGTTGCTGCGCACGTGCAGGTTGGGCTCGGGGTACGCCGAGAAGACGTGCACGGAGCGGTCGGGAGTGGAAATCTCGACATAGGGTACGCCCTGATATTCGCCCTCGGTGCGTCGCGCGTCGGCGTGAGCTTTTTCGGCGTTGGACAGGAAGGAATCCATCCGCGCGTGGAACAGCTCGGGCTGGCGAAAGCGAAAGAGTAGGGTGACGTCGCTTCCCTCGCGGGCATAAAGATCGCTACCGGTCACCGCGACTTGGCTGACGACGCCGTCGTAAAACGGACGCAGCACCGGGCTGATTTCGACTGCCAATTGCTGATGGATGCGCGTGGCGAAGAGCTGGGTGCGGGCCTCTTGCCAGGCCTGGCTGAAGAGGTGTTGTCCCCAGAGATCGCTCGTTTCGATCGCATCGAGCAACTTCGTCAGCGAGTGGAACTCGACGAAGTAAAAGTCGGCCGGCACGCTCTTTGCCAACGGCGAGATCTGCGGTTTACGCCCGTTGAGCATCTTGACCCAGGGGTGACTTTTGATCGTCGGCCCGGCGAGCGCCGAGACTTGCACGGACTTGGGCGGCGGTGGTGGTTCGGGCTCTGTGGGTTCAGCCGCCGGACGTGCGGCTCCCTTAGTGTTCGGGTTGGTGCGCGGCATTCGCCGCCGTCTGGGTGGCTGTTCGGAAGTGACGCCGCCTCGCATCGTGTCGAGTTGCAGGCTTTCCTGGACGGCCGACGAACCGCTGAACAGGCTGAACAAGTCGACGCCCGCGCCGCGACCGGGGTTTCGAGCCGCGGCCGCTTGCATCGCCTCGTCGCCCGGGTCCCCGCCTCCACCATTCTGCTTCTCTAACAGCAAGACCACGTATTGCAGATACGCGTCGCGCGGATATAGATGCAGCTGGGCCTTGGCTTCTTCGAGAGTCCAAGCGCTCTTCCGCGGCGCGGGCTGATCGGCAGCTTGTGCCGAGGTGACACAGGGTAATGTGAGCAACAGCCCCGCGATTAACGTTGGCGCGGCCCAATGCGACAGGACGGTCGCGTGACGCCGATCTCCGCAGACGAACGAACGCGCGGCAATTGAATCCATCCGAGTCTTCCCCCAAAAGCGCAAGAGCATCGAGCCGTTGGACGACGAGCGTACACCGGTCCCGGCACCGAATCAAAACCGGAAGCCTGGCGGCGGTTGATCGTGGCCTGATCACCAGGCGCAGCCGCTGGGAGAATATAACGCGGGCGCCGCGTGAATTCGGATCGTGTGCGGGAGATACCGGCTCGAGACTGTCTGGGAATCCATCGATTTTAGAGCCGCGCCCGTCAGGAAACAGGCTATACCGCGCGCAAATGATCGTGAGACTCCGCTCCCTCACGAACACTTTGCCTCTCGGGCGTAAGTCGTTGCGAGAGCCCGGACGGACGAATCAACGAGGGAAGTGTTAGCGAGGCACACTTTTCCAAAGCCGACGGCTCTACCGTCGTTCTGCCGTGCTCACCAATCAGACGACGGCGAAGGCGTCGGCTTGGGAAACGGAACGCGGCAATGATTTTATCATCGACGCTTCCAACTGCAGCCGTCTCGACGAGTTGCGACCTAGATGCAAGGCGTTTCTCACGGTCGCGGCTCAAAATTACGCACAGCGGTGGCACACGACTGGCGAGTCACGCCAGCAACTCTTTCACCACGTTGCCATGCACGTCGGTGAGGCGGAAGTCGCGGCCGGCGAAGCGGTAAGTGAGCTTCTTGTGATCGAGGCCCATGAGGTGCAGCATTGTTGCGTGCAGGTCGTGCACGTGGACTTTCTTTTCCACGGCCTGGAAGCCGCATTCGTCGGTCGCGCCGTGAACGTAGCCCCCTTTGCAGCCGCCGCCGGCCATCCACACCGTGAACCCGTAGTGGTTGTGATCGCGGCCGTTGATCTTGCCGGCATTGGCCCCCTTCTGGGGCAGCTCGACGGTCGGCGTCCGGCCGAATTCTCCGCCGCAGACGATCAAAGTCTGATCGAGCAAGCTCCGCTGCTTGAGATCGGTGATTAGCGCGGCGATGGCCTTTGAAATATCGCCCGCGAGGCTGCGATGGCGCTCCCGCAGATCGTCGTGGCTGTCCCAGGGTTGTCCTTGGCCGTGCCAGACCTGAACGTAGCGGACGCCCCGCTCGACGAGCCGGCGCGCGATCAGCAGTTGCCGCGCTTCGACGTTCGAGCCGTAGGCTTCCAGGACGCGGGCCGGTTCGCGCTCGACGTCGAAAGCGTCGGTGGCTTCCATCTGCATACGGTAGGCCAGCTCGAACGATTGAATGCGGGCCTGCAGGGCGCTCTCGTTCTGCCGCCGCTCGGCATGCCGTCGATTCATTTCCTGAATCAGATCCAATTGGCGACGTTGCTGTGTCGACGTGATGGTCCGGTTTCGGATATTGGCGATCAGCTTGTCGACCTGCGTGAATTGCGTATCGACATAGGTTCCTTGGAAGCTGCCGGGCAGAAAGGCCGACTGCCAATTCTCGGTGTCTTTGATCGGGTAACCGCGCGGGCACAGGACCACAAACGCGGGGAGATTCTGATTCTCGGTCCCCAATCCGTAAGTGAGCCACGAGCCGACGCTGGGACGCGGCAAGCTGGCGTCGCCGCAGTTCATCAACATCAACGATGGCTCGTGATTGGGCACGTCGGCGTGCATCGAGCGGATCACGCACAAGTCGTCGGCATGTTCGCCCAGGTGGGAGAAGATCTCGCTGATCTCGATCCCGCTCTTGCCGTATTTCTTGAATTTGTACGGGGAGGGAAAGGCGGCACCGGTCTTGCGCTCGGTTCGCAGGTTTTCATTCGGAAGAGACTTGCCCGCGTATTTTTCCAGGATCGGTTTGGGATCGAACGTGTCGACCTGCGAGGGACCACCGTTCAGAAAAATATGGATGATGTGCTTGGCCTTGGGGGCGAAATGCGGGGCCTTAGGAGCGAGCGGATTCTCGAACTCCATCGCCCGGGCCGGCGCACCACCCAGGATCGACGCCAGGCCGAACATTCCCAGCCCCATTCCCGATTGAACGAGCAGCTCGCGACGTGTGCAAAACGAACCATCGGTCTGTGCGGCGAGGTTTGTCAGAAATCGATCAAGCATGACGAGCGTCCTGAATCAGTCTGGTGGGTGCTTTGGTCGGCAGCCACCCTTCGTGAACCTTCTCAATCGACAAACACAAATTCGTTGGAAACCAATAAGGCCTGAGCCAATTGCTCCCAAGCAGTCAGCCGGGGGGGAGCGGGGCCGCTGAAGTCGTTCACCGAGTGCCACAGGTGCACGCTGCTGGTGGCCGATCCGGCCACTTGTTTCGTTTTGATGACGGGGGCCCAGGCGAAGGCGTCGCTGTCATCCGACGTTCGGCAATCGACGACGAAGTCGAGCTTTTCGCCCGGTTGCACGTGGACCGATTCGACGACGGTCGGCTGCTTGCCGTGTTTCACCGTCCACTCTTTGAGAACTCCCTGCCGACTCGAAATGATCCAGCCGTGGATACCATCGCCGTGCTCGGCCGGATGCTCCAGCGTGCCGCCGATTTCAACTTCACCCGCAAGGGGCGAGATCCAGCGACGAATGGCGGAGTGCTTTTGGTCGCGACCTGGATGGCCGCCGCGGCCCGTCAAATGCAGAAAACCCAGCGTCGGATCGGGAAGCTTCGTCCCACCCCACCGCTGATCGACAAACTGCGGGAAGGGGTGAAACTCCTCCACCCGCTTGGCCTCCGGATCGAGCGTCCCGTAACCGTAATGCCAGGCGCTAACGACGTCGTCGGGCGGCTCCGTGCTGTTCGAGTTACTGACGTAGGTCAACGCCGACTCTAATTCTGCGTCCGACGGGTCGCGTGCATAAACACGGCGATAGAGCAGCTGGACGCGCTGGGCCGAATCCTTTTTCTCATCGGTTCGGATCAAGGCCCGGGCCTGATCCAACAGAAAAGGCGAGTTGAGAGCGAACAGAGCTTGCTGCGGAATAGTCGTCTGTGGACGCTGGGCCGTGCTGACGTCGGGGCTCGCGAAATCGAAAGTGCGGAACAGCTGTGGCAAATCCTGCCGATCGATGAAGGCGTAGACTGAGCGGCGTTTTTGCGCCCCATTATTTTGAATGTCGAAACCGCGACCACCGAGCTTGAGATCGAGATTGCCGGCGACTTGCAGCCACGAGTCGCGCATCGGCTCGAACTCGAGGCGACTGGGAGTCTTTCGCCACAGGAGTTTATTTTCGGGATCCTTTTCCTCCTGATCGGGTCGCAGCACGCTCGCTTGCTGATAGACGGCAGATAATAGAATTTGCCGATGCAGTTTCTTGATCGACCAACCTTCCTGCATGAAGTGCGAGGCGAGGTAGTCGAGCAGCTCGGGGTGCGACGGTCCGGTGCCTCGGATTCCGAAGTCGCTGGTCGTACGCACGATTCCCGCGCCGAAGTGGTGCATCCAGATGCGATTCACGATGACCCGCGCCGTGAGCGGGTTCTGCGGGCTGGCGATCGCTTCAGCCAACTCCAGCCGACCGCTGCCTTTCAGAAACGGTTTCGCGCGCGTCTCGTCGAGGGCGTGCAGGAATCGGCGAGCGACGCGCTTGCCCGGTCGCCCGGGATTGCCGCGGATAAACACGACCGGTTCGGTGGGACTCGGCGCATCGTTGAGGACCATTCCTCGCGGCGGAGCGGCCGGCGAATTGGCCCGCAAGGCCTCGATCTTGTTCTCCAACTTGGTCAGACCCTGGCGGCCCGCGCGATCGAGCAGTCGCTTCACGTCTTCGACCGCCACAAAGGCGGGGCTGTCTTCTCGGTAAAGAGTCTGACGCAGCTCTTCCCAGTCTCCGTCGGGCAAGGCGGTCGGCTTCTTGTCGCTCGGAGAGTCTTTGAGCAACTTCTGCCAGCGCTGCTCGGCAGCGACCAGCAGCTTTCCGTATTGTGAGGCCACGTTGCGAATCGACTTCGGCGGTTCATGCAGGAACGCATCGCGGACCACCGAGTTGATCCGTCCCTTGGAAGAGGCCGTCGTCGGCAAAGCCTTGAGCTTTGCGACAACCTCGGGCGCGCGGCGGGTGAATTCCTTGTCGGGCAGCTTTGAGAATTCGTGCCAGGCCACGAACACCGGGTCGGGGGAGGTCATCATCTTGTTGAGGTAGATGGCCCAACGGCGGATCGGCAGCGGACGAAGGCCCTTCAGCTCGCCGGGCTTGCGGTCGGCTGCACCTTCCTTCGCGCGGCTCTCCCAGGCGAGCTGCAGATATTCGCCCGTCTTGAGCCGCAGTTGATCCTGCAGTTCGACTCGCTTTGTCGCCTTGAAGTGCTCGCGGGCTGCTTCCAGCCGGTGCAGCTCGGCTTCAAATTTGTGGTACGCGGCGGTTTGCGGCAGGCGGTTCAGCAGCGGAAGCTCGGCCGGTTCGGGCGAGCTGGCGAACACACCGTAGAGCGAGTAGTAGTCGTCGGTCGGGATCGGGTCGAATTTGTGATCGTGACAGCGAGCGCAGGTGACGCTCAATCCCAGCAAGCCGCGAGAGACGACGTCGATGCGGTCGTCGATGATGTCGTTGATGTTGTTGCTGAACCGCCGGCCGACCGTCAGAAAGCCCATCGCCGCCAGTGGACCGTGATCCTCGCCGAGCTTCAATTGATCGGCGGCGAGCTGTTCCACAATGAACCGATCGAAGGGCAGATCCTGATTGAACGCGGCGACGACGTAATCGCGATACGTGTAAGAAAACGGATAGCGGCGCTCTTCGGTGAAGACATAGCCCTTCGTGTCCGAGTAGCGAGCCACGTCGAGCCAATGTCGGCCCCAGCGCTCGCCGTAAAGAGGCGAGCCGAGCAGGCGATCGACGATCCGCTCGATCGCTTCGGCCGAGCGGTCCTGCTCGAACGCTCGCACTTCCGCGTAGGTGGGCGGCAGCCCGATCAGATCGAACGACAGGCGACGCAGCAACGTGCGGCGATCGACGGTAGCGGACGGCGTCAGCCCGTTCGCCTCGAGCTTGGCCAAAACGAACTGATCGATGGGCGTTTGCACCCACGCCTGGTTCTTCACCTTGGGCGGAGAGGGTGACGTCACCGGCTGCAGCGACCAAAGCGTCTTCTTGGCCTGCACGATCCCTTCCGGGCTGCTCAGCAGCAACGGCGGAGGTCCCGAGTCCTTCGCTGGGAAATAGGCGCCGCGGCGGATCCACTCGCGCAGGATTTGCACATCCGCGTCGGAGAGCTTGCCGTCGGGAGGCATCTTCAGCTCATCCTTGTAGCTGATCACCTCCATCAGGCGACTGCTCTCGGGATGGCCCGGTTTGACGACCCCTTCGTCGGGAGTCTTTCCAAGCAGGCCTTCGGCCGAGTCGAGTCGAATGCCTCCCTTCTGCTCCTTTTCGCCGTGACAACGGAAGCAGCGGGCGACTAGTAGCGGCCGGACCTTCAACTCAAAAAAGTGTTCCTGTTCCGAGCTGGTCGGCTTTGGGCCAGGAGCTCCGGTCGTCGCGGGAGGAGCCGCGCATGCGACGCCTGAAACAACGAGCGCACAGCCAAGTCCGAAACTCAGTCGGACCGAGGCGCGCAGCAAGCACTGAAGCCGGTCAGGTCGCACGCAGGATATCTCCAAGCTGTTCTGGCGGCTGGCAGGGCTATCGATTGGCGAGGACTTCGCCGATCTAGTTGCCGAAGGCGGATTCACGGCGGGGTTCGGGCCATTGGGCCTGAACGACTTACGGTAGGCAAGCAATACAAGACGGATCGGCGCGACGACGGCCTTCCAATGAGATTGTATCGCGCGCGGAGCGACAAACGGAAGCCGTTCCCGCCTGAAATGAGCCTGGTAACAGGCCTTTGGAGGTTCGGAGACATTCGTTCACGCCGCCACCGCTCGCGGCCACGCCGGCTCCCCGTGCCGACCAACTTGAGCCGGGTTTCGGTCGTGGTGATACTGTTCGGACCGGCACGGGTGCCGGCTGGCCGGTCGGACTGGCAAAACAGGCCGCCTAACAAATCACGACTGAGTAGCTGCGGATGTCAACGGTGCCGAAGACTCTGGCGACGGCGGATGAGCCCGGCGTCCGGCAACCCGCTAGCTTTCGCCTTGCCGTGACGGGGCCAGGCGATCCGCAACCGATGATCCAGGTCGTCGATGCTCCGTTCGTCTTGATCGGACGCGCGCGAGGCTGTGGCCTGCGGCTGGATCATCCGGCGGTCGACCGTCGCCACATGTATCTCCAGACGATGCTCGGTCGAATTTATTGCATCGATCTGAGCGACGGAGGAGAACCGTCGCGCGGCGAGGGGCCGCGGAACGCGCACTGGCTCGACCCCGAGCAGGCGATCCACGTCGGGCCCTACGAAGTGCGGCTCGTCGACACGATAGATTCGCCGAACGAGGAGTTGCCCGCGGGCTTCGACCCGCTCGAGCGTTACGCGGGGCAACTTGGACCAATGCCCAAAGTCCAAATCGAGTTCTTCGAGCGTGGCACGTATCAAACGACGTCGTCGATCAGCCGACTGATTGTGCTAGGAGGCAGTTCGCCCAAGTGCAAATTGCGCCTGCAAGACAACAGCGTTTCCGCGGTCCATTTCAGTTTTGTGATGACGCACGACGGGTTGTGGGTCGTGGACCTCGCCGGTCGGGAAGGAATCGCCGTCAACAGCCGGCCGGTGACCTCGCAGAAGTTGGGTGACCGTGACGAACTGCGGGTCGGCAATTTTCTCCTGCGGGTGCGCTACTCGGCGGAGAGGCTCGGCGATCCGGTCGCTTCGGACTCGAGGTCCCCTGGAGAGGCATCCTGGGTCGGAGAGGGGCCTCCCTTCGATGAACGCGTTGAGGAGTTGGAAGCGCTGCGGGCCGAACTTCAGGCGCAGGCTGAACGACTCGCGAAGGAACGGGCAGGGCTCGAGCAAACACGTGTCGAAGTCGAAGCGTTAAGAGTCGAGGCGGAGCGGGCGCGGCAAGCCGGCATCGACCAACTGCAGGAAGACGTCCGCCGCGAGCATGAATCCCTGTTAGCCCTTCGAGGCGGGCTAGCGGCGGACAGGGCGACTCTCGAAGCGGACAGGTCAGCCCTCGAAGCGGAGAGGGCGGCTCTCGAAGGAGAGCGACAGAACCTGACCGGCGCAAAGGAGGAATTGTCGCAGACAGCCAAGACGCAGGCGGCGGAACTCGAGCAGGCCCGCGCCCAACTTAGCCAGGAATCACGGCAGGTTGCAGAAGAACGACAGGCCCTCCAAAAGTCGCAGAGCCGCCTGGATGCGGACCGGCGTGCGCTCGAAGCCAAGCAGGCGTCGTTCAGCGAGGGGCAGTCGCAACTCGAAACTCAAAAGCTCGAACTCGGCCGGTGGGGTGAA
The DNA here is from genome assembly GCA_035687365.1 of Planctomycetaceae bacterium. Taxonomy (GTDB): domain Bacteria; phylum Planctomycetota; class Planctomycetia; order Planctomycetales; family Planctomycetaceae; genus DASPSM01. The sequence continues at coordinate 13,678 of DASRXU010000212.1, read as the reverse complement.
GCCCTGCGAACGCGGCGGGCGGAGCACGACCAACGGCAGGAATTGCTCGATGCCGCCGAGATTCAACGGACTGAGCACGACGCGTCGATCCGAACGCAACAGCAATCGATCGAGGCACTCCAAGCGGATATTGAAGCCGAACAGATTGCGGTCGAAGCGAGGCGACGCGAGAACGAGACGGATCGCGTGCGGCTTGGCGACTTCGAGGCGGCCCTGAGGAAGGAGCGAGAGGGCGTTGATCGAGATCGGATCGCCCTTCAAAACGAGGTGGCCAACGTCGAGACGCGAGCAGACGAGCAAGCCGCAAAAGGCCGCGAACTCGCGGCAACGCAGGAGACGTTGGCCGCCAAGCGGCGCGACGTGGAGGAAGCGGCGGCCGGCGTCATCGCCGATCGGGCGGCGATCGAAGCAGTACGTCGGCAGGTTGAGTCGCAACGGCGAGCTCTACAGGCAGACCGCAAGGATTTGGAAAAGGAGCGCGGGAACCTGTCGAAAGAGCGCGCGGCTTTCGACCTGGCGCAAACCGAGCTACAGACCCAACGCGCAGCGCACGAAGCGGCCTTGTCGGCCCTGGCGATCGGTTGCGGCGACCTCGATGTGCAGCGACAGTCTCTGTCGGCCGATCAGGACCAGCTGCACGGCCTGCGCAAGTCACTCGCAGCACAACGCAAATCACTGGATGCGGAAAGAACAACTCTCGAGTCTGACCGTAAATCGCTCAGCCAGGGAGAGTCGAAGGTCCTCACGCAGTCGCAGGAACTCGAAGTGGCAAAGAAGGCGTTGGTTGCTGAACGCAACCGATTGGACCAGCGACGACAAGAAATCGACGGGGAGCAGGCGGACGTTGAGCGTAAGCGTGAAGAGATCAAAGAGGACCGGGCCCGACTCGAAACAGCTCGAAAGGCATTTCAGGCCGAACAGGCTGATTTTGTTCTGCGGACCGAAGCCCTCGCCGCCGACCGCGCACAACTGGAAGCGGACCAGGCCGCAGCCGCCGTTCTCGAAAGCCAGGGTCTGGCGTCCGTTCGAGAGGAATCGACGAAAATCGCCCGCGCCCAAGAACAGCTGGAAAACGAACGGCGTTTGCTCGCCGATGAACGCCGGGCCATGGAGCAAGAACGAGCACGAACCGCTTCCGATTTGGCTGCGTTGCTATCGCAGCAAGCGGCCCTCGAAGCGTCTCGACGGCAATTGCAGACCGACAAACACGCGCTCGATTGCCGGGAAGCCGCGGCGCAGCAAGGCGTGGAGGCACGTCAACGAGAATTGCAGCAGCAGGTCGCGGAGCTGGGCGAGCAACAGCGCCAAGTCCAGGAGGCGGCGCTGCGGATCGATGCGGATCGGGCCGCGATAGAATCCGATCGTCGACAGCTCGAGTCACAACGGCAAACACTGCAGGTTGACCGCGGCGATCTGGCCAGGCAGAAAGAGGAAATCGATTTGGCGTGGACCGCCCTGGCGACGGAACGCAGCGCTCACGAAACGGCGACAACGGCGCTAACGACCGAGCGTAACCAGGTCGATTTATCGCGGGCGGCTTTGTCGTCTGAGCAGGACCGCCTCGACAGTCTGCGCAGTTCGTTTGACGCGCAACGCGAATCGTTGGATGCGGCGATCTCAGCGCTCGAAATCCGCAGTGAACGACTCAGAACGACTGAAGCGAAGGTTCTCGCAGAGTCGCGGGAGCTTGAGGCGGCGAAAAGCGTGTTCGCTGCTGAGCGAGCGACACTCGAGGCGAGGGCGGGGGACATCGAGCTTAAGAGAGCAGACCTCGATCGCCAACGAGAGCAGTTCGAGAAACAGCGTGAGCAATTTGCGACAGAGCGAGACCTATTTCGGGCCGAGCAAGCGGCGCGGGCCGCAGCCCAGCGGCCACCGGTCGCCGGCGTAGAGCCGCTTGGAGCCGCCGCCCGGCCAAAAGACCTCGAGAAGATTCAGGGGACTTGGACGTTGGTTTCCGTCGAGGCGGATGGATGGGAAGTGCCTGAGACCTTGATCAAGCACCAAAGATTCGTGTGGGTGATCGAAGGGGACAAGATCACACACCGACCCAACGTCGGCTCAATGCGTGAATCGACTTTCGAGTTGGACCTGACCAAGACACCCAACGAAATCGTCTTTCGGCCCCTTAACGGTCAGTCGCAAGGCCGTGGCAAACGGGGGATTGTTTCGCTGGAGAAGGACCGTTTCAAGCTGTGCGTGAACAAGGACAAGGACCAGCTTCCCACCACGTTTTCCACCCGAGTCCGCGACGGGCTGCGGCTGCTCGTCTTCAAACGAAGTTCCTGATAAGGCTGTCTTACGGTGGCCAACGCATCGAATAGGACTTGGAACTTGTTCGGGCCGCGTTGAATAAAAAAAAGAGCCGACGAAACTCGTCGGCTCTCTCGTCGTCGAACTGAATTTCAATTAGACGGCCCGGACGTTCTCAGCACGAGGGCCTTTGGGTCCACGGCCTTCCGTGTACGACACCTTTTGCCCTTCCCGGAGTGAGTCGTAGCCTGAGCCTTCCACGTTGGAACTGTGGAAGAACAAGTCTGTGCCCGATTCGGTTGTGATGAACCCGAATCCTTTGTCCGTCTTCTTCTTGATCGTACCCTGGGGCATTCTGGCCAAATCCTAAAAGAGAGAAATAGTGCGGTGTTGTCCGACGTTCGGGCAGCCACCGCGGCGCTAGATTCTACCGTCCTTGCCAGCCACACGGCATGGCAAGGACGACTGATGCTGGGAGTTGATTCGTTAGTTTAGTAGCGGCCGCCACCGTAGCCGCCGCGGCCACCGCCGCCGCCACCACCGCTCCGGCCACCACCGCCGCCGCCCGAAGAACGGCCACCGCCGCCTCCGCCGTAGCCACCGCGTCCACCGCCGCGATCTTCGCGGGGGCGGGCTTCATTGACGGTCAGCGAGCGGCCGCCGGCCTCTTTGCCGTTCAAGCCGTTGATTGCGGCCTGAGCTTCCTGGTCGTTGCCCATCTCGACAAAGCCGAAGCCCTTCGAGCGACCCGTATCGCGATCCATGATCACTTGAGCCGACTGCACAGTTCCATACTCCGCAAACAACTGCTGCAGATCGCTGTCGTTCGTGTCGTAAGACAGATTCCCAACATACAACTTCTTGGCCATGAAAACTTCCTTCAGAACTCAGGCAGACAACAAACGCTTGTCCCACTGCGGGAAAGTGTGATTGTAAACAAATTAATAGTCGACCGCTCAACACCTCGTTGACGGCCAGTTTGCCACAAGGACCCGTCCAGGTCCATGTAGTATCTCGATTAGGTTGCGAATCGCGAACGAGTTGTGCCCCGAACGGCCGCACGGCGTCGATTGGCTTCATGCCCCGGTTGCGCCGAATCTCGGCGAACATGGGTGCGACGACGGCCGGCAACGCGTTTTGGACGATCCAGATTGGATGGAGAATCCGGCAACGTGCGAGTGGGCGGCGCGGCGGCCGGCAACGAACTTTCCGTCGCCAGCGTCGTGCGGGTCAATCGCTCGATCGCCTTCAAGAGTTTTCGCTCTGCAGTGTCGCAGAATGAGACGGCAATGCCCGAGGCGCCGGCCCGACCCGTGCGGCCGATGCGGTGCACGTAGGTCTCAGGCTCGAGGGGCAGATCGTAATTGACGACGTGCGAAATGCCCTCGACGTCGATACCCCGCGCGGCAATATCAGTCGCAATGAGAATCGACGTGCGACGCGATTTGAAGTTCTCGAGCGCCCTTTGCCGGTTCGATTGGCTCTTGTTGCCGTGAATGGCGGCGGACCGAATGCCGGATTGATCCAGCTGCCGCACGACGCGATCGGCGCCCCGCTTGGTGCGGGTGAACACGAGAGCCCGTTCGATCGAGCGTGACTTGATGAATTTCGCCAGGACCTGTGATTTGTGTCGCGTTTCGACGAAGCAGACCGATTGTTCGATCAACTTCGCGGTTGCCGCGACAGGAGCGATCCGAACTTGTACGGGATTGCGCAGCAACGAGTCTGCCAACGCGGCGATCGGCTGGGGCATCGTGGCCGACAAGAGCATCGTCTGCCGCTCGGTCGGAAGCTGACGAACGATCCGCTGGACGTCGGGCAGAAAGCCCATATCCAACATGCGGTCCGCCTCGTCGAGCACCAAGACCTCAACACCAGTCAGGTCGACGATTCCTTGGTTGAAGAGATCAAGCAGACGACCCGGCGTGGCGACGACAATATCGACGCCGTCGCGGAGGGCGCGGGCTTGGGGGCCTTTGCCCACGCCGCCGTAAATCGTCGTGTGACGCAGTGCGGTTTCGCGTCCGTACGCCTGCAGGCTCTCGCTGATTTGCAACGCGAGTTCGCGCGTCGGCGAAAGAATCAGAGCGCGAATCATCGGTCGCCGAGTAGCGCGACGCGGAGCTGTGGTGTGCAAACGATGAAGTATCGGCAAGGCAAACGCCGCGGTCTTGCCCGTTCCGGTTTGGGCGGTGCCCAACAGATCGCGTCCGGCGAGCAGATGCGGAATGGAGGCGGATTGAATGGGAGTCGGCGTCGCATAGCCCTCAGCATCGACAGCGCGCAAGAGGGGTTCGGCGAGGCCGAATTCACGGAAAGTCATTTATGGTCCCAGGGAGAAGAAGCATCCAGGACCGAAAGCGAGAAACGCACGTCGCGTCATCAGAGAACCAATGGACCTGGCAGTGATCCATTGGGCAACGGCCGCGTGGAGAGCACCGAACGGACTATAGCATTTTCGGCCGGCAATTCAATGCCAGACCGGGTTTACGCCCCGTCTTTGGCCAGGGAACCGGCATTTGGCCGCCACGACCTGACCCGGGGACGGACTACCGGCTGTCGAGGTCCCCCCACCGGGCATAAGCGGTTTGTAGCTCTGCTTCGAGTTCTTGGAGCCGACCGGTGACCTTGGTGATTTCTGATCCTGCTTGCCTGTAGAAGTTTGGCTCCGCGAGTTTTTGGTGCAACTGCACCTGCTCGGCCTCAAGGGCCTCGATGCGTTGAGGCAGCTCTTCCAGCTCTCTCTGTTCCTTGTAGGTCAGCTTGCGCGGTTGTTCCGTGCGAGGCCGGGCTCGCTCTGCTTTCGGACGCTCCGGAGCAGTGGGCGTCGGATCGTCCGACTTCTGACGCAGCCAATCGTCGTACCCACCCACGAATTCCTTAACCTGCCCCTCGCGTTCAAACACGAGCGTACTCGTAACCACATTGTTCAAAAACGCACGGTCGTGACTGACGAGCAGCAACGTCCCCGGAAAATCGACCAGCATCTCCTCGAGTAGCTCGAGTGTTTCCGCGTCGAGATCATTCGTCGGTTCGTCGAGGACCAGCAGGTTGGCGGAGTGTGTGAACATCCGCGCCAGCAGCAACCGATTGCGTTCGCCGCCGGACAGGTAGCGCACGAGGCTGCGAGCGCGGTCCCCCGAAAACAAGAAGTCACGAAGGTAGCCAAGCACATTTCGGGGCTTGCCATTAAACAGCACGGTGTCGTTGCCGTCGGCGATGTTCTCGACCGCCGACTTCTCTTCATCGAGCTGGGCACGAAGCTGATCGAAATAGGCGATCTGCAGATTGGTCCCCCGGCGGACGGTGCCGCGATCGGGTTGGAGTTCGCCCAGCAGGATTCTCAAGAGCGTGGTTTTACCCGAGCCGTTCGGGCCCAGGATGCCGACCTTGTCGCCGCGAGAAATCGCGACTGACACATCTTGCAGGATCGTCCGTCCGCCAAAGCTGTGGCTGATTCCCTCAGCGGCAATCACCAGATTTCCGGAGCGCTCGACTTCTTGGTTCTGCAGTCGAACGTTTCCAACCCGCACGCGGCGAGCACGACGTTCTTCGCGCATCCGCTCCAACGCGTGGACTCGTCCCTCGTTGCGCGTGCGACGGGCTTTGACTCCTTGCCGAATCCACACCTCTTCTTCGGCCAGCTTCTTGTCGAAGAGTGCTTCTTGCTGAGCTTCCGCAGCGAGCATCGCCTCCTTTCGGACCAGAAAGGTTGCATAGTCGCACGTCCAGTCGAAGAGCCGGGCCCGCTCGATCTCGACGATTCGCGTGGCGATGCGTTGGAGGAAGACTCGGTCGTGCGTCACGAAGACGAGCGTCGGCGCCTCGCGCAGCAGGAAGTCCTCGATCCAGCGAATCGAATCGAGGTCGAGATGGTTCGTCGGCTCATCCAATAGCAAAATGTCGGGCTTGGAAACCAGGGTTTGCGCGAGGAGCACGCGGCGCTTCATCCCCGAAGAAAGCGTGTCGAAGGCCAGCGCAGGATTCAAATCCATGCGTGAGATGATTTCCTCGATCCGCCGCTGCAGCTTCCAGGCAGAGTCTGCATCCAGCTCGCCGGACGGTAGTTCCGTATTTTTGTGCGACGCTGGCTCAGCACCCGACTGAGACGCGGAGGTCATCGTCTGCGCGACGAGGGTGCCTTGCTCGCCTAATCCTCGGGCCACTTCTTCGAGGACCGTATGGTTGGAGCCAACCGGGACTTCCTGGGCCAGTTGCGCGATTTGTGCTCCGCCCGCCCGTTCGATCTGGCCGTCATCCGGATGAAGCGTGCCGCGGAGCAGTTTCAACAAGGTCGACTTGCCCGCTCCGTTGCGTCCCATCAATCCAATGCGTTCACCGGGCTGGATCTCCAGACTGATTCGGTCGAGCAGGCTCGTGCCGCCATAACTAAATGTGATGTCTCGTAAGCGAAGCAACGCCATGCGGGCGGACGACCTCATTCGTGCGGAAAACATTTCGGTTCAAAGCAGAACCGGAAGATTGTAGTTCGCCGATCCGCGGTGCGGCGAGGGAGTGCGGCGCGAATTGTCACCGCCGACCGCTCGACGTGCCTTCGAAAAAAGAAGAGGGCGAGATGAGTCTCGCCCTCTTGTCAGAATCATTTCGAGTGAAGGTTATCGGCGACCGTGTCCGCCATGTCCGCCTCGCCCACCGTGTCCGCGGTGGCCATGACCGCCTCGTCCGTGGTGACCGTGGTGACCATGTCTGCCATGGTGACGGTGGCCGTGACCACCGTAGCTGCCCCATCCGAAGCCGTCCCCACCGTCACTGCTGTAGTCACTGTCTCCGACGCTCGACGAATCGGAATCACTCGCGTCGGCGACCTCGTATTCGTCGCTGTCGCTGTCGGAGGCGTCACTAACGTACGCCGGATAAGAGTCCCCGCCGATGGCGTCATCATCGTCGTCGGCGTTGCCGAAACCGGAGTCATCTCCGCCGTCGCTGTCGCCGGGGTTGTAGCCGAAGTAGCCGCCGTGGCGATGGTGGCGGTGGCGATGATGGCCGTGGTGCCCGTGATTGTTGTGGTTTCCTTTTTTCCCATGCTTGCTGTGGTTGCCGTGATGCCCGTGATGGCTGGCTTGATGGGTGTTTCCGCGACGTTTGCCGCGGCTCGCGTGCCGACTGCCCCCTCGATGGCCGCGATGGCTGCCGCGAGAGGCATGGCCGTGCCCGCCGTGTCCACGATGGCCGCCACCGTGTCCGCCGCGTGCGAAGGCTTCGGAGGTCGAACCCGTCATTGCGAAGGCCATAACCGCAAACAGGATTGCTGGAGCGGTGATTTTTGAGAGTTTGGAAAACATGAGTCACTCCAAGGTCTATTTGGCAGACAGATGTTTGCGGTGACCTCGGTTTACTGCCCGTCCGAGTCCGCGTGATTTTCTTTCAATGTGCCTCCAAGCGAACTCGCCGGCGATTTGTTACGGCTTTATCACAATTGCAGGACGTCTTGCCTTGGACCAACTCGGTTGAGACATCGAGCCGAGGCGAAGCCGCTTCGGCTTCGGCAGCCGCTAAGTCCGGGAGAGACTCTGGGAAGAAGACGAGTTAACCGGCGCTCGCCTCGCAGTCTCGGTAATTCGCGCGTTACGCAACCGAAAAATCGCGAGCGGCGCGGTGTTCAAACTTCGCACGGAATCGCGCTATATAAAGGCGCCCCGCAAACGGTCTGCGTGTTGGTTTTTGTTACACGGCAAAGGTTTGCGGCGATTTCTGCATTGGGCGCGCGACATCCGGCCAGTTCTGGCCGGGCAAGGTTGAATTTCTCTGTAACACCTTCCCCGCGCCTGCGCTTGGAGAGCTCAAGGACTGATTTCGCAATTCATTGGTCGTGTTTCGCGGCCTCGCACGGGAGATAAATAAAGTGAAGCTCAACACCCCCCACACCCTGGCGGCTGCTTGCAGCCTGGCGCTGGTGGTTTCGACGCTGTCTGGGAATGCCTTCGCTCGCGGACAGAGCGGCGGGCACGGTTCGAGCGGGATGAGCCACTCCGGCAGCCGCGGCATGACCTCACGCAACTTCGTTCGCAGGTCACCCTCGAACGGCGTGCGCCGCGCGAACAATTTCAAGACGAACCGTGGCTCGGTCCTGCGAAGAGGCAGCAACGGCAGAAGCCGATTCGTCGGGAACCGATACCGTCGGTACAACTTCGCGACGAGGTCGTTGCGGCGCTCCAACGGTGCGTACTGGCGGAAGTACACCGGTTGGGGCAGCTCCGGTCACGCGCGCCGCGGCTACGGATGGGGGTGGGGATCTTGGTATTCGCCGTACGCCTACGGGTGGTGCTCGTATGAGCCGATTCCCGTCGTGGCCTATTACAACCCGTATTGCGACTGCGCTGGGAAGATCGTGGACGGAGTCGACTATTCCGTGCCGATCGCCGACGAATCCTCGAAGACAGATGAAGCAGAAGACACAGACGCATACGCGGCCGCCCGCGAGGCCTTTGCCGAAGGGAATATGGAGGCCGCGTTGAATTCGATTTCGGCAGCCCTCCTGCAGTCACCGCACAATCAAGAGGTTCACCAGTTCCACTCGCTCGTGTTGTTTGCGATGAACAGTTACTGCAAATCGGCCACTGTCGCACATGCGGTTTTGGAAGACGGGCCGGGTTGGACTTGGGACACGTTGCAAACGTTTTATCCTTCGGCGGACGTTTACACCGAGGAGCTGCGTCACCTTGAACACTATGTGAGCGAACACCCATCGGACGCGAACGTGCGGTTTCTGCTCGGGTACCACTACCTGATGCTGAACCACGGCGATTCTGCCCAACGCCAGTTGGCCCAGGTCGTCGAACTCGAACCGAAGGACAAATTGGTCTCGAACATCCTGACCGGACTCCGCAGCGAGGCACCGGCACAGGAGGCGCCGATACAGGAGGGGGCCCCGATCAACAAGGTACCCGAGCGAACTGCGCCGGAACTTGAGGCGGCTCCGATCAACAAGGTACGAAGGCGAACTGCGCCGGCACGCAAGCGGGCGCCGGTAAAGATTGCGACTTCAAAAGAGGAGGAAGAGGACGTCACTCCGGAGCAGACAGTACCGGTGCAGGCACAGCGCGAGCAGACCTATCCTGCCGAGACCGTGCCCGTGCAAACTGCCAAGTCCGACAACGTGCCGCCGATGCTCGCACGGCCCAAGTCGGCGACCGCCAAAGCTCAAGCCGAGGAGGTTGATCCCGTCGAGAAGGAGCCCGCGGAGACCGAGACGGCAAAGGCTGAGCCGGTCGACGTCGAGGTGGCAAAGGTCGCGCCGACCAAGGTCGATACGGCCGCCCCGGCGAAGCAGCTGGGCCCGGTGGTCGTCCCTGCGAAAGTTGAAGCTGCGAAAGTTGAAACTGAGAAAGCCGCAACCACCAAGGACGACTCGGAGAAGTACGAGCCGGAAGGGACCGAACCCGAGAAAACCCAAGTGGCTAAAAACGCTGCCGCAGAACCGCAGAAGGCGAAAGCAAACTCCGTGGCGACGGCGGGCGACAAGAAAGAGCCGGACTTCGATGAAGAAACAGAGGAAGATTCGCCGGCGAATGCCAGGCCGGTCGTCAATGAGGAGTTGGTTGCTGAGGTCCGCAATGTGCCCACGTCGTGGAACACGCCGCTAACCGGAACGTGGAAAGCGTCCCCGGCGAAGGGTGTTCAAATCGAGCTGACTCTTCGCGACGACAAAACGTTCAACTGGAAGTTCACGGCCAACGGCAAGCCGCAGAATTTCACCGGTAAGTACAAGGCAGACGCCAAGTCGCTGGTGCTGACCCGCGAGGACGGCGAACTCATGGAGGGGACCCTGAATCGCGACGGAGAGGCCACGTTCAAGTTCCGGATGAAGGAGGCGGACGCCGATGATCCGGGCTTAGACTTTTCGCGGTAGGCGAGAGCAAGTTTGATCCACCACAGGGTCCGTCTGGGTGCCTCGAACGTACTCAGGCGGACCCTTTCCGGTTAGCTCGCAGAGGAATCAATCGCAACTGCGTGCGAACCGACCTCACACCGATCGATGAGCCCCGCTACGGCTGGAAGATCGGCGCGAGGGTCGTTCGTGAGGCGCGGTGATTCCCGCAAAGGTCGTGATATCCGACTGAATCGATTGATAAAGCCAAAAGATCGGCAGGAGACCAACCAGGCAGACGGCGCAGAAGAATCCCATCGCCAGCTCGGCATCCGCGTGGATGAGATTGGGATCGATCAACTTGTCGGCAAGCAGGGCGCCGATGCTAAGCAAGGGCGCCAAAACGGCGAACACAAAAGCCACCGAACTCCAGCGGCCCAGTTGTTTGAGGACAGGCTCATCGGGCGCGGCCCCCTCGAGATCACTTTGCAGAAAGGCCGGATACAGCGATCGCAGAGCGTAGTAGGTAATTCCAAAGAACGGATACGCGGCGGCCAGGCAGGCGCACATGACGGACCACAGGAAGAAACGGAGCAAATCTGGCAGCGAGAGGTCCAGAGGTATCAATTTCATCGTGACACCGTCGGCGCAGGCCGCAAGGAACCAGACTGCGAGAATGGCAACTGAGGCCCACAATCCAAGCCGCAGGCCGTGCCACCGCGCAGTGCGAGTTTCGTCCGTTGTCGATTGCCGGGCCTGACATTTTTTCAGGCCGCGGGAAACGGTTGAACTTAGGTAGGTCAAAACAGAGGCACCGACGGCAAAGGCGATTACGCCGATTGTGATTTGGGTTCGTTCAAAGAGACGATTTTGAATCGGCGACATTCCCGTCGTGATTTGTGACGCGTTCAAGAGGTAATGAAATGCCCCCGCCACAATGTTGGGAAGACCAGCGAACAGCAACACCATCCAAACCAGGTAGCCGCGTAGCCGGACACGAGCGCTCTGTCGCGCCGGAAAGAGCAGGGGAGCCGCCTTGGGATCCATGCACAGTTCGAGGCGCCTGGCGATTTCCAACCCGCGCGTCCAGCGTCGGTCACGATCGGCCTCGAGGGCGACTTCGAGGACGGAAACCAAGCCGCTGGGAAAATCTTTGGATGGGAGCAGGCTGTCGACGTCGACACCGGTCTTGCGCCGCTCGACCATCGTTTCCAGGATTGCCGACCAACCGCCGCCGATGTCCTCCTCGGAGAACGGGCGAAAGCCGGTCAAAAGCTCCCAGAGCAGAACTCCCAGGGAGTAGAGGTCACTGCGTCCATCGAGGTCTTCGGCCGATCGGGTGTGTGCCGAGTTACTGGCCTCCAGCTGCTCGGGCGACATATAGGCCAGGCTTCCGCCAAAATAGGCGGCTGGAGTCGCGCCGGCGACTTTGCTGCTGAAGCTGATGTTGAAATCGGCCAACTTGGGTGAGGGCTCGGCTGTGAGCAATACGTTGGCCGGCTTCACGTCTCGATGAAGCACGCCCCGTCGGTGGGCATAGTCGAGGCCACGTGCCAATCGAGAACCGATCCAACAAACAGCCTCGGGCCAACTGGCGGTTGCCAGCCAGTGTCGTGAAGGAGACATCGTGGGACGGGCATCGCCTCGTTTTTCGAGACCCTCGTCCACAACGTCCAGAATGATTTCCCCTGTCCGCTCCTCAATGGGAGTCTGGCGGACTCGTTTGATGACCTGTTGCAACGTCCCGCCTGCGATGTACTGCATGTACAACAGGCGCAACTTTCGATCCGGGAGCGTACGCTGGTCGAAAACGCGTACGATGTAATCATGATCCAATTGGGCCAGAGTCTGCGGTTCGGTCCCCTCGTCCGCCGAGATTTTCACGGCGAGCGTTCGCTGCATCGACTTCTGGCGGGCGAGGAAAACTTTGGCGAAGGCGCCCGCCCCCAGCTCGCTGAGCAACTCGAAGTCGTCGATCGTGTCCCCCGCCGCAACCGCCTCGATTCGCTGTTGCTTGGCCCGCCGAAAGAAGGCGGTCGTCTCGTAAGCCTGCTCGATATTGAGGATCGACGCGATCTCGGCCTCATGGCCGGGAAAGTCGTGCAGATACTCCTCGGCGTCTACCGGCTGACCGCTTTGCTTGCGAATATGGAATTCTTCGTAAATCAGATCGCAGGGAATGCGGTTCTGCACGAGTTCCGGGAATTCGGTGAAATATTCGGAGATACGCTTGGGACAGTCGCGAGACAACCAGCGATACTCGAGGTCGACCTTGATCAGTTCCACCAGGGTCAGCCGTCGAATCTCGCCCGCCGCGGGGAGAAACGGTTTGAGGTCGGGTGGGGAGGTGGTCGATTCCCAGGCACCGACGAAAGCGTCCAATTGCCGGGCGAGGACGTCCATCGACTCGCGTGCGGCGTCGAAAGACAGGGATCCGCTTGAGGTCGACACAGGGTGAAATCCGTGAAATTGACGCGATCCGACCGCGGATCAACTGAAAACCGGCATCTTATCCGATAGTGGGTAGTGGTTGACAACGCGGGGCTTTGTTGGCACCTGCACGTCTGTGTCCGTATTCGTTACCATTTATTCATCGAAACGGCTACCGTCCGCTCGAAGAAGGCGATGAGGAGTGGTCGGCGAAACCCTAAACGACCGATATCGGATCGAGCGACGCCTCGGCGGCGGATCGCAGGCCGAGGTCTTTCTCGCGACAGACGTCCACATGGAGCGTCTCGTCGCGATCAAGATTTGGAAGCCCGAGGGTGGTTTTACCGTCGATGAGTTCCTCCGCGAAGCCAAGTTGCTCGCGAGGTTCGGCGCGCCCCGCTTCGTCACGATCCACGAACACGCGGCGACCATCGATCAGCGGCCATTCTTTGTCCTCGAATACCTGCAGGGTGAAACGCTGCAGGACCTTACGACCCCGCTGACAGGCGAAGAAATTGCCCGCTGCGTCCGCGACATCTGCGTCGGCCTGCAGAAGGCCCACGACGAGGGGGTCGTCCATCGCGATCTCAAACCGTCGAACATCATGTTGGTCGACCGGGGGCAGCGGACCGAGCGCTACGTCATTCTCGACCTCGGAATCGCCAAAATCACCGACACGACCAACTGGCGCCAAACTCTGGCCGACGCGACGATGGCCGGCGCCGGGACACTGTTGTACATGTCCCCGGAACAGTGCAACGGCAATCCAATCGACCAGCGCACGGACATTTATGCATTTGGCTGTCTGCTGTTCACGTTGTTGGCGCATGAAGAACCATTTGCACACAAGACAGGCAGTCATCTCAGCGTGCTCAACGCCATTCTGAGCGATCCGCCGCGTCGACTGGCGGAGGTTCGACCGGAGAGCGCGTTTCCCGAAGACTTGGAGCAACTCGTTCAGGACTGCCTGGCAAAGAAACCGGAAGATCGCCCCGCCTCGATGACTGAGGTGGAAGCTCGGTTCCAGGAATGCTCTCCCGACTACGCGCTCTTTCTCTCAACCGGAGGCGATGGACCGAAGTCGGGCCCGGGAACGAGTGGGATTCGAACGCGACGTCCCACCGGCTCGAAGACACATCCCAAGCGAAAGCCAAAAAGGCGCGTGGC
>DASRXU010000211.1:0-2581 GCA_035687365.1 Planctomycetaceae bacterium | reverse complement strand
ATGCCGATCCGGCAGATCGCGCGAGAGCTTGGCATGTCGCGGATGGCGGTGCGTTGCTACCTCCGTCGCGATCAATGTCCCGACTGGAACCTCGGTCGGGCGACACGGGCGGGGATGGACGCGCATCGCGAGTGGATCGACGCCCGCATCGCCGAAGGGCGGATCAACGCCTCCGAGTTGCATCGCGAACTCGCGGCGAGGGGAGTTCGACTCTCGTACGCCACGGTCCGGCGTTCCGTCACCAAGCGATTGGGAAGGGCCGGCAAGACTCGTCCCCGGGCGAACGCGGCGAAGCCGAAGCCGAAAGCGACTCCGCCTCCATCACCGAAGCAACTCTCCTTCGACTGGATCCGTCGGCCCGAGAAGCGTACTGCCGAGGCCGAGGTCCGCCTGGGCAAGCTCCGTTTGGCCAGCCCCGATCTGACGGGTGCGATCCCAAAAAGCGGTGATGAGGAAAGCCTTGCCGGTTAAGGTATTTCATCAAGCGATGGCCGAACAACGATGATCAGCACCCGGGAAAGTGCCTGTCATGGAAATCCTTCTGGAGTCGGAAGAGCAGATGGGCCGGAACCATCAGAATCGAAGTACAAAGCGTCTACGTCCCAACGGCCCGTCGGCCCCCTCACCCGCCGCCGTGGCTGACCAAACCGGACGATCGTTGGCCGAACGCGAGAACGAGTGGCTCCGACGCCTGACCACCGACCCGGCAAGCTTCGCCGCGGTGGAACGCGAAGTTCACGAGCAAGCCCGACAGCAGGCCGATCTCTACGTCGCCGGGCTGCTGGCCAAGGCCAGCGAGCAGCCTGAGATGGTTCCGCACCTCGACAAAGTGATTGGCGAAGCGGAGGTGCCGCTCCGCCCCGTTGAAAAAAAAGACGGCCGCTGGTGGTCCGCCTTCTGGGTGGCCTGGCGATCACGGTGATGACCCTGTACTGCTCCCCTCAGGGACGCACCGGCAAGGGACGAGGCCGAGAGGGAAGCGGTCTCTATCCCGAACTGGCGGCCTATCGAATCAGCGAGGGTTGCAGCCCCAACGCGCAATCCGAAGTGGGTCGCCTGGTCGGTCTGCTGCCCATCGAACAGTCGCGTGCGGAGTTGGCACGGCAGGGCTTGGATCTCGACGAGAAAGCGATCCGGCGAATCGCTGGTGAGTTGGGGGCCCAGATGCTGGCGACCCGCACTCGCGATCTCATGCGGTTCCGTCGTGGAGAACTCCCTGCCGGCAGCGAGTTCCAGGGCAAGAGCGTCGCCGTCGGGCTCGACGGTGGTCGCCTCCGGGTGCGAACCGTAGTGGAGACGATTCGCGTCGGCGGGAAGCGGAAACGGAAGAAGTTCCGGGTCGAGTGGCGCGAGCCCAAGGTGGTCATCCTGTTCGAGGTGGATAAGAAGGGCCGCATGGTTCGGGGAAGCCGGCCCGTCATCGACGGTACGCTCCAAGGGCCTGATGCGTTGATTGAACTGACAGCGTTTCACCTGCACCGAATGGGTGCTGCTCAGGCTCGTGTGGTGACGTTCGTGGCCGACGGCGCCCCGTGGATCTGGAAGCGGTTGGACTGGGTCATCGCCCAGGTCAAGTTGGATCCGAACCGGGTTGTCGAGGTGCTCGACTGGTGTCATGCCGTGCATCATCTGAGTGTGGCGTTGGCGGATTTACCGCTGACGGAGAGCCAACGCAAGGGACTTTACCAGCGGCTTCGCGGGCTCCTCAAGGAGGGCAAAAGCCAGGAAGTGATCACCGAATTGAAGGTGTTGGCGGTGAACGAGCCCGACGATTCACCGATGTGGCGCGAGATCCGCTATTTGACCAAACATTCGGATGCGGGGCGACTGGGGTATCACGGTTTCCGGCGTCGCGGCGTGCCGCTGGGCAGCGGCGCGATCGAGAGCGCGATCCGGCGAGTGCTCAACCTCCGACTGAAGGGCAACGGCATTTACTGGACGGAGAACAACGCGGAGGCCGTGTTCCAGTTGAGAGCGGCCGTCGTCTCGGGCCGGTGGGAAGAGATCCTGGAACACACGCGGGCGGCCATGGCGAAGGACCGGCGAACGGAGTGGCGTTGGATGCCGCCAGAATGCTTGGCCGAGTTGAAAGCGCTCGAAGACGAGGATGACGGATTGACGCAACCATCAGCAAAGAAGCAATCTAAACGCACGGCAGCATGACCGCTTTTTGGGATCGCACCCCGATCTGACAATCGCCCTGGACCTCGCGGGCGAATTCGCGGCCCTGATTCGCAAGCGGTCGACCGGCACGTTGAAGGAGTGGCTGTCGCAAGCCGAGGTGAGCTCTTGCCCGGAGGTCCGCCATTTCGCCGAAGGCATCCGCCGCGACGAATCGGCAGTAAACGCGGCAGTGACCCTGCGCTGGAGCAACGGCCCGGTGGAAGGTCATGTGAATCGATTGAAGACGATCAAACGGCAGATGTATGGTCGAGCGGGATTCGCGCTCTTGAAGGCCCGCGTCGTGAACGCGGCATGATCTCCAGAGCTGACGCCGGCGAGTCAAGATGGGGGCGTTGTCATCAAGATCGCGGGAGAACCCCTTCTAGGCGCTCATTTCCAGCCCGGTCGGGCTCCGGTG
>DASRXU010000210.1:0-3663 GCA_035687365.1 Planctomycetaceae bacterium | reverse complement strand
CTTCTCCTTGGACCCACTCGATTTCTTGTCGCTCGATTTCGACGAGGATTTTGATTCGGTCGACTTCGATTCCGACTTCGACGAACTGTTCTCCGACTTCTCACCGTTCGACTTCGCCGAGATTCCTTCAGAGGCTTTTTTGTCGGCGTCCGCCGCAGTCTTGTAGGCCGAGCTGCGATAGTCGGTTTGGTAAAAGCCCGATCCCTTAAAGATGATTCCCGCGCCGGGGCCGATCATCCGTTGGGCTTGCCGCTTACCGCATTTGGGGCATTTCTTCTCAGGCTCGGCTTTGATCGACTGGAACAGCTCCCAGCGATGATTGCAGGCTTTGCACTGGTAGTCATAAGTCGGCATGCGGTTACTCCGATTCACCGGACGAAGCGGACCGGTTTGACGAGTTGTCACTGCCGTCCGCAGGGGACGTGGAGACAATCACCGTCGCGGGCCGCACGACCCGGTCTTTCAAGGTGAAGCCGCGCTCGACTTCCTGGACCACCGTCATCGGCGGATGCTCGTCCGTTTGGACTTGTTGGATCGCCTGGTGAAGATTGGGGTCGAACGGCTTGCCAGCCGATTCGATCGGGACCACGTCGTGCCGCCCAAGGGCCGCCTCAATTTGCTTGGCCACGAGCCTCACGCCGTTGACGAGATCCTTGACGCTGCCCGAGGACTCGGCTGCCGCCAGCGCCCGATGCAAATTGTCGAGGGCGGGCAAAAGATCACGGGCGACGGGAAGCGCCTGATACTGGCGCATCTCGTCGGCTTCTTTTTGAGCCCGCCTGCGATAGTTTTGCAGCTCGGCCTGTGAGCGCATGTAAAGGTCATAGTTTGCGTCTCGCTCAGCACGAGCCGCCTCAAGCTGATCCAGCAGCGAGATCGAAGCCGTGGGGTCGCCAGCCTCCGGCGAATCTGCGCCTTCCGGAGTTTGGTTTTTGGGTTGGTCCCCGTCGCGCTGTGATTTGGGTTTTTCCGACATTGTTTTATCCGCGCTCAGCTTGTCGCCCAGCGGGGTTTTCCTCCTCCGCCGGGGCGAAATAGTCTTTGAGCTTGTCGAAAAATGACTTGCGGTGCGGAGTCACCTCAACCTTTTCCAACTCGGCTAACTCACGCAAGATTCGTTCCTGGCCGTCGCTCAGATGCTTGGGAACTTCTACCTGCACCTCGACATACAGATCGCCGCGGCGCCCACCGTGTGGATCGGGCATACCCAGGCCACTGAGCTTTAGCAACTCCCCCGGCTGCGTACCTTGTGGAATCGTCAATCTCTGCCGACCGTCCAGCAGCGGAATCTCAATTTCGGTTCCGAGAGTCGCCTGGGTAAAGGAAACAGGAACCCGACACGACAGGTTGCGCTCGTGTCGCTCGAAGAACGGATGCGGCCGAACTTGGATGTCGACGTACAAATCACCGGCCGGTCCGCCGCCGGGGCCTGCCTCGCCTTCCCCGCGTAGGCAAAGCTGCATGCCATTGTCGACGCCGCCGGGAACTTTGACTTCGAGCTTCGCGGGACGCAATTGCAGGCCTGAGCCCGAGCAATCGCCGCACCGCTCGCGAATCACGCGGCCCGATCCGTGACAGCCCGGACAAGTCGTCTGCACCCGGAAGAAGCCTTGCGTGTGCATCACACGGCCCCGTCCGCCGCAATAGTCGCACGTCTGGGGCTTGGTTCCCGGCTTGGCCCCACTCCCTTGGCAGGTCTCACAGCTCACGTGCCGGCGAATCTCGAGCGTTCGCGTGCATCCCCGAGCGGCTTCGAGCAGGTCGATCGTGATCGAACTTCGGAGATGGCTGCCCCGATGGGCTCGGCCGCCCCGCGAACGTCCGTCGCCAAACACGCTGTCGCCGAACATCTCGCCAAAGGCATCGAAGATGTCAGAGATATCGGAGAATTGGGGGCCGCCGTTGCCTGAAACGCCAGCGTGCCCAAAACGATCGTAGCGGCCGCGCTTGTTCGCGTCGTTCAGGACGGCGAAGGCTTCGGCCACCTCCTTGAAGCGCCCCACCGCCTCCTCATCCCCCGGATTCCGATCGGGATGATTGGCGTTAGCGGCCTTCTTGTAGGCCTTCTTGATTTGTTCGGGACTGGCGTCCTTGGCGACGCCCAAGACCTCGTAATAGTCCCTTTTTGAAGCCATCGAAGCCATATTTGAGTGGAATCCCACCGGACTCCGCAAGATCGTTTCCAAGCCCCGTCGTGACAAACGGGCCACCGTTGGCCGGTGGCCCGTCAGTGTTCATCGGAATTCTATACCACTGTATTCTACGCAACACTGTCCAGTGCTAGCGGATGCTGCCTTCGACTTTTGGCTTGTCGCCGCCGCCCGTCTCATCGGTGCGGGTGACCAGAACCTGAGTCGTCAGCATCAGCCCGGCAATTGAGGCGGCGTTCGACAGGGCGTTCTTCACGACCTTGGTCGGATCGACAATTCCCTTCTTGAACATGTCGACGTACTCGCCGGTGTTGGCGTCGTAACCGATGTTGCCGGATTTCTGGCGGACCTCGTCGGCGACCACCGAACCGTCCGCACCGCCGTTGGAGGCGATCTGTCGGATCGGAGCTTCGAGCGCCCGAACAATGATTTCGACGCCGATCTTCTCGTCGCCCTTGGCTTTGACCTCTTTGACGGCCTCGATCGATCGCAACAGGGCCACGCCACCACCGGGAAGAATGCCTTCCTCGACGGCGGCACGGGTTGCGTGGAGGGCATCCTCCATGCGGGCCTTGGTCTGCTTCATTTCGGCTTCGGTCGCTGCTCCGACCGAGATCACCGCGACGCCGCCGGTCATCTTGGCCAAACGCTCCTGGAACTTCTCGCGATCGTACTCGCTATCAGTCTGCTCAATCTGAGTACGAATCTGCTGGATGCGAGCCTGAATGGCCTTCTTGTCGCCTGCCCCTTCAATCAGGGTCGTCGCGTCCTTGGTGACTTCGACCTTCTTTGCCTGGCCGAGGTGCTTGATCTCGACGTTCTCGAGCTTGATCCCGAGATCCTCGGAGACCAGCGTACCGCCCGTCAGCACGGCGATGTCGCCGAGCATGGCCTTGCGGCGATCACCAAAGCCTGGCGCCTTGACGGCGCAGATGTTGAGTACGCCTCGCAGCCGGTTGACAACCAAAGCCGTGAGCGCCTCGCCTTCGACATCTTCGGAAATCACGAGCAACGGACGGCCCGAATGCGCGACCTTTTCGAGCAGGGGCACAAAATCCCGCAGGCTCGACACCTTCTTCTCGTAGATCAGGATCAGGCTGTTCTCCAACACGCAGGTCATGTTCGTCGGATTGTTGACGAAGTAAGGGGAGGTGTACCCCTTATCGAACTGCATACCTTCGGCGAATTCGAGGGTGGTCGAGTTCCCCTTGCCTTCCTCGACGGTGATGACCCCGTCGCGGCCGACCCGCTCCATGGCCTCGGCAATCAGGTTGCCGATGGTCTGATCGTTATTGGCCGAAATGGCGCCGACTTGGGCGATTTCTGCCTTCGACTCGACCGGCTTGGAAGCTTTTTGAATGTGCTCGATCGCCGCTGCGACTGCCTTATCGATCCCGCGACGCACCACCATCGGGTTCGAGCCGAGCGTAATGCTCCGCAGACCTTCGTCGTAGATGGCGCGGGCCAGCACCGTGGCCGTGGTCGTTCCGTCACCGGCCATGTCGCTGGTCTT
>DASRXU010000209.1:0-3139 GCA_035687365.1 Planctomycetaceae bacterium | reverse complement strand
GGTTCGTGTGTTGGAGAGCTATCGACATTTTTTTCGGGAGCCGGTTCTCTCAACGCGGACGAAATAAACACCGGCATCACCCGAAGAACCACCCCGACGGCATCTCCGCCCAGATTCTCCAAACGGATTCAACTAATTGTTCGCCCGTGTCTACGCAATCGTCATGCCTGACGATACCGGCAGAGTCTACTGTCCAACTGGTGCATCTTCAATTCACCCGAACACGCATTTTCCCCGGCTTTGCGAATCGCTTTCCCGTGCGAAACGCGTGCCTTCGGCGGCAATTTGCGAGCAGAAATTCGGGGAGACATATAATTCGTGCCGAGGGCGGATTCGGGCCAAGGATGGGCCTAAACTCGTCCCCTGTGAAGTGCTACGCAGTTCGCATCCCTGCTAGACATCGCGAGCGTCTGCCGCTTTGATGCGAAAGTGGCCGCCCCTTGGTAGTTGGCGAGACAGCCAACCGCCTTGTCAGATTTTTAATTCGATTTGCGGATTCTCGATTTCTCCCCTGCCCCTCTCTGGGGGCTGGCAACAAAGTTGGCCTTTGAAACGTGGACGATCTGACACCGAGCCAAAGACGAGCGGTCGAGCAGACTGAGGGACCACTGCTGGTAGTCGCCGGACCCGGCTCGGGCAAAACGCGCGTGATCACACGCCGCATCGCGCGGATCGTCGAACAAGGGGTCTCTCCCGGAAACATCCTGGCGCTGACATTTACCAACAAGGCCGCGGGAGAGATGGGCGAGCGCGTGGCGCGGCTGCTGCCGGGCACTCGCGTTTGGGTCAGCACTTTCCACCGATTTTGTGCGCGGCTGTTGCGCCGCCGAGCTCAGGCCGTCGGTCTCAAGCCGAATTTCACGATTCTCGACATGGCCGACCAGCGGCGCTTCGTGCGAGACATCGTGCGTTCCCTCAACTTCGATAGCGTCCATTTTCCTCCCGAACGCATCGCCGACCGGATTAGCCGGGCGAAAAATGATCTGCTGACGCCCGAGAGTTTTCAAAAGGCGCTCGAGGAGCGGGTCGGCACGCTGATGGACTCCGTTGTGAAGCAGGTCTATCCCGAGTACCAGCGGCGCCTGCTCGACTCCAACGCAGTCGACTTCGACGACCTCTTGCTCTGGATCGTGCGTCTGCTCGAGGACAATGAAGAAATCCGTAGCGAACTCGATGAGCATTTTCGCTACGTGATGGTCGACGAATATCAGGACACCAACCGCGCGCAGTATGCGATCGTCGCCGCCTTGTCGCGCGATTTTCCGAATCTGTGCGTGACGGGCGACCCCGACCAGTCGATTTACGGCTGGCGCGGGGCGCGGATCGAAAACATTTTGCGGTTCGAGGCCGATTATCCGCGGGCAGCAGTCGTCCGCTTGGAGGAGAATTTCCGCAGCACGAAATCGATCCTGCGGGCAGCCGATGCGCTCATCGCGCACAATGTGCGCCGCAAAGCCAAGACGATGCGGACCGACAACCCCGAGGGAATGCCCGTCGAATTGCTGCGATTCGACGACGCCCAGAGTGAGGCGCAGGGTGTGGCCCAGGCCATTCGCCTCGGCGCCGAGCTGGGACAACTGAAATATTCGGACGTCGCGATTTTCTATCGGATCAACGCTCTGTCTCGAGAGTTTGAAATCGCCCTCGCGCGCAATCGCGTTCCGTTTCAGGTTGCCGCCGGTCAGGCGTTCTACGACCGGACTGAGGTGAAGGACGTCCTGGGCTATTTGCGATTGATCGCCAATCCGCAGGATCGCAGTGCCTTCTTGCGTGTGGTGAATGTCCCCGCGCGAGGCATCGGCAAGAAGAGCATCGACCGACTCACCGCTTGGGCCGATGCTCAACGCATGGCGCTATTGGCCGCGGCCGAACAGGCTCCCGCGATCCCCGGACTTCCGCGCAAAGGAGCGCTCGAGCTGGCTCGGTTCGCTCACCTGATCGGCGAGTTGGCCGACAAACAAATCGTCTCGATCGCCAAGTTTGTCGAACTGGTGCTGCAGCGCACTGCCTATATGGAGCAGTGGCGAGAAAGCCCCACGGAGCAAGATCAACAGCGCGAGGCGAACGTCAGCGAGTTGCTGAATGCCGCCGCCCAATATGACACGGCGGAGCCGGACCATCCGACGCTCGAAGGCTTTTTGGAAACGACGGCCCTGGTCGCCGACATCGACAGCGTCGACCAGGCGGCCGAACGAGTGACGCTCATGACGTTGCACGCGGCCAAGGGGCTCGAATTTCCGATCGTTTATCTGGTCGGTGTCGAGCAGCGCTTGCTGCCCTATGAACGGGCGCTGCAGTCGGACGACCCGGGGGAGTACGAAGAGGAGCGGCGTCTGATGTTCGTGGGAATGACGCGGGCCCGCGAGCGGCTCTGGCTGACGCGGACTCAGATGCGAGCGGTCCGCGGTCAGCGACTCGCCTCGATCCCGAGCGAGTTCCTGCGCGAAGTCGGCGTTGTCGAAACGGCTCTTTCGGTGTCGGCTCCGCGCTCCGTTGAGACGGGCATGAGCGACGGCGAACAAGGTGAACACGAAGGGCACGAACCGGCCCCGGATTACGAGAATTTGCCCGAGCTGAGCCCCGATGACGAGTCGACCCCGTCCGAACGAGCCGAACGGGCGGCCCGAAAAGCAGCGATGCCGCACGCCGGAGCCGGGGATCTCAAACATCGAGGACTGATGACGGGCGCCGATCTGCTGGCGGCCGCCGCGGCTCGCGAACCCGAAGCTGCCGGAGGATTCACCGTCGGGATGTCGGTCCGCCATCCGCGTTACGGCGTCGGCAAGGTCGTCAAAGTCAGCGGACTCTCCCGCAACCGCCTGATTACGATCCAATTCGACGATGACGGTCGCACCGAAACGTTTGTGGCCGGCAAGAATCCCCTGCAACCGGTGGGCGCGGGATAACAAGTAGAAGCGCGCCGCACGAAGCAGGCTTGCGCTGAAGTTCAGGCTTAGGTAATTTGGACCTTCCGTCGTCGTGCGGATTTCGTCATTGGCGTCCCCCTCCTTGTCCGATGTGGATTCTGCGGGAATCCATTCGCGCGCGGGCGTTTCTTCGGACGGGGGAGGCTGGCGGTGCCACCGAGAAAGCAACCTCCGGCGGGGAAAGCGGCGACAGCGACCTTGGTCGCTCCCGG
>DASRXU010000208.1:0-20277 GCA_035687365.1 Planctomycetaceae bacterium | reverse complement strand
GCGCGACGGGCGATTTGATTTTCGCGGTGCTATTCAGTTGGTGGCTGTGGAGCGGATCTAGCGGACGGGCGAGCTAATTGCCGCGCAATGTTTGCGCTCCTACTCCGCCGATCCAGAATCCGAGAGCAGCTGCTTCTCGATCGCCAGCCCCAGGCTGCGCATTTTGGCCCGTAACGTCGTGCGCGACATTCCCAAAACCTCGGCGGCGTGCACCTGGTTGCCTTTCACGTGACGCAGCACCGTTTCGAGAATCAATCGATCGACGGCGGCCGTCACCTTTCCGTAGATATCGGACTCGCCGCGCCGCATCAGCTCGCCGATCAGCTCGACGACTTTCAGATTTCGCGATTCGGCTCCGATGCCGCTCGAAAAGGCTGGCAATTCGTCCCGCAAGTGCGTCGGCAGGCAGTCGAGACTGATCACTTCGCCGGACGACTGCACATAGGAATGCTTGATCGCGCTTTGGAGCTCGCGCACGTTGCCAGGCCAGGGATAACCCTCCAACAGCCGCATCGCTTCGGGTGCGACCGAGGTTACGCGCTTTCGCAGATCGCGATTGAGGATCTTGAGAAAGTGGGCGATCAACAGGGGCAGATCGTCCTTCCGCTTTCGCAACGGGGGCAGGTCGATCGTGAAGACCTTGAGTCGATACAAGAGGTCGTATCGAAACTCGCCCGCTGCCGCTTTTCGTTCGAGGTCCTGGTTCGTCGCAGCGATCACGCGGACGTCGGTGCGAATTGTCTCTTCGCCGCCGACCCGCTCGAACTGCTGCTCTTGCAAAATCCGCAAGAGTTTCGGCTGCGTCGAGAGGGTCATATCGCCGATTTCGTCGAGAAACAGCGTGCCTTTGTCGGCCTGCTCGAAGATCCCAATCCGGCGGCGGTCGGCCCCGGTGAACGAGCCTTTCTCGTGACCGAAGAGCTCGCTTTCGAGCAGGCCCTCGGGCATCGCCGCGCAGTTGATCGCGAGAAACGGATTTTGGCTGCGCGGGCTGTGCTGATAAATTGCGCGAGCGACCAGCTCCTTCCCGGTGCCACTCTCGCCCTGCAACAGCACGGGAACGTCGAGCGGAGCGACGCGGCCGATCGCTTTGTAAAGTTCTTGCATCTCAGGTGTGTGGCCGACGATGCGATCGACTGTGTCGTCGTCGGGTCGCTCGTCCTCGGCAAAGACGGCCGGCACATGTCGGAGCCGGCTTAGCTCGACCGCCTTGTTGACCAACACTCGCAGCTGGTGAAAGTCGACCGGCTTTAGCAGATACTCAAAGGCGCCCCGCTTCATCGCCTCGATGGCCGTGTCGGCTGTGCTGAAAGCCGTGATGATGATCACCGGCAAGCGCCCGTCGATGCGTCGAATTTCGTCGAACGCTTCGAGGCCCGACATATCGGGCAAGCGCACGTCGAGAATCACCGCGTCGGGCGTTTGCCGCCGAACGGCTTCGATTCCCTGGCGAGCCGTACCGGTGGTCGCCACCTCGAGCGTGTCTGAGCTGAGGCTTTTGACCAGCGAATATTGCAGGTTGGGTTCGTCGTCAATGACGAGCAGTCGGGCCATCGGATCAACTCAACGATTCTGAAAACTGTTCCGATTCAGGATTGGGAGGATACCGTGACGGGTGAATTCGCCGGCGCAGCCGCCATCTCGGTAACGGCGATAGCGGGTAGGCGAATTGTGAACTCGGCTCCGCCTTCGGGTCGGTTGACCGCTTCGATTTGGCCTCCGTGCGATTCGACAATTCGTTTGCAGATCGACAGACCCAGCCCAATCCCCGTCGGTTTGCTCGACACGAAGGGTTCAAAGATCTTATCGCCCAAGTCGCCGGGTAGCCCGCGCCCCGTGTCCGAGACACGGACGACGACCCAACCGGCCGAGCCGTTCCCGGATGGGGCGGCGGGATCGATCGCAACAGAGATCGTGCCACCCTCGGGCACCGCATCGAGCGCGTTGAGCAGCAGATTCAACAGCACCTGCCGCACCTGTCCCATGTCGGCGCGAACCGGAATTGTTTGTTTTTCCGGCACTTCGCAGGAAACTTGGATCCCCTGTCGGGTCGCACGGGAAGAGACCAGGTCCAGCACCTGCCCGACGAGCAGCCGAAGGTCGAACGTCCGTCGCTCGATTTCGGGAGGCCGTGCGAAGTCGAGGAAGGTTTCGGCCGAACGCTCCAGCCGAGTAATCTCCTCCTCGAGCACGAGCAGATCACGGTCAGCCAACGCCGGGGGCGTAGCCTCGGCCGCTGCCTGGACTAAAATCTTCATCGCCATCAGCGGATTTCGCAGCTCGTGAGCAATGCCCGCCGCCATCTGTCCCACCGCGGCCAGCTGCTCGGCGCGCAGGGCCTCCCGGCGGCTCTCCTGCAAACGCTCGACCACGGCGCCGATCTGGTCGGCGATCTTGTGCAGGACGATCTCAATTTCCTCGAGACCAGCCTGGGCCGAGAAGGTGATCGGGCCCACGATTTCGTTCAGCTTTCCGGCCGCGTCCTGGATCGGCAGACTGAGACGGACGATCGATCGGCTGTATCCCCGCGCAATTCCGTACCCAGCCACCAGGCCCGAAACGGGTCCGCAAATTCCCAGGAGCAACAGCCCCAGTACGACCCTTTTGCCAACTTGCAGATTCTTGGCGTTGGACGTTTCGATGTCGTCCTCGTTGGTCTCGAGGTAGATCTGTGCCGGCGTCAGCAACTTGTTCTCGAGCACATCGTGCATCAGCTGGTTGATCTTCTGTTTGCGTTCGGCAACCGGGGTCTTCGCTCGGATCACCTGATCGAGTTGGCCGAAGAACACCGCGTAGCCTTCGCGCAATTGGGCCACGTCGAGTTTTTCCGGCTCGGTCGTCGCCGCCTTTTCGGCCTCCTCGATCCAATGGATCATGTCCTGTCGCGCCTTGCTGGCCGCGAGCAGGGATTGGTCATCTTCCGGATTGCGAAGGTACTGATTCAGCTCGGTCCGCACGTCGCGAATGCCGATCGCCAGTTTCTCGCCCGCCCGCAGACCGGCCACGTCCAACGACAGCTGATTGGATACCTGTTTGTATGACGTATTGACCTGCCAGGCGGACGCCACTCCAACCACGAGCGGGATGACGCTAATCGCGATGACCGGGCCTGCCACACGGACAAACAAGTTCGTCTTCACAGCATGACCTCGCAGTTGCGGCAGCTTGGCCGGTCACCACAAAGTTTGTATTGATGCGAAACCGCTGGGATTAGCGCCTCGACATTTCTCGGGAATCGGCGGATCCGCGCAGGTACTGATCTGGCTGTACCAGTTTCTAATCATATTGTCACACCGAGGATCGGAAAAAACTGCACGTTTTAGCCCGCCGCAGCAAAACTTGCCCGATCGACGCGGTCGATTTTGCGGCCTATGGCCTCCCAGCTGTTTGAAAACGATGTCGCCACCCCGGCCGCGCTGGCGCTTGGCGTGCGAGCTTGATATTCTGGGACAACTCCGCCCGGCCGGAAATTCGCCAACGCAATGGTCGGGATCGCTGGTGACGCCAACACAGAGATTAGGACCATGCAACTGCTTTCCGGGACGACCCAAGGTCCCTTCTTAATTGTGCACGGTGGGGCCCCTTCGCGGATGCCCGAGCCCGAAAAGGTGCTCAGCGCGGCTCGATCGTTAGAGGTGATCGCCGGCCAGTGCTTCAAAGAGCTGGCAAGCCGTGCGCTCTGCGAGGTGGTGGTCGGCGCCCTGCAAGCTCTGGAATTGGACCCTCAATTCAACGCGGGACTGGGCGCAGCCATTCAAAGTGACGGTGAGATCCGGGTGTCAGCCTCCGTCATGGACGGGTCGCGACAATCGTTTTCAGGCGTGATCAATGCCCTGCGCGTCAAACATCCGTCTTTGATCGCGCTGTCGCTGCAGGACCGCGGCTCGCGGGTGATCAGCCAACCTGGCGTGCAGGTGCTGGCCAAAGAATTGAATTTGCCGGACGAAAATCTCGCGACGGAAGAACAACTGGACGCCTGGCGCCGCCGCAAAGAGGTGGGCGGGTATGACACCGTCGGCTGCGTCGTTCGCAACGCGCTCGGGGAACTTGCCGCCGGGACGAGCACAGGGGGTCGATCGTTCGAATTTCCGGGGCGTGTCTCAGACTCGGCCACCGTGGCGGGAAACTATGCCTCTCCGGTCGTCGCCATCAGCGCGACGGGCATCGGCGAGGAGATTGTCGACGACGCGTTGGCTGCGCGCTTGGAAACGCGTTGTCGCGATGGGATGCCACTCGAGGAGGCGGCCCGGCGATGTTTTGAAGAAGCGATCGCGCGGGGCCGAACTTACGGTTGGATCGCGCTACACCGCAACGGCGATTGGGTCTCAGCCCACACAACCCCGACGATGAGCTTTTGCGTCTGCAATGAGGCGGGCACGCTGGCGTCGTCGGTCCCGCGATAGATTTTGCTTGGGCTTCCCACCAGCGCCGCGTTTTTCTACGATCGTCGCGCCCACATCACTGGTGGCAGCAGAACACTCATTTAGTCCAGTCAGACAGCGAAAGCAGGACCATGGCGGAACAGAAAGCGACCAACATTACGTGGCACGAGCACAAGGTCTCCAAAGCGGAGCGCGCGAAGCTCAACGGGCACAAGGGAGCCGTGCTGTGGTTCACAGGATTGAGCGCGTGCGGCAAGAGCACCGTCGCAAACACCGTCGATCACCTGCTGCATTCCCGTGGCAAGCGAACCATCGTATTGGATGGCGACAACATTCGGCACGGATTGAATAAGAACCTCGGATTTTCCGCAGCGGACCGGGCGGAGAACATTCGCCGGATTGGCGAAGTGGCCAAGCTGTTCTGCGAAGGGGGCACGATCGCCCTGACTGCTTTTATCTCGCCTTACCGCGCCGACCGGGACGCGGTCCGCGCCCTCTTGGCGCCGGGGGAGTTCATCGAGATCTATGTCAAAGCGTCGATTGAAACCTGCGAGAAGCGCGACCCGAAGGGCCTTTACAAGAAGGCCCGAGCCGGTGAACTGAAGGGCTTTACCGGCATCGACGATCCGTACGAAGCGCCCGAGAAGGCCGAAATCGTGCTGGACGCCGACACCAAAGGGATCGACGACCTGGCTCATGAGGTCGTCGCTTACCTGGAGAAGCAGCACGTTCTTTCGTTGTAGAGTGCGTCGCCAGTTGCGTCTCAAAAGCGGGACCGCATCACAGCAGCGGACCGACCAGTCGGGCCACATTTTCCAGCAGTCTCTTACCGTGACCGCGGGCGCGCCACTCGGCCATGTTGAGTGCGCGCGATTTGCTGACGTAGAGTGCTTGCAACGCTTCGAGCCGCTCTGTGAAGTCTCGATCGTAAATCGCCAGAGTGATCTCGAAATTGAGATGCAGGCTCCGCGGGTCGAGGTTGAGCGAGCCAAACAGGCAATACTCGCCATCGACACAGACCGATTTCGTGTGCAGCAGTCCCCTGCGGTACAACAACACCTTCACACCGGCGGCGACCAGGTCGCCTTGAATTGAGCGACTGGCCAGGCTGGCGAGGCGCGAGTCGACCTTCTCGGGCATGATCAGCGTCACCTGCACTCCCCGCTCGGCGGCGGACGTCAACGCCGTGAGCATCGCCTCGTCCGGAACGAAATAGGGAGTCGTCAGGATCAAGCGCTGCTGCGCGCTGTAGATGAACGCGATCAAGATCCGCTCGATCGTGTCTCGCTCATCCGAAGGCCCGGAAGGCAGGACCTGCACGAGCGCGCCCCCGCAAGGCTCTTGCGGCCGTACGTCGCCCGTTTGTTGCAGCCGTTCCAGATTCTCTTCGCTCTCCAACGCCCAGTCGCCTAGGAACGTAACGCCCAGCGGTTCGACGGCGGGCCCTTCCACCCGCACGCACGCGTCGACCCATTGGCCCACGCCGGCGGTTTTCTTGAAGAAACGGGCATCGACCAGGTTCATGCTTCCGGTGTAGGCGATGCGCCCGTCGATCACCGCCAGCTTGCGGTGCAAACGCAGATCGAACCGCACGAAGATCAGCCGCCACAGCCGCGCACGAAGCGCCGCCTCGACGGAGACACCTGCTTCCTGCAACCGGGGAACCCAGTCACTCCGCAGGAATTCTCGACTCCCCACGTCGTCCAGCAACAGGCGGCAAATCACCCCGCGGGCCGACGCGGCCATCAGCGCTTTAGCCACTTCATCGGCCAGGCCTCCAGCATTCCAAATGTAGAATTCGAGATGGCAGGTGTGCCGGGCTTCTTGGATGGCTTTCACGAGAGCTTCGAGCCCGCCGGCCGAGTCGGCGATCAGCTCGAGTCGATTGCTGGCGGTGACCGGCATGCCCGTTGTTTTTTGGCACATTCGCGCCAACGCCTCTGCGGCGGGCGGTTGCAACTTCCAATCGACCTCCCCGACGTGCACGCGATCGAGCCACGACTGGTACGGCGCCATGAGCTCAGCGGCGCGGGCGGCTCGAAACACTCCGAGTCGCAGCTCACCCAGCAGCAGGTAGGCGATCGCCCCAGCAAACGGAAACATCAGGACAATAAAGATCCACGCCAGCGAGACGCCGATCGGCAGCCGACGCATCACGACGCGGATGGAGAGACCCAGCCGGAGCGCGAAATCCATGACCAGGATCGTCCACCAATGCACGTCCTCCATCCGTTCTCCCGATCCGTGGCTTGGCTGATGTTTCCGACCGCGCGCAGAACGCTTTGGACCCGGATTCTAGCCCAAGACGGAGGGAAACACGATTTCGCGAGAGCGGTAGAACGTTTTGCGGCGGCCCGCAGATTAAACGCGGAGTGCGCGGGCGGACGCGATTAGAAGGGATTGCGGAATTCGCCCGAGCGCAGCCACTTGGAACGCATTGCGGTCCAAATGTCGGCGGCAAGCTGGTCGGTGACATACCGATAGGGGAGCCAACCGTACCCGTCCTGGCCCCATTTCGCTCCCCAGGAACTTCGAATCAAAAGAGCGCCGCGCGACGAACGGATCCGCAGATCGTCGTCATACCCGACCACCGTCACGGCCTGTCCCGTGCGAATCGAGTCAAACCGGCTGGGAAACGGGATCTCCGGTTCGGTCGTCAGCGAACTGGGAACGCCGAAGCCAAGAGCGCACGCAAATCCGGCCGCCAGTAACAATCTGACCGCCTCGAGCGTCTGGCCGCCGGACTGCATAACCGCGTCGACGCGGATGTACCGAACGTCGCGGTACTCGCTGTTGAAGGAGTAGAGATACGGATCGGGAGCCCGTTCCAAGGCCGCCGCCTCATAAGGCCAGAACCGCTCCGGAGGCAGGCCGAACTGGATGGCCGCCTTAAGCGTCACCCGCAGCCCCGCGCCGCTACGCGCATCTTCGCATCCCGACAATCGCAGGGCATTCGCGTAGAGAAACAGACGCGAAGGAGTGATGACGCGGCCGGTCGCTCGCCGCTCGAGGTATTGGAACAGTCCGATACATGCGTGGGCCGAACTGGTTCCTAAGTCGAGTTGATCCTGGACCGGCAAGCAGTACTCACGCCAATCGACGTTCGCGGGTCGCGACCGCTTCGGCTCACGCAGCCGCTCGAGCATGCGGCGGACGCGCGCATGGCCGGTGGTGTAGTCCCGATGATCGGGAGCATCCCGCCGCCATCCAAAATCGCACAGGTCGGCCAGCATTCAGAGCACCGGGGGTTAATCGCGAAAACACCTTTGACGCGTTGAGCGCAGAAAGTGTGCTGAGGTGGAATCTAGACGCAAACCCATGTCGAACACTAGTGGGAACCAAGTGGCAATCAGGTGAAGCTCCGGGCGATCGTCGTTCCGTTCGGTACGCGTGCGAAGAGGCATCACCCTGTTGAAATTGGCGTGGCAAGCGCGTTCGTAACTCGGTCTGTGAAGCTGCGTAGTTCGCTCACCCTCTCGTCGCCTCACATCCACCCAATCCCCACTTCATTGCCACTTGTTGGGGGATCCGAACCGGATGAAGATGGGCGAGCACACTTTTCTTCGCGTTGCCAAAGAAAGTGCATCGCGAATTCGGGCCGAAGGCGAGGGGCGAGGAGAAATCGAACATGCCAGTGCATCACGGGTCAGCGGGACAAAATGGCAATCACTCACAGCTGGAAATGCATCTGTCCTCTTCAGACGTTTTGGCCATCGTCTCGCGGAATCGCTGGAAACTGGCCGCCTTCGGATGTGCGATGGTGGCCGGCGCACTGGTCCTCAGCTCTGTCTGGCCCAAGACCTACCGTTCCGAAGCCAAACTCTACGTTCGGCTCGGCCGCGAGAACCTGGGCCTGGACGCCACCTCCAGCCTCGGACACGAAATCAACGGCATTCAAATCAATCGTGAAGACGAACTGAACACCGTCGTCGACCTGCTCAAGAGCCACTCGCTGTTGGAGAAGGTCGTCGATGCCGTCGGTCCTGAGACGATTCTCAACCCGACGGGCAAACCCGCCTCGACCGAGGCGAGCGGTTCGTCCCTCTTCGGCTGGGCTCACAACCTGACGAGCGATTCGCCGTTGCCCGCGCGGGAACGAGCCGTGCTCGCCCTGCGGAAACAACTCGATACGCAAAACGTCCGCAAAACCAATGTGATCCTGGTCGCTCACGAGGGACCGAGTGCGGAAGCGTCGCAAAAGATCGTCTCGAATCTGATTAACCTTTATCTCGACGAGCACGTGCGCATGAGCCGCTCGCCGCACGAACACGCCTTCCTGGCCGAGCAAGCGTCCTCGATCAAGAAGCAGTTGGTCCAACGCGAGACCGACTTGCGAACCTTCAAAGACCAGACCGGTTTGGCCTCGCCGGCCGAGCAGCGTCTGACGCTCGTCGGCCAGCTCGGCCGTCTCGAAGACGACATCAAGAGCACGCTCGCCGCCATCGAGGGAACGGAAGCCGAGCACCACGCGGTTGTCGCCGAGCAGGGACGAGTCTCGGCAGTCGACACCCGAGCCAAAGAAGAGCTGCGGATGATGCTGTTGCGAGAAAAGCCGGTCCTGGCGTCGCAACGTGCCAAGCTCGCCCGCCTGCAGACGCAGCTGGCCGACGCGAAAGAGCAGATGAAGGCACTCAACGGCAACGAAAACCGCATCACTCAAATGCAGCGTGAAGCCCAGATCCTCGAAGTCAGCTATCGCAAGTATTCGGAAGGCCTGGAACAAGCTCGTCTCGACGAGTCGCTCGAGAGCCAACGCATCTCGAACATCAACGTGGCCCAGCCGGCAACGCTGAGCTTCCAATCCGTCAAACCGCAGCGATCGTTGTTCCTGGTCGCCGGCCTACTCCTGGCATTTTTTGGAGGTCCCACCCTGGCCGTGCTCTTCAGCGTCTATCGCCCCCTCTCGACAGCGCCTCACAGCGTCGACCATCGGCTCGACATGCCGGCCCTGGCTCCGGCTCCCGCCATGCGGGACGCACAGCCCGTCGGTGCGTGATGGCCGTTTTGAGCTGTGCTCCTGGCGAAATTGACACTCTGAGTCTCGAAGAGTCGACCCACCATGACGAACCGGATCCGAAAGACGCACTTTCCTTCGCACGTCAATGGCACCAACGGGCACCCGCCCGTGGATCGCTGCGAGTCTCAAAATGACGTGAAGAACACTGAACCGCTCGAGCTGCTGACCCGCGGCACACAGCGGTTCGTGCGATTGGTCGTTCAAAATACGTTCATCCGCGTAGGCCTGCTCGGCTTCGGTCACCTGGCCGTGTTCTTGGCCGCCTATTGGATGGCGTTCTGCCTGCGATTCGACTTTGCGGTGCCGGCCGCGTCGGTCGCCGTCTTCTGGGGCAGTGTCGGGTTCGTGCTCTCGCTCAAGATTTGCGTCTTCTACGCGTCAGGGCACTTCCACGGCTGGTGGCGCTACGTGACCTTCGCCGACCTGGCGTCGCTCTTGCGGGCCGCCTTCGTCTCGCTGCTCTGCATTAGCACGGTCAACTACTTCGTGCTGGGCAGCCACATCCCCCGTTCGGTTGCGATCATGGACTGCGTGATCACGATCGTGCTCATCGGAGCGCTGCGGGCGAGTTGGCGACTGCTGCGTGAACAATTCTGGCCGCTCTTCCAACAGGACGATTGCCGCCCTGCCCTACTCGTCGGCACGGATGACGCGACCGGCCTCTTGGCCCATCAGATTCGCACTCATCCGCAATCACGCTACCGCATTCGGGGATTTCTCGATGTCACGGGCAACCGCGTCGGCTCGAGCCTCGGTGGAATTCCCGTCGTCGGCACCCTGGAGGATCTGCCCGCGGTCGCCGTCACCCGCCGCATTACCGACATTCTGGTGATTGCCGGCAGCTTGCCGGGCAAGCGACTGCGGGGCTTGATGGACGCCTGCGACGAAGCCCAGCTCACGCTCAAGATCATTCCCGGTCCCGAGGACCTCTTTGACGGCGGACGCGACGTCCCCATTCGCAGTATCGACATCAACGACCTCTTGCGACGCGAGCCGGTCGAATTGGACAACGAGGCCATCGGCCAACTTCTCAAAGGCCGCACCGTGATGGTGACCGGCGCCGGTGGAAGCATCGGCTCGGAGATCTGCCGCCAGGTCCTCCGCTTCGCTCCTCGCACGTTGGTGATGGTCGGCCGGGGTGAGAACCGCATCTTCGCCGTCGACCGCGAACTGATGGCGATTGGTTCGTCGGTCAAGTTGGTCTCCTGCATCGGAGACGTCACCGATGAAAACCGCATGCGGCAAATTCTGGGTCAGCACCGGCCTGACGTGATCTTCCACGCGGCCGCCCACAAGCACGTGCCTCTGATGGAAGCCAATCCGGCCGAAGCGATCAAGAACAACGTGGGCGGCACCCGCTGTCTCGCCGACCTGGCCGACGAATTCGAGGTCGGGTGCTTCGTGCTGATCTCGACTGACAAAGCCGTCAACCCGGCCAACATCATGGGCGCGACCAAGCGATTGGCCGAACGCTACGTGCTGGCCCTCGCCGAACACTCGTCGACTCGATTTATCGTCACGCGATTCGGCAACGTGTTGGGCTCGAACGGCAGCGTGGTCCCGATCTTCCAGGACCAAATCCGCCGTGGTGGGCCGATCACCGTCACCGACCCGCGGATGACGCGTTACTTCATGACGATTCCCGAAGCGTCACAACTCGTGCTACAAGCGGCGACGATGGGCATGGGTGGAGAGATCTTCGTGCTCGACATGGGCGAGCCGGTTCGCATCGTCGATCTCGCCCGCGACCTGATCCGCCTCTCCGGTTTGCCGGAGCATGCTATCGAGATCGCGTACTCCGGAATTCGACCAGGCGAAAAGCTCTACGAGGAACTCTGCACCGAGGAAGAGGGGACGCTCGACACCCTGCACCCGAAGGTTCGGGCGGCCTACCATCGGCCCGATTCCCTGTCCGCCGTCCAAAGCGACTTTTCGGAACTCCAATCGTGGGTTGAAGATACAGACGATGTAATTCGAGCTAAGCTTGAGGAACTTTTGCCGGAGTACACACCAGGGCATCGAGTGACCGTGAAGCAACCGTCGGCTGACGCGTCCATCGCTTCTTAGCGAACGCGTCCCGTCCTCACACGGAACAGCCGAAAGGTTCGAGACAAGTACGACGTGACGAGTCGCACCGCCACCGCAGACGATTCAGATTTCGCGATCTCAGATCGTGAGGCGGGTGCGACGTTGTCCCAAATCTGCTTCGCCGCAGAACCGGAACCGAGTGCGGTGATCCCGTCGGCGATCGAAGCCCCAGCGGAGGTTGGATCGGGCTCGCTGCGTTCCAACTTCTGGTGGATGCTCTCCGGAAACGCCGTCTACGCACTCTGCCAATGGGGCCTGATCGCGATTTTGGCCCGGCTCGGCACGCCGGCGCTTGTCGGGCAGTATGTGCTCGCGGTGGCCGTGACGACGCCGATCACCGTGTTCTTCATGCTGCACCTGCGAGCCGTGCAGGCGACAGACACCCGTCGCGACTACGCATTCGGACACTACCTGGCTCTACGGCTGAGCGCGATGACGATGGCCCTGTTCGTCGTGATCGGCGTTTGCCTCACGTCGGGATATCGCGGCGACACGTTTCTGGTGATTACCGCGGTCGCCATCTCCGCCGTTTGCGATTCGCTCAGCGACATCGTGTATGGCTTGCTGCAACAACGCGAGCGTCTCGACCGCATCGGCCAGTCGATGATGCTGCGTGGAATCTGCTCGATCATTTTGCTCGCGATCGTCATCAGCACGACGGGCCGCGTATTCTTCGCAATTCTCGCAGTGGCATGTGCCCGCCTCGTTGTGCTCGCACTGTTCGACCTGCGAAACGCTCGTAAGGAACTGGCCCGCGGCGGAATCGGTGCGAGGACGCTCCTGCCGGCGTCCATCAAACCGCGCTGGGAGCCGCGCCGGATTCTCAGCCTGGCACGCGTCGCACTGCCCCTGGGACTGGTCATGATGTTGGTCGTTCTCAGCACCAATATCCCCCGCTACTTCGTCGAGAGTTACGTCGACCAGAGTGCCTTGGGCATCTTCGGCGCGATCGGATACTTGAGCGTCGCCGGGACGATGGCGGTCGGTGCCTTGGGGGATTCGGTCACGCCGCGGCTGGCCCGTGACTACGCCCTCGGGCGCCGGCGAGAATTTGGCATCCAGGTGTTGCGATTGGCCGGCCTGGGAGCCGGATTAGGAGTCTGCGGTGTCCTGGTTGCCGTCTTTGCCGGCCGTCCCGTGTTGTCCTTGCTGTATGGCCCGGCGTATGCCGACCGCACAGACGTTTTGATCCTCACGATGGTGGCAGCCGGTATCGGTTATGTCGCCTCGTTCTCCGGCTACGCGGTAACCGCCGCCCGCTACTTCGGCGCGCAATTACCCTTATTTGTTGCCGTGGCCCTGGTCACGGCAGTCGGTTGTTGGTGGTTGGTTCCGATTTGGGGTCTGCGAGGAGCGGCGATCGCTTTGGCGCTCTCGTCTCTAACACAACTGATCGGCTCGGGATTCATCTTGTCTTATGCGCTCCGTGCGAACGGAAGCGAACCGTCGGCTCAGCAAGGCGACGAATTGCCGGGGTGTGTTTAATGGCCGCTGATCGTCCTATTCGAGTTCTCCACGTGCTCGGTGCCCTCAATCGGGCCGGAGCCGAGACGTGGCTCATGAACGTGTTGCGGCACATCCACCGCAACCGGTTTCGCCTGGATTTTCTCGTACACACCACGGCCCCCGGCGCCTACGACCCGGAAGTACGAGCACTCGGCGGTCGCATCTTCCCCTGCCTCGGCACGCGACAGCCGCTGGCTTACGCGCGGGCTTTGCGAACAATTCTGAAAACCGAAGGCCCGTTCGACGTCGTTCACAGTCATGTGCATGCGTTTTCGGGCTTGGTGCTGCGAGCGTCGCGGCAGGCGGGCGTTCCGCTACGAATCGCTCACAGCCACTGCGACACGTCGATGGTCGATGATCGCTCAAACGTGCTGCGTCGGGCCTACCTCGGGCTGATGAAAACTTGGATTCACCAACACGCCACACTCGGGCTGGCCGTCAGTCGCCAGGCTGCCGTCTCGCTGTTCGGTACGAATTGGTCAGCCGATCGTCGCTGGCGGATTTCGTACTGCGGGATTGATCTGGCACCGTTCCGCGCGGAGGCCGATCGCGCGGCCGTGCGTCGTGAACTCAAGATTCCCGAACGGGCGTTCGTCGTGGGGCACGTCGGCCGCTTCGACTACCAAAAGAATCACAAGTTTCTGATCGAAATCTTCGCGACCCTGGCCCGGCGGCAGCCGGACGCTCGCCTGCTGTTAATCGGTGAGGGACCGCTGCGGTCTGCGATCGAGGAACAAGTTGCTTGGGCCGGGCTTCAAGAACGTGTGATTTTCGCCGGTCCGCGGCCCGACGTGCCGCGCTTGATGACCGCCGCGATGGACGCTTTCGTCCTGCCTTCGCACTTCGAGGGTTTGCCTTTGGTGCTGCTCGAAGCTCAAGCAGCGGGCCTGCCGTGCCTGCTTGCCGACACGGTGGCAGAAGAAACGACCGTGAATCCGGCTCTCGTTCGCCGCTTGTCGCTGTCGCAAACGACGGACGCATGGTGCGACGAGCTGGATGCACTGTGCCGCACGCTCGAGCACGAGTCTCGCGGCGACGCGGTGCGCGTGATCGAAGAAAGCGCGTTCAATATTCAGACTGGGGTGGCTCGACTCCAAGAGTTCTACCGTGAAGGCCGCCCCTTCCCAATGCCGGCATCCGACGTCGATTCCCGCAATGAGGCGTTCGCTGCCGCCGATCTTGAATCAACTGAGCCGGAACCCGTTTGCTAATGCCGTAACGCCAGTGCCCGAGACAAGGTCGATCGAAGTCGTCCGTGAAAAGATAGTTCCATCATGATCGCCGTCGCGACAATTCAACGACGAGACGTGCCGAAGGCGCCGCTCCTTCAGGCCGTGTTTGTCGTTTTGCTGATCGTCGGCGCGTTCCTCGCCCCGGTTCTCGATCTGGACGATGCCTCGCTTATTTACTCGTTGTGCTGCCTGATCCTGCTGCACAGTGTGTGGTCGCTGTGGTCCTGGGCGCAAGTCACACGCACCTGGTTCGATTCGTACAGCCTGTTTTTGATTGCCGCCACGCTGTTTAACGCGGGCCAGGCGATTCTCGAAGTCTTCGGCCTCAATCCCGAGGGGCTACTCGGACGACAGTTCCCGCCGACGACCCTGGTGCAGACGCTCTTCTTGGTGCTGATCGGACTGGCGGCCATGCACTTGGGCGCGCTGCTGGCAGCCGTTCGGTCGCCGAAACGTTCGACGACATCGAAGTCGGCGCCCGACGCGGAATCGACGCTTTCGAGCCTACGAACAATCGGCTGGGCTCTGTTGTTCGTCGCGCTGCCGTTCACCGCGATTGTCATCAAAGAGGAAATCGCTGTCGTCTCATCCGCCGGTTATTTTGCCCTCTACCAGCAACAAGCGGGGACCGGATTGAATGCCGGACCCGTGGTGCTGTCTGCTTTCCTGATTCCCGGGGCCATGTTCTTGCTGGCCGGCGCCTGCCGTAATCGCGGCCAGCGGTTGATTGCCGTCGCCATCATCGCCGGTTACGCGGTCATCCAGTTCTATCTGGGAGTGCGGCATGAAGCGGCCATCCTGGCCGTGGAAGCGATTTGGGTCTGGCACCGACTGATTCGGCCGATCAAGCCCGCCCTGCTGATTGGGATGGGGATTTTGATGGTCGCCGTGATCTTTCCCCTGGTGGGGGCCGTGCGAAACACGAGCGGAAAAGACCGCTCGACCGTCGACTTCCTGGCGCAGAACTACGCGACGATCGACAACCCGCTCGTGGCAAGCGTGAGCGAGATGGGCGGCTCGATGGAGACGATCGCGCACACGCTGACTCTCGTCCCAGCGACGCGCGACTACGAAATGGGCGTCGGCTACGCCTACGCCGTCTCCACCCTGTTTCCGAATCTGTTTTGGAAGATTCATCCGGCAATCGCCCACGAGCTGCCGAGCACCTGGCTCACCTGGCAGGTCGATCCCTACACGGCCAGCCAGGGAGGCGGTCTCGGATTTTCGTTCATCGCTGAAGCGTATTTGAACTTCGGATATATCGGCGTCCCAATTCTGTTGTTTTTCGGGGGATATCTGCTCGCCCGGCTCGTACGTTGGGCCGATCGCGGAATTCGGCCGGATCGCGTGGCGTTTGTCGCGACGGCCGCCTGCTTCGCGATCTTTCTGGCCCGGGCCGAGTTGGCCGTCGTGCTGCGGGGCGTGATTTGGTACTCGATCGCCCCCTACCTGGCGACGGTTTGGTTGGCGCGTCGCCGCGCGGCACAAGCCGCTCGACCGGCCGAGCCTACGTTCGTACGTTGGCCACTCGGATCGCCGGTGAGTGCTTCCTCGCGACTGACCGAATCGTACAGAAACAATTAGAGATCGTCGGCAATGAAAGTTTGTGTCGCTCTCGAGCAGCGGTTTTATGGAACGCCGGACGGCGTCGTCTGGACCGATGGTCCCTGCGCCCGGCCGTTTTGGGATCGTTATCTCGAAGTCTTTGACGAAGTGCGGGCGATCGCTCGGGTCAAGCCGGTCGACAAAGCGCCCGCGGGCGTCGTGCGAGCCGACGGTGACGGGGTCACCTTCGCTCCCGTGGCCTATTACATCGGACCCCGCGAATACCTCAAGAAAGCGGTCGCGGTCCGCAAGTCCGTGATCCAAGGAGTCGGACGGACCGACGCAGTCATGCTGCGGGTTCCGTCGAACCTGGCCTCCGTGCTGGTGCCGACACTCGTCCGACGCGGACAGCCGTTCGCAGTGGAAGTCGTCGGGGACCCGTACGACGCGTTTTCGCCGGGCGCGGTGAAGCATCCACTGCGGCCCTTCTTGCGACGCTGGTTTGCCCGCGAATTGAGACAACACTGCCGCGAGGCGTTTGCCGGTGCGTATGTCACGGCCGAAGCGCTGCAACGGCGCTATCCCGTCGGACCCAACGGCCGCAGCTTTTATTACTCCGACGTGCAGCTCAGCGGGCTGACGGCCGAACAACCTCGCCCGGCGACGCCGAAACGATCGTGGAAGCTCATCACGGTTGGTTCGCTCGAGCATCTCTACAAGGCCCAGGACATTCAGATCGACGCCTTGGCCCGCTGTCGTCAGCAAGGGCTCGACGTCGAATTAATCCTGGTCGGGGACGGCCAACACCGTTCGGCCCTCGCCGAACGCGCTGGCCGACTAGGGATTGCTTCGCATGTCCATTTCCGCGGCCAACTCGCCTCGGGCGGCCCGATTCGAGACGAATTGGACCAGGCCGATTTGTTTCTGCTTCCGTCGCGGCAAGAAGGACTGCCCCGCGCGATGATCGAGGCCATGGCCCGCGCTCTGCCTTGCCTCGGCTCGACCGTCGGCGGCATCCCCGAACTCCTGCCGTCAGAAGACATGGTCCCACCGGCCGACGCCGAAGCGCTCGCTCGCAAGATCAGCGAAATTGTCTCGGATCCCCAACGGATGCAACGGATGTCGGCTCGCAATCTCGCGCGGGCCGGCGACTTCCAGGAGGACGTGCTCCGCGAGCGACGCCTCGACTTTTATCGTTATGTGCGCGAGCACACGGAGGAATGGCTCGCGAAGACCCAGCCGGCGAACCTCATCGCCGCGAGTGTTTAGAAGTTGATCAGCCCGCCGCGTGAGCGACGGTCGGAACCAGAGAGTAGCCGTGACGCAACCAAAGAAACTCGTGCATATCGTCACCTCGCCGATGACGGCTTGGGCGTTCTTGCGCGGTCAACTGCGATTCATGAAGGATCGCGGCTTCGACGTCACGTTGATCAGTGCGCCGGGCTGGGAACTCGATGAAATCGCAAATCAAGAGGGCGTGCGAGCCATCGCGATGCCGATGTTGCGTGAGCCGGCCCCCTTCCGCGATGGCGTTGCCCTCACACGGCTCACGGCCCTGCTACGACGGCTGAGTCCTCAGATCGTGCATTGCGGCACGCCGAAAGCCTGCTTGCTGGGCGGTTTGGCGGCGCGACTGGCCGGAGTTCCGGCGCGAGTGATGACCCTGCACGGCATGCGGACGGACGGTTTGGCGGGTCGCAAGCAGTCGCTGATGTTAATGCTCGAGCGTCTGTCCTGCCGTAGCGCCCAGCGGATTTACTGCGTGGGTGAAAGCCTGAGGGCTCGGGCCGTAGAGCTGCAGTTAGCGCCCCAGTCAAAGCTGCGGGTGCTCGGCCATGGAACTGCGAATGGAATCGACGTCGAACGCTTTTCGCGAACCGAGTCCTTGTTGCAACGAAGCGAAGCCCTCCGTGAGAAATTCAACGTTCCGACTGATGCACCGGTCATTGGCTTTGTCGGACGACTCGTTCGTGACAAAGGCGTCGGAGAACTGGTCACCGCCTTTGGCGAACTAAAACGGGATTTCCCGAATGTCCGTTTACTCGTGGTTGGACCGCTCGAAAGTTACGACGGACTCGACCCCGAGCTGCGCAGCCGCATCACGACCGATCCGCAGATCATTCACACTGGTTTTCTTGAAGAGACGGCGGCCGCCTACCCGCTCATGAGTGTGCTGGCCCTGCCGACTTACCGCGAGGGTTTTCCCTACGTACCGATGGAAGCGGCCGCCATGGAGTTGCCGGTGGTCGCCACGCGGGTGACAGGTTGCGTCGACGCGGTGATCGACGGCGAAACGGGAACCCTCGTGCCGCCGCGCGATGCCGCCACTTTGGCGACGGCGATCGCCGCCTATCTCAAGGACTCCGCGCTCTGCAGGCGGCACGGTTTGGCCGGCCGCGCAAGAGTTCAACGCGATTTCCGGCCGGAGCCAATCTGGCAGTTGTTGTACGAGGAATACATGGATCTGTTGGGTGCGTCGCGAAACCCGTCAAACATCGCTCGCGGCGAAGAACGAAAGCTCGCCGACGCGGTCACCTCGGTTAGCGCCACGGCTCCAGCCAACGCGGCACCGAGCGCATCGTCGGCTCCCTCCAAGCACGAGTCCGAGAAGGCCACGGGGATTCGTCGTCTGCCGGCGCCCGCTAAATCGGACGAGTCGCAGCGCATTTACCTTTCGGCCCCCCATATGAGTGGCCGGGAACAGGCCTACATTCAGGAGGCATTCGCCGCCAACTGGGTGGCGCCGGTCGGCCCCCACATCGATCGCTTCGAGGCAGAGTTCGCTGAGAAAATCGGGGTGAAGCACGCGGTTGCCGTCTCGAGCGGGACGGCCGCGATGCACCTGGTGATTCGACACCTCGACCTGCAGCCCGGCGACGAGGTCTTCTGCTCGACCGGCACATTTATCGCCAGCGTGAACCCAGTTGTGTACGAGCGGGGTACACCCGTCTTTATCGACAGCGATCCGGCCACTTGGAACATCGATTGCAACCTGCTGTCTGACGAACTCAAACGCTGTGCTCGCCGCGGAAAACTTCCAAGAGCCGTGATCGCCGTCGATCTCTATGGCCAATGTGCCGATTGGGACGCCCTGCGGACGATTTGCGATTCGTATAGCGTCGCGTTGATCGAAGACGCGGCCGAAGCACTCGGTGCCACCTACCGCGGCAAACCGGCCGGCAGCTTTGGTTGGGCCAATATCTTTTCGTTCAACGGCAACAAGATCATCACGACCTCGGGCGGTGGGATGCTCGCGACCAACGATGCAGCCCTCGCCACTCGTGCTCGCTATCTGGCGACGCAAGCCCGAGACCCGGCTCCGCATTATGAGCACTCGGCGATCGGCTACAACTACCGCCTCAGCAATCTGCTCGCGGGGGTCGGACGGGCGCAGCTC
Source organism: Planctomycetaceae bacterium (assembly GCA_035687365.1). GTDB lineage: Bacteria > Planctomycetota > Planctomycetia > Planctomycetales > Planctomycetaceae > DASPSM01. The sequence goes on along the minus strand of DASRXU010000208.1, from coordinate 1,110 downwards.
AGCGTGCTCGATGAACGGGTCGCCGCCCGACGGGCCATTTTCGACGAATACCAGTTGGCATTAGGCTCCGAGCCCGGCATCTCGTTCATGCCCGAAGCAGCCTACGGGAGCTCGACCCGCTGGCTGACCTGCGTGTTGATCGATGCCGAGCAGTTCGGCGCATCGCGCGAGGATGTGCGACTGCATCTGGAGTCGCAAAACATCGAATCGCGCCCGGTCTGGAAACCGATGCACAAGCAGCCGGTCTTCAAAGACTGCCGATGCGTGGGCGGCGAGGTTTCCGAACAGCTCTTTGCCGATGGACTTTGTCTGCCGAGCGGCAGCTCGCTAACGCCGGCCGACCTTGATCGCGTCATTTCTGCCTTCTTGTCAGTCCCGCGACGTCGGGTCCGTCGCCCAATTTCGGTCACCGTGGAAGCATGAAGACACTCTCGTCTGCTGCCGAATTGGCTCAACCGACACCGCGTTCGGAAGTGCGCAAGCGCTTTGCAGCGGACGGCAAATTGTTGCAACGATTTGCCAAACGCTCCTTCGACGTTATTGCCGCGTTCGTCGGGTTGATTGTGCTCGCTCCTGTCTTCGCCGCGGTGGCGTTCGCCGTCTGGGCGCGCATGGGGCGGCCTGTTCTGTTTCGACAGGTTCGTGCGGGTCGCAATCAAAGGCCGTTTCGCTTGTTGAAATTTCGGACCATGACCAACGACCGCGAACCGAACGGCGAGTTACGTCCCGACACGGAGCGGCTGACGCGACTGGGCCGCTTCCTTCGCAGCAGCAGCCTCGACGAGCTGCCTCAGCTCGTCAACGTGCTCGCCGGCGATTTGTCGCTGGTCGGGCCGCGGCCTCTGCCCATGCGTTATCTCCCTCGCTACACGAGTCGTCAGAACCAGCGGCACAGCGTCCGGCCGGGGATTACCGGATTGGCCCAAGTCAACGGGCGCAACCAACTGGAATGGGGCCAACGGCTGGAGCTTGATGTTTCGTATTGCGAGCGAATTTCGTTTTGGCTGGACCTCACAATCCTGCTGGCGACCGTCCGCGAGGTCGCCCTGCGGCGGGGGGCCTCCGATACCGGAAAGTCGCAAGAGTTTTGGGGCACGGAGGGCAAGCCGG
>DASRXU010000207.1:0-14228 GCA_035687365.1 Planctomycetaceae bacterium | reverse complement strand
GACCGCAGGCCGGCTTGCTCTTCAGTTGTAACGGCCGGGGGACGCGGCTCTTTTCGGAGCCGAACCACGATGCGGCGGCCGTCCAGAAAGTCGCTGGGCCGCTTCCACTGGCCGGTTTTTTCGCTCAAGGCGAACTCGGCCCGATCGGCGGTCGCAACTACATCCACGGCTTCACGGCCAGCCTTGCGCTGTTTGAGTGAGATCGCTCAGCACGCAAGTCCTTCTTGCGCGTCGTGGTCGGGCAGTCTGATCGCCTGTCGGATTTGATCCAATGCTTCCGCGAACCATTCGCGTCGCCTGGCATCAGCTTCGACTCTGAGTGCGCATTCGAGTCCGTCTCGCGTTGTCGGCGATGCGAGCGCCACCAGCCCATCAAGAGCTTGCATCCAGGTCTCGTTGTCCGCGTCCTTTAGCGCTTCGAAGAGAAATGGGGCGACAGACTGCGGGCGGTGCTGCCAAATGGCTTCGACCAGCAAAGCTCGAATCGTCCCTTCCGGTTCCGAATGGTAGGCAGCCTGCAAGAGTGGAAGTACGGAATGGTCCAGCTCGATGAGGCCGAAGAGGGCGGTGTCCCGATCTCCGCCACGAGCTTCCACGAGATAGTGCGCGAATGCTTCCTGCACGCGGCTCGGGTTCAGATTCACAACTTGTCCCGTTTCCGCCATAGCCCCCGATAAATCGTCGCACCGAGTTGGCGTTTCTTGCGTTCGAAGCTGGTCTGGTAGTCGAGATCGTGTGCGGGGGCTGTTTCTTCGGGTGGTGCGAGCGGCTCGAACGCGCTGTGATGATCCATCAGCGCGCGGATCACATCGAAGTAGTCTTCGACATCGGTCCACGAATGGAACAGGCCCCCCGGCCGCAGAACACCGCGTGCCAGCTCGACAAACTCATCGGTAAACAGCCGCCGCCGTTTGTGCCGCCGTTTCCACCACGGATCGGGGAAGTAGACGTGGACAGCCGCAACCGATTCGGGGGGGATGAATTTCGAGAGAGCAATCCGCGCGTCGCCGCCGATCACGCGAGCATTGGGCTGCGAACGCTTCCACAAGCGTTGTGCGGCGCGACGTCCCTCGGTGTAGTCGAGTTCGAGTCCCAGATAATTGATGTCGGGGTGCGAAGTCGACGCGGTGAACAAGAACAAGCCGCGCCCGCAGCCGACGTCCAGCTCGACCGGATTCTCATTGCCGAAGAAGGCCGGCCACTCCAGCTGTCCCGCGAGGTCGTCGAGCGTCAAGAAGTAGGGCTTGAGATCTAAAACGGGCGGGCGATTCATGTCTGTCGTCGGGTCATGTCAGTCGTTGGGAACATGCCCCACGTGATCGCTGATGTGAATCGGAACGCCGATCATCGTCCCGCTGAAGATCATTCGTTCTTTGACGAAGCCCTGGAAAGCGAATTCGGCCCGACGCGGAGGCCGATTGAGCGTCAGCTTGGCCACCAGAATCAAGCGGCACGGAGGCAGCACGGGCGATCGGAAGCGGACGTCGTCCATGCCGCCGAAGCCCAAAAAATCGCCGCGCAGCACGTCGTATTTGCGGGCGTAAAATCCGGCCAGTTGGGCCGCGCACTCGCACAGCACGACACCCGGCATGATCGGGTAACCGGGCATGTGACCGCGAGTCCAAAATTCGTGTTCGGTAATGTCCTTGAAGCCGACCAGGCCGTGATTCGGCGCATCGACGTAGACCACGCCGGTCAGCTGTTCCATTTCGTGCCGCTGCGGATTGATCCGACGAATGTCGTCGATCGAGTACATCGGCTTGTCGAAGTCAAACTTCGTGTAGTCGTAAAATGGCGGTGCGGGCATGGCAGTGGTTCGGAGAACTGGTGAAATGAGAACCGGTGAAACGTTGTGAGGCGGTCGGGCTGATTCGCCAGCGGGATTACCGGCCGACGATTTCCCGAAGCTGCGTCAGGCTGGTGACCAACCGATCGGGTCGCACTTGCGGATCAGCCAACTCCTCGCGCTTCGCGGCAAGGCTCGTTCGGTCGGCTGCGAAGAGGACCGTCCGCATGCCGAGTTCCTTGGCGATTGCCAAGTCGTCGGCGATCCGCGTTCCGACCATCAGAACCTGGCTCGCGCCAATTCCCTTGCGCCGGAACCGTTCGAGGGCGCGCTGGTAAAGCGACCGCGACGGCTTGCGAATCCCTTCTCGATACGAAAGCGTTTCGAGCCCCGGATCGAACAACTCGTCCAGAGCGCGGAGTGTACCCTGCTGCCGAAACGCCCGCAACATCTGAACCTCGGTGAAGCATTGACCGTCCGCGACAACTCCGATGCGGATTCCAGCTTGAAACAGACCGGTGAGCGCTTGCAAAGCCCCCTCCTCGGCCTCGAGCCCCTGCAGACTCGAATGGAAGAAAAAGGCGATCTTCTGGCTGAATTGTTCGAGCGTGCCGTAACGCGGAACGTCGTAGGTGTATTCCTTGTGCTCGAGCAGGCGAATCATCTTCAACCACAGGTGGGCCGAATCGACCTCGGGGATGTCGCCGATCGTGTGCGTCGTCGCGAGTCGCTGTTCGTCGAACGCTCGGTCATAGCGCACCTGCATGGCTTGCCAGGGCGCGCCTGGCTGGCGCGTCATGCTGTTCCACATCCCGAATTCTTTGATGGTCTTTTCCAGAGCAATTTCCATCCGCACGGCCTGGGGGTGCTTGAGGAACAGCTCACCATCGGAAATTCGCAGCAAAGTCCCGTAAATATTGAACGCCACGCCGCGAATACCCACGAGAGGCTCTAGGGAGGGCGTGGCCGTCACCGACTGACGCTTGGGAGGAGCGGGCCAGAGCAGCTTTCGCTCGTCGAGCCAGTCGGCGTAGTCCAGCAAGTGCTTTTGAGTCATGGAGATGGAGGCGGCGCGAAAAATCCAGGGTGTTATCCCGAGGACGAGTTATCCCGAGAAGGGCATCACGCTGGTTGCTGCTGGCTCTTCATCGTATTCCTCCAGGTCTTCGCGAAGCGCCTGAGCCGCCAGCCGAAAGTCGGTCGTGTCGCAGACAATCGCGCCGTCGCGAAGGACGACCGTGCGTTTGGCTCCGCGGGCCAGCTGTTGGTTGTGAGTCACCAGAATAATCGTGATGCCCGCTTTTTCGTTCAGGTCCCGGAACAGCGCGACCACCTCGCGACTGGTCTTCGAATCGAGATTTCCCGTCGGCTCGTCCCCTAACAGGATGGCCGGCTCGTTCACCAAGGCGCGAGCGATAGCCACACGTTGCTGCTGACCGCCAGAGAGCTGATTCGGATGATGATCGAGCCGATTGGCCAAGCCGACCATTTCCAGCTTTTCGAGCGCGCGGCGGCGACGTTCCGAGGCGGAGATCCCCTTCGAGTACAACAGGGGCAGTTCGACATTTTCCAGCGCAGAGGTGCGCGCCAACAGGTTGAAGTTCTGAAAAACGAATCCAATCCGGCGGTTACGGATATGGGCTCGCTCCTGGCGCGACATTGTTGCAACCTCTTCGCCAGCCAGGAGGTAACTACCACTGGTGGGTCGATCCAGGCAGCCGAGAGTGTTCATCAACGTGCTCTTGCCGGAGCCGGAAGGCCCGATCAGAGCGACATACTCCCCCTGATCGATCGAGAGGGAGGCGCGGATCAGCGCCTGTACTTTGACCTCCCCAAGGTCGTAAACTCGCGAGACGTCGCGGATTTCGATTAGGGCCACATTCCGCCTTCCAAAAAAAGAATTTCGACTCGCATGAAGACGCTCGTTCGGTTGTTCATCTTGTTTGGCGTGCTGGCTGCCCTGGGGGCTGTGGCTTACCGTCCGACCGCCAAGTATCTGGCCAAGCGCAATCGCCCGATCTGGCGCACTGCAAAAGTTGAGCAGGGAAGCATCATTGCGGTGGTCAATTCCACGGGTACCGTCAAGCCGAAGATCGAAGTCACTGTCGGATCCTTCGTGTCTGGGCCGATCCAGGAACTCTATTGCGAGTTTAATCAAGAGGTCAAGAAAGGGGATCTACTCGCCAAGATTGATCCTCAACTCTACACGGCCAGCGTGGCGCATGACCGGGCTACCCTGGCGATCCAAGAAGCCGACGTCTTTCGGGTCGAGTCGCAACTGTTGCAGGCGATCGAAGACGAAAAGCGGGCCATCGCGTTGCGGACCCGAGGCGGGTCGTACATCAGCCAGGCCGATTTCGACAAATTCAAGTTCGCACGCATGTCGTTGGAAGCCCAGGTCAAAGTGTCGAAAGCGACTGTCGAGCAGGCCCGCGCGTCGCTGAGCACGTCGCTGGCCAATCTCAATTACACCGAGATTCGCTCGCCGGTTGACGGTATTGTGATCAATCGCAAAATTGACCCGGGTCAGACTGTGGCGGCCCAGTTTCAGACACCGGAACTCTTTACCGTGGCCCCCGACATTCGCAAGGAAATTCGGGTCCACGCCTCGGTCGACGAGGCCGACATTGGGCAGATTAAGCAGGCCCAAAAGAAAAAATATCCGGTGACGTTTACGGTCGATGCTTACCCCGACAAGCTGTTCAAGGGGAACATCCTGGAGATCCGCCTCAGCTCGACCACGACCCAGAACGTGGTCACCTATCCCGTCGTCGTCGCGACCACGAATCCCGACCTGGAATTACTGCCGGGTATGACGGCCAGCCTTTCGTTCCAAGTCGACGAACGTCCCGACGTCATCAAGGTTTCCAGTTCGGCCTTGCGCTTCTATCCGACCGCTGCGCAGGTGCGTCCGGAGGACGTTGCCATCTTGGAGGGACGCGAGGAAACCAAGGCCGATGCGGATAACAACGAAGGCGCATCGACGCAGTCACTCTCGATCGCAGAACGAGCCCGGTTGCGCAAGGAGCGGTCCAAACACCACGTCTGGGTCGCCGACGGCGATGGCGACCACCTGCGCGCGATCGAGGTCAAAACCGGATTGACCGACGGACAATACACGGAAATCTTGCCGGGCACGATTAAAACCGGCGACGTGCTGGTGATTGGTGTCCAACCCCCTGCCGCCAGTTCGCTCTGGTAGGCCTCCCGCCGAAACGCTCATGATTTCCCCCGTCACAATCCGGATTGCCCTGCGAGCGCTCCGCAAAAACAAGATGCGGGCCGGTCTCACCGTGCTCGGCGTGGTCATCGGTATTGCGGCCGTCACCACGATGGTTTCGGTGGGGCAGAGCGCCAGCACTTTGGTGCAAAGTCAGTTTGCCTCCCTGGGCACCAATGTCATCATTGTCCAACCCGCGGTGCGCCGTCGCAGCGGGGTGATGCAGGCTCAGGTCACCCTCACCGGCCGCGACTCGGATGCGATCGCCCAAGATTGCCCGTCGATCCTCGCCTCGTCGCCCCTCATCGGAACGTCTGCGCAGGTCATTTTCGGCAGCGCCAACTACAGTCCCAAACAGATCCACGGCGTCAACGCCGACTATTTGACCGTCCGTAACTGGCCGATGGACAAGGGCGAGTTCTTCACCGATCGCGACGTCCACAGCGCCAACAAAGTGTGCGTGATCGGTCACACGTTGATCGGCAAGCTGTTCCAGACAACAGACCCGCTCGGTCAGATGGTGCGAATCAAGAACATTCCGTTCCGTGTGATCGGCGTGCTGGGGCAGAAGGGGGCCAACATGGTCGGCGACGACCAGGACAGCATCGTGCTGATCCCCGTCACGACCGTCCGCAAGCGACTGGAAGGATCTGAATTCGACAACATCAGCGCCATTCTCGCTTCGGCCCGCGCGACGACGCTGATGACGCAGGCTCAGCACGAAATCGAAGAACTGCTCACGGAGCGCCACCGCATTCAGATCGGCCAGCAGCGTGACTTCGAGGTCGAAAATACGACCGAAATTGCCAACATATTCGGCATCGTCACCGGCACTTTGACGCTCATGCTCGCAAGCATCGCGGGCATCTCCCTCGTTGTCGGCGGCGTCGGCATTATGAATATCATGCTCGTCTCAGTGACCGAGCGCACCCGCGAGATCGGCATCCGCATGGCAGTCGGAGCGACTCCTGGCGACATCCTCCGCCAGTTTCTCGTCGAAGCGATGCTGCTCTCCTGCGTCGGCGGACTGATCGGATTCTTGTTGGGACTAGGTGCCTCGATCGGCATCGTCTCACTGATCAATGCCGTCTCCGCCGGCCAGAAATGGACGCACCAGATCTCCTTCGTGGCAGCCCTGCTCGCGTTTTTGTTCGCCGCCGCCGTCGGCATCTTCTTCGGCTTCTACCCGGCCCGCCGCGCGAGCCAGTTGGACCCGATCGAATCGTTGCGCTACGAGTAGCGACCGTTTTAGAGCGGCAACCCTTCTCGCGCTCGACGGACGACAAGGCGCAAAACAAACCCGCCGCAACTTGCGAGTTGCGACGGGTTGCCAAGTAGCGGAGGAGGGACTTGAACCCCCGACACGCGGATTATGGATCCGCTGCTCTAACCAACTGAGCTACTCCGCCAAAAGTGCTGCGAAATTGTTACCTGTCAGGTACTTAGGATTTCTGAGCCGAGTTTGCGCGGCCCCGAGTGAGGCGGCTGACCGAGGAATCGGGAGCCCCTACCTAATACTCGGTTGCCAGGCGGTCGGCGCTCCAGAAGTATCAGGACCAATGCGACGTTTTGCAAGCGGGCGAACGCCGCGATTCAGGGGTGGTGGCCGAACGATTCGCTCGTGCGTTATCCTGAGGTGCCCCGCCGGCGATGACCGGGTGAACTGCGCCTCAAGCCAGCGGCTGCGCTTGGGGCGAATCGGTCCGATCGTGACCACAGCTTGAGCAGACATTTTCGGGAGATGCAGGTGATGCGGCGAATTCTGTTCGGGGTGTTGGTGCTTGCGATCTGGGTTCCGACAGTCCGAGCCGAAGACAGCCCGCCGCTGTCCCGGCAGGTGACGATTCATCGCGACGAGTGGGGCGTGCCCCACATCGACGGTCCGACCGACGAAAGTGTGGTCTTCGGCTTTGGGTACGCCCAAGCCGAAGATTTTCTGTGGCAGGTCGAGGATTCGTTCGTGATGGCGATCGGCCGTTATTCCGAACTCTACGGTTCATCGGTCTTCGCGATGGACGACACGACGCACCGCTTCGAGATCCCCGAGCGGGCTCGTCAGGATTTCGCCACGCTCGAGCCCAAGCTGCAATCGGTGAATCGCGCCTTCACTGACGGACTCAATTACTACGTGCAGCGCCATCCCGGTGTGAAGCTGCGCTTGCTCGAGCGATTCGAGCCGTGGTACCCGATTGCGCTCGATCGCTACGTGCTCTATCGAATGGCGACGCACTCGAAGTCGGTGCCGCCCGATTTGCTGCACGCTCAGACGTATGTTCCCAGCGGCGCCGTGGGGAGCAACGCCTGGGCGATCGGCCCCTCGAAGACCCGCTCGGGTCAGAGCATGCTCTTCTGCAATTCGCACCAGCCTTACTACGGCTTCGGTCAGTACTACGAGGCCCAAATGCGCAGTGGAGAGGGTTGGAACTTCACGGGGGCGACATTCTTCGGCAGCCCCATACTTTCGCTGGGACACAACGAGCACTTGGGGTGGACCTACACCGTCAATGATGTGAATTGTGGCGACGAGTGGGTCGAGACCTTCGACGATCCCAAGAATCCCCTCAACTATCGCTCCGGTGACGGCTATCGCACGGCCACCGAGTGGAAGGACACGATCCGCATCAAAACCTCCAAGGGATTCGAGACGCGCGCGGTGACCTATCGCAAGACGCATCATGGGCCAATCGTGCGTTGGCTGAACGAGACGCGGCAGCTTTCGAGCAACGTCGGGCGAATGAACGACGCCTTGTTCGGCCGGCAGATCTATCGCATGGTTCGCTCGCGGAACTTTCAGGAGTTTCGGGCCGCTCTCGCCACGCTCGACCAGCGGATGTTCAACCTCGTCTATGCCGACCGCGGCGGCAACATCCTGTACGTCTACAACGGCATCGTGCCGCGACGGGATCCAAAGCTCGATTGGTCGAAAGCCGTGGATGGCAGCCGGCCCGAATCCGACTGGAAGGGGATTTTGTCGTTCGACGAATTGCCGCAGGTCTTGAATCCGATTTCGGGCTACGTGCAGAACTGCAACCAGTCTCCCTTCACGACGACCGACGACCAAAATCCCGAGCCGGGCGATTTGGCGACGTCGATCGTGGGAGAAAACACCTGGGACAACCGGCGGGCCAAGGTCTCGCGCCATCTGTTGCGGAAGGCGCACGACGTCACGTTCGAGAACTGGGAGGCCCTGGCCTTCGATACAACGATGTATTGGCCGCTGGAGGAGTTGCCGCTTTACGAGCGCAAGTTCAAGAAGCTCAAAGAGACCAACCCGGCGCTGGCCGCTCAGGTTGAGCCGTATTTAAAGCACCTGCTCGATTGGGACTGCAAATGCAGCATTCACTCGACTCAGGCGACTCTATGCGTCTTCTGGTACGAGCAGCTCTATGGCTTACTCACGAGCAGCACGCGTGAGACGTTGCGACCCGAGACGCTGTCCGATGTCGCGGCCCAGTTCCGCGCTCTGAAAGAGGCCGCCACCAAGCTCGAGAGCTTGTACGGAAATTGGAAGGTTCCTTATGGCGACGTGAATCGCCTGCAGCGGCACGCGAACATCGCCGACTTCTTCGAGAAGATTCCGTTCAACGACAAGCTCCCCAGCTTGCCCGTCGCGGGAGTCCAAGGGCCAGTCGGGTCCGTCTTCACCATTTATTACACGCCGCCGCTGCCCATCGTGCGGCCGATGGTGAAACGCTACGCGGTCGTCGGCAGTTCTTACATGGCGTCGATCGAGTTTGGCGATCGCATCAAGACCAAGAGCCTGTTGCAATACGGCTCGAGCGGACACGCCGATTCGCCCCACTTCTTCGACCAGGCGAAACTTCTGTCCGAACGGAAGCTGAAAGACGCTTGGTTCTACTGGGACGACGTCCTGGCCCACGCGAAGCAAAGCTATCACCCGGGCGAAGAAGGCTCGACGGCCCAGGCCGCTTCCACGAAGTGAGGGATCGCGTCGGTCGGGCACCAATTTGGGGTGTGGTTGTCGGACTGGCTAAACGAATTTGGTCGGAAGCTCTGTCATTCCGTAAGGAAGTTGGTCGGTCCGTTCCTGGCCGTTCTGGCTGATGCCCACTTCCGGTTTATCAGTCGCCAAGAGATTGGCGGCGGAATCCCTGATCCGGATAGCGCCATTCGGCGTTGGGTGTGATATTCTCAAAAAGACTGCGACTTACTACTGGGGAAGAACGTAGACAGCTTGCGGCCCGCTGTTTGGCGGCGCCGACCTGAGCCGGAGTCGCTGCATGAATCTGTTTGAAGCCTGGATCACGAAACAACGGCGGCGCTTGTCGTTGGGAGTCTTCCTGACGGCGTTTGCCGACGCGATGGCCCTCTTTCTGCTGGCGTTCGGCTCCACAGTGCTGATTGTGAAGCTCACTCGGCCCGGAATGTGGCCGGGGGTGCTTTGGTTGGCGGCTCTAGCCGTCCCGCTCACGACGTGGGCCTGGTGGCGCAGTCGGCAGCGAGCCTTTTCGCGAAGTCAGGCGGTCGCGCTGCTCGATTCCCAAACCGGCGCGAGCGGACTGCTGATGACGTTATGTGAAACAACAGAACGCGGCGCGGCTCCGGGCGAGATCTCCGACAATGGCTGGGCCGAGCGCTTGGCCGCCTGGAATCCCAACTGGAGTTCCAGACTACCCCGATTGAGACCCGTCCGCGCGGCTCGCAGGCTCTGGTTGCCGGCCTTGTTTGTGATCGGCTGCTGCTGTGTGCCCCTGCGTGAAGCCCGCACAGAAAGTCTGCGAGCCAGTTTCGTCGGGACGCAAGCGGCCGAATCTCTGGCCGAATCGCTCCAGGTGCTTCGCGAGAGTGAGGTGCTCGAGCAAAAAGAGGCGCAGGACCTCCAGCAGGCGATCGAAAAGCTGACCGAGGAAACAAAGACCACGCCGCTTACGCACGAGTCGTGGGAGGTGGTCGACTCGCTGCGCGAGACGATGCGCGTGCGGGCGGAAGAATCGCTGACGGCCGCGTCTAAGGCCCAGGATGCTTTAGAGCGATTGGCCGCCGACGTCGATCCGAGCCACTCGTCACTGACGTCCGAGCGCCGGGACCAACTCGAACAGGAAGCCATCGAATCGTTGCGAAAGTTGTCTAAGGACGGGCGGTTCAGCAAGGCGTCGCCCGACCTCCAAAAGAAGCTCCGGCAACTAATGAAAGACGGGCACATCAGCCTGCCCAAGAATGCTGAGGAACGCGAGAAGACGCTCAGCGACTTGAAGAAGTTTCTCAAGGAGGAATCGAAGAAGCTCGCCAAGTGTCGCGGGAAGTGTAAAGACGGCCAATGCGAGAGCGACTCCGACGGCGAGAATTCTGACACAGACCGCACTGAGCGTGACGGCAAGCCGGGGCGAGGCGGTGTGAACCGCGGCCGCGGTGACGCGAAGCTGACCTGGGGCGACGAGGCCGAGGCCAACGGCGCGAAGTTTAAAGAGATCCTGTTGCCGCCGGGCACACCCGACCAGCCGAACAAGGAAGTCATTTCGCAAAGCGCGTCGGCGCCCGAAGTCGAGCCCGCGGCCAATGCGCCTCGCACGTCGGGTCAGGCCGCGGGACCCGAAACGGGGCGTCAAACCTGGAACCGCACCGTGCGTCCGCGACACCGCGCCGCCGTCCGAAGTTACTTCGATGCGCGTGCCGCGGATCGGCCGGATCGCTGAGGATTTGCATGGCAGCGTGGCTCGAACTTGTTTCCGCGCAACTGCTGCCGGCCAGACCTAGGACACACCGTCGCGGTAAACCGCGCTGCCCTCTGAACCGCGACTGAGCCCCTCACAGATTCGGTGACGACCTTGAGCCAACTTGTCAGCGAGACTCGAGCTCCCGCGGCGACTTCACCTCGGCTGCTCAGCCCGGCCGAAGTGCAGCAAGCCCAGGCCCAAGCGCAACGGCTGGTGGACAGCCTCGGCTCGTCCATTCTGGGCCAACGCGAGCTGCTGGAATTGGTCGTTGTGTGCCTGCTCGCGCGGGGGCACATCTTGCTCGAGGGGTTGCCCGGCTTGGGGAAGACGGAACTCGTCAAAGCTCTGGCCTCGCTCTTGGGCCTCGAATTCCGCCGCGTGCAATTCACGCCCGACCTGCTGCCGGGTGACATCATTGGTTCGCCCATTTTGGAGGATCAGGGAGGCAGCCGAAAGCTCGTCTTTCATCGCGGTCCCGTTTTCGCAAATCTGGTGTTGGCTGACGAAATTAACCGGGCCACACCCAAGACTCAGTCGGCCCTGCTGGAAGCCATGCAGGAACATCGCGTGACCGTGATGGGCGAGTCGCACGCGCTGCCCCGCCCCTTCTTTGTATTGGCGACGCAAAATCCGATCGAACTGGAGGGGACCTATCCGCTTCCCGAAGCGCAGCTCGATCGCTTCACCTTCAAGATCAACGTGGAAGCCGTCTCGTCGTCGACGCTCGAAGAGATCATTTCCACGCGAAAGCACGGACGGGCCCCCGAACTGTCGGTCGCCGTTTCCGCCGCGGAGCTGAATCGACTGTTTGAGTCGACCGACCTGATTCATCTGCCGACGGCCGTCGCGAATTACATCGCCCGTCTGGTCAGTGCCAGCCATCCGAAATCCGACACGGCTCCCGAAGAGGTGCGGCGTTTCGTCCGGTTCGGGGCATCGCCACGGGCCGCCATCGCGCTGGCGGAGACGGCTCGGGGCTCGGCCCTGCTCGCCGGCCGGCCAAACGTCAGCTTTGAGGACGTCCGCCGCGTGGCTCCCTGTGTTCTGCAACATCGGCTCCTCCTCGACTACTCGGCACGCCTCGAAGGCTGGACCACCGTGCGGCTCATCGAGCGTTTGCTCGAGACGGTCCCCCAGGTCGATCGTTCACTCCCCGGGGATCTCAGGGCGTGAATCCGCAGCGACCACGACTCGCGATCCGTCCGTCTCCTTTTCTTTTAAAGAGAAGCCTCGGCGCCGCGGCCCTTGTCTGCGCGTTCCTGGCGGCTTTCGCGACGCAGGCCGCCTACGGTTCGGGCGAGGAACGCACGTCGGTCGGGGAAGATTTGACGATCCGCACCGACTCGCGCTGGGCCGGCGGAGCAGAGGGCGGGTATCTCCCCATCCGCATGCAGGTCGCCAATCACGGCACGCCGCGCGACCTCGTCTTCGAGTTCGAGCCCATGGGCGGTAGTCGGGGCGTGCGGGTGCGCCGCGTGATCGGAGTTGAGCAAAACGCCACGATGCATTTCACGCTGTCGGTGCCGCTGGTTGACTCGCGTGACGGCCGACTGTACGTGTTCGACGGCTCGCGGCCCCTCCCCATGCACAGCCGCTCGATTTCGATCCCCTCGAGCTTTGTCAGCTCGTCGCCTCCGGCGATGCTTGTCATCTCACCGTCCACGGTCGACTGCGGTCGGTACGTCGATGCCGCGCATCACCTCACGAGATCCATCGGCCCCGCCTATCGGGGCGCCTCAGGCGTTGCCGACGCGTTGTTACTGGCGCAAGTCGTGCCGCCGGAGTTGCTACCCGAGTCGTGGATCGACTACAGCAGTCTCGACTTCGTGGCTGTCTCTTTGGAAGAACTGGAACGGCTGGATCGCCCCGTGCGGACAGCCCTCTTGAAGTGGGTGCAGTGCGGCGGCAATTTGTTGATCTTCGAGGTGGGCACCGATGCCGCAGCGAGGACACGGCTCGACCGCTCGATCGAAGCCCCCGACGCGCCGGCCGGAACAACCATCTGGCGCAACGCGGTGACGTCGGAGCGGCCGAGCGGCCCGGTTGTGGACTTGTCGGAGGAGTCGACAACGGGCTTCCCGGTGTCAGGCGCCGTTGGACCCGGGCGTGCTCGGTCTTCCAAACCTGCTACAGCAACGACCGCGATCACCGCGCCGCCGGAGACTCCTTGGCGGAAAAGCGCGGACACGTTTCGCCATCGCGACTTCATGCTGGGGACGATCTACGCTTTTCCGGAGAAGCCTTTTCCGGGCGCGGCCAACGATTGGCTCTGGCTGTGCAATTCGTGTGGAGAGCAGCGATGGTCGTGGACGTCCCGGCACGGAATGTCGCCGCACGTCGGGACGAAGGACTTCTTCAAGTTCATGAATCCGGGAATTCATGGCGTCCCGACGGTCGCCTTCCTGGTGTTGATCACGCTCTTCAGCGTCGTGATTGGGCCGGTGAACTATGTTTATCTGTCCCGCAAGAAGATGCTGTGGCTGCTGCTGTTCACCGTTCCGGCGCTGGCCCTGACCACGAGCGTGCTGTTGGTCGGGTATTCGGTGGCCGCGCACGGGTTTGCGATCAAGTCGCGCGTCCGCAGCCTGACGGTGCTCGACCAGCGCCTACGCACCACCGTGACCATGGGCCGGCTGGCTCTGTTCGCCGGAGTGGCGCCGTCCAACGGACTGAAGTTCTCGCCCGAGACGGCCGTCTTCCCCGTGATACCGACGACCAATGAACCGAGCGGCGGGTTCGTCGATTGGACGCAGACACAAAACCTCGTCACCGGCTGGCTGCCAGCCCGCACTCGGACGCAGTTCTACACGGTTCGCAATGCCGAGCAGCGTTCGCGAGTCGACCTGAAAGCCCGGCCGGACAAAACGGCCGAGTTCTCGAACGGTCTGCCTTGGGAACTGGAAATGATTGTGGCGTCCGACGACGCGGGGCACTTGTACGTCGGCAGATCGGTGGCTGCCGGCGCGACCGTCACGCTGTCCGAGCCCCAACCGCAGGATCTGAGCGATTTTGTCGACTTGTTGCGGCGCAACGCGCCTGCAGTTCCGGCCGGTTTCGTCGAGCCGACCCCGACTGGTCGCAACCCCCGCGCTTGGGTGGCGTATGGCGTGCCCGCTCAAACGACGGACATGAACTCCAATCTCATGGAGCGCCGAATCGGGCAGTGGAGCATGCAACTGCCGCAGAAAAAAGGGCTCGCCCCCCGCTCGTACCTGGCCGTTGTCCGTGAGAATCCGGGAGTCGAAACGGGTTTCCCTTCGACGACCGACGAGCTGAGTCTGCACCTGCTGAACGGATATTTCTAACAGACACGGATAGTTCTAACAGGCATTGACGAAGCAGCATCGCCCCGATGAGTAATGGCCATCCCCAATTGAGCACTCTGCCCGACGCGGCTGCGTCCGACGGCTACGGCACGCCGGCGGTTGAGTGTCGCCATTTGCATCGTTACTTCGGCCGGCTCAAGGCGGTCAACGACGTTTCCTTTCGGGCCTACCCCGGGCAAATCATGGGGTTCATCGGCCCCAACGGCGCGGGCAAAACAACC
>DASRXU010000206.1:0-8022 GCA_035687365.1 Planctomycetaceae bacterium | reverse complement strand
ACCGGCAACGAAGCGCTGGCGTATGGCCTGGCGACGGCCGCCAAGCTCTCCGGCACGCGGGTGATTTATTCGGGTTATCCGATCACCCCCGCCAGCGACATTCTCCACGAATTGTCAAAGCTCAAACACTTCGGAGTCGTGACATTCCAGGCCGAGGACGAAATCGCCGCCATGTCGGCGACGGTGGGCGCCGCCTTCGGTGGAAACCTCGCGGTCACCGCCAGCAGCGGCCCGGGGATCTGCCTCAAGGGCGAGGCCATGGGGCTCGGCATGATTACCGAGCTGCCAATGGTGATCGTCGACGTGCAGCGCGGGGGCCCGAGCACGGGGCTGCCGACGAAGACCGAACAGTCCGACTTGCTGTTGGCGATGTTCGGCCGAAACGGCGAATCACCGCTGCCGATCCTGGCCGCGGCTACGCCGTCCGACTGCTTCCATCTCGTTCAAGAGGCGATGCGGATCGCGGTCGACTTCATGTGCCCGGTGATCTTCCTGTCCGATGGATACATCGCCAACGGGGCCGAGCCCTGGCAGATTCCGAAGGTCTCGGACCTCAAACCGATCGTCGTCAAGCACCCGACCGAGCGCAACTCGGCCGACGAGTACCTGCCGTACAAGCGCGACGATCGCTATGTGCGTCCCTGGGCCCTCATCGGCACGAAGGGGCTCGAACACCGCGTGGGCGGTCTCGAAAAAGCGGATGTGACGGGCAACGTCGAATACTCGCCCACCAATCACCAGCACATGACCGACATTCGCCATCTGAAGATTGCCGGCATTGCCGATCACATTCCCGAGCAAACCGTCGAGGGGCCCGACTCGGGCGACCTATTGGTGGTGAGCTGGGGTGGAACTTACGGCAGCGTGCGTACGGCCGTGCGACACGCCCAGTCCGAGGGAAAGAGCGTGGCCCATTGCCACCTGCGGTACATGAATCCGTTCCCGCGCAATTTGGGCAAGATTCTCAAGAGATACGAAAAAATCTTGGTGCCCGAACTCAATCGGGGTCAGCTGCGGTTCCTTTTGCGAAATGATTTCCTCGTCGACGCGCAGGGGCTCAACAAAATTCAGGGCAAGCCCTTCCTCATCAGCGAGGTCGCCGATGCCATCCGGACGATTTTGGAAAATGGGAGACTATGAGCGTCGAACTTCCTCAACTGAGCGCTAAGGACTTCGCGAGCGACCAGGAAATTCGCTGGTGCCCGCGCTGTGGTGACTACTCCATCCTGGCGCAGATGAAAAAAGTCCTGCCCACACTGGGCATCCCCAAAGAAAAGTTCGTGTTCGTGTCGGGGATCGGCTGCTCCAGCCGGTTTCCGTACTACATGGACACGTACGGCGTGCACGGCATTCACGGCCGCGCCCCAGCCATTGCCACGGGAGTGAAGCTCTCCAAGCCGGATATGCAAGTCTGGGTGATTACGGGTGACGGAGACGCGCTCTCGATCGGCGGCAATCACTTCCTGCACTGCATCCGCCGAAACTTGGACGTCAAAGTCATCCTGTTCAACAATCAGATCTACGGTCTCACGAAGGGGCAGTACTCGCCCACCAGCCCGGTCGGCGCTCGCACGAAGAGCACGCCGTACGGCTCGATTGATCGCCCGATCAATCCCCTGTGCGTCGCCATCGGTGCCGAAGCGACGTTTGCCGCTCGCGCGGTCGATGTCGACATCAAGCACTTGACCATGGTCCTCGAACGGGCCGCCCATCACAAAGGCACGGCCTTCGTCGAGGTCTACCAGGACTGCAACGTCTTCAACTCGGGCGCGTTCAACTACGCGTCGAAGAAGGAAGAGAAGGACGACAACGTCGTCTACCTCGAACATGGCAAGCCGCTGATCTTCGGCAAGAACCGAAATCGGGGCATCCGCATCAACGAGCTGAGCCGGCCCGAGATCGTCGAGTTGGGTGGCGACATCCGCGAGGATGACCTGCTGTTCCATGACGAGAAGGCGCCGGAGCCGTCGTTGGCCTTCCTGTTGTCACGCATGCGTTACCCGGAATTCCCAGAGCCGCTGGGCGTATTCCGCGATGTGCAACGCCCGACGTACGACGAAGGCGTGATGGCCCAGGTCGACGCGGCCATCGCCAAGCAGGGGGCGGGTGATCTCGACGCGTTATACAACGACGGCGACACGTGGGTCGTGCAGTAGTGGTGAACTGACGGGGCCGCCCTGGGAAACACGATGATCTGTCCCGACTGCGGCTACGATAACATCGAAGGCGTCGATTCGTGCGAGCAGTGCGGTCAGACGCTCGTCGAATTCGACCCTGCGACGTGCGAGTTCGAAGAATCCATCTCCCGACACAGTATCCGCGTGCTTTCTCCCAAGGCGGCGGTCGCGGTCCCGCCCACTTGCACGGTGCGCGAAGCCGTCCGAATGATGGTCCAGAAAAACATCGGCTGCCTGCTGGTGCAAGACGCGTCGGGTGTTGCCGGAGTCTTCACCGAGCGAGACGTGCTCAATCGCGTCTCGCCGGACATGACGGCGATGGACCGGCCCGTGCAGGAGTATATGACGCGCTCGCCTGAAACAGTCCGCCGACAAGACTCCATCGCGTACGCGTTGCACGCCATGGATATTGGCGGCTATCGCCACATGGCCGTGGTCGATTCGTCCGGTGCGCCCACGGGCATTTTGTCCGTGCGCGACATCCTGCGATTTTTGTGCGTCAAGTTCGCCGAAATTCGCTCCAGCCGTTCCTAAAAACGCGATTGCCTGACTGTTGATCGCACCCGACTGCTGATCGGAATTGTGCCGGCAAAGGATTGCCGAGAATGTCCGGATCGCCCGCTTGCTTGTCCATACTCGTCGTCGGCGACCTGTTTTCGCCCGCGATGCAAGGCGTCGAGCGACGCGTGGAGGAATTCGCCCGCGCCAACAGTTCCGTTCACATTTTTCCCAACGTCACCGAGGCTCTGGCAGGAACTCCTGCGGACGCCTGGCATCCGGATCTTGTGATCGTCTGTCAGCACTGGCCGGACGAATACACAGCGGGCGAAGTGCGGCAGCTGCTGGCAGCGTTTCCGCTCGCTCGAGTGATCTGCTGTTATGGCCTGTGGTGCGGGTCCGACGGTCGCACGCGAGACGTGTGGCCTCTCTCAGTTCGCGTCCCAGCGGAGTTCTCGGCAAGGCGCATCGATCTGGAACTCGAAGTCCTCACCGACGCACGCTGGCCGCTGCCACTGACCGCCTCGCGGGACGAGATCTTTCTGTTTGATCCGGATTGCCGAATCCCAGCAGCACCCCCCAATTGAGTGAGGCCCGCGGCTTACTCGGATCCGCTAACCGCCGGGCTTGCTCAGCTCGTCTGCACGATGGTAACCAGTGATCCTCCAATCCCTTCCGACGATCAAACGCGCCCCGCGACGATACGAGAAATAGGAAAGGGCCCATTGGAGCACCACAAACAGCCGGTTTTTGAATCCGGTGAGAAAATAGATGTGCACGAATAACCAAATCATCCACGCGATAAATCCGCCGAGTTGCAGCTTCCCGACTTCGGCAACCGCTCGGCTGCGGCCGATCGTGGCCAACTGCCCCTTATCGACGTAGTGAAACTTTCCGCGCGGTCGTCCGGCCAACTCGTCGCGGATCGTGCGTGCGGCAAACCGCCCTTGCTGGATGGCGACTTGAGCGACGCCGGGGAGCGGCTGCCCGGTTTGTTCGAATCGGCACTGGTCACCGATCGCGAAAACATTCGGATGTCCCTCGAGCGCCAGGTCTTCGCCCACAATCACCCGCCCATTGCGATCGAGCGAAACTCCGAGGGCCTGGTTGAGCGATGCCGCGCGAACGCCGGCTGCCCACAGGACGGTCGCCGCCTCGACGCGTTCGTTCCCGATCTGCACACCCCGGGCATCGACCCCCGTCACCTGGCAATGTCTCCAGATTTGCACGCCAAGGGATTCGAGATCGCGGGCCGCTCGGGACGCCAGCTTGGGCGGAAACGAGCTTAAGATCCGTTCTCCGCTTTCCACCAAGATCACGCGGGCCAATTTTGGGTCGATGCGCTTGAAGTCACGCGATAGGGTAAAGCGGCTCATCTCGCCGATGGCACCCGCCAGCTCGACTCCCGTCGGGCCGCCACCCACGACGATGAACGTCAGCAAGTAGCGACGTTTCTGCACGTCCGGCGTCCGTTCGGCTTCCTCGAACGAACTGAGGATCCTCCGGCGAATCTCGGTGGCGCCCTCGATCGTTTTTAAACCCGGCGCGTGCTCCTCCCATTCGTCGTGGCCGAAGTAGGAGTGCAGCGATCCACAGGCCAGGATCAAGTAGTCGTAGGCGAAAGTGCCGAAGTCGGCGACGACCTCCTTCTGCTCCAAGCGCACCTGGCTGACCTCTCCCTCGAAGACTTCGATGTTCTTAAAGTCGGAGAGAATGCTGCGAATGGGCGCGGCGATTTCGGCGGGGCTCAGCCCGGCGGTCGCGACCTGATACAGCAGGGGCTGAAACAGATGATGGTTACGTCGATCCAACAGGGTGACGTCGACGTCTCGCGAGTTTCCGAGCGCCTTCGCGGCCGAAAGCCCGCCAAATCCTCCTCCGACGATGAGCACGCGTGCCATGGTGCTGACTTTAGCGAACCCCTGCATTGTTGTCGTCGACTCGATATATTAAGGGGCGTCCCGCTCGGTGCCGTCATCGGCTGTCGCGAAGCCGAAATCCGAGTGTCTGACGAAGCCGTCACATCGAAAAACTCGTCCGAATCAAAAAGCTGTGAGGAGCCTGCCCATGTGGGTTCGTAAGTGGGAACGCGATCAGAAGCAGGGCGTCGATTCTCCGATTCCGACCCAAGTGCTCTCGAATGAAGAGTTCATCCCGCGTCCGCAAACGGCCCAGCAAAAACAGTGGGAGCAGCTGATCGGCGAATTGGCCGAGGAGAAATCCAAAAAGCTCGGCATGGAACGCCGGGACTTTTTGCGCACGTCGATGGGCATGGCGACCGCGTTCCTCGCGTCTAACATGGTTTATGGTCCCCATTGGGACGTTGACGCGGCAGAAACGCTCGAGCCGGCGGCCAGTGAAGAGAAATGGCCCAAGGGCGAATACTTCATCATGGACGTGCAGACGCACTTCACTGATGGGCTGGCCCTTAACTTCCGCAATGCCGAGTTCATGAAAAACATGAACTTCCATCTGAAGAACGATCGGGACGCCTACAGCTTCCTGAGCTTCGTCAAGGAAATCTTCCTCGACAGCGAAACGACGATGGGCGTCATCTCCGGTGTTCCCGGAAAGGAAGTCAACAAGGACCCCAAGACAGGCAAGGTGTTGGAAGGCCGCGAGCGCTCGAAGGGGAGCGGCCCGTTCGGAGGTATTCTGCCGAGCTGGTTGATGGCGCAATCGAAGAAGCAGCTCAACGACCTGGCCCAAAGCCAGCGCGTGCTGTCTCAGGGCAACTGTGCCCCCAACCATTACTGGGACAGGAAGACCAACAAGCAGGACTTGACCGCCCTGTTCGAGCAGATGGACCGCGAGGTTCATCTTTACGGCATCGATAGCTGGAAGTGGTACTGCCACACCGACCCTGGTCGCTCGGGCAACGGGTTCAAGCTCGACGATGAGAAGATGACCTACCCCTTCTACGAGAAGTCCAAGCAGCTCGGCATGAAGCGGTTCAGCGTGCACAAGGGTTACGCGTCGCAATCGCGCACGTTGGGTCACCTGGCAAGTCCTGCGGACATCGAGAAGGCCGCCAAGGATTACCCCGACTTGACCTTCATCATCTATCACTCGGCCATGAAGCACGGCCCCGACGAACCGGGCTTCAAGAGCACGTACGATCCCAAAACGGGCGATTTTGCGTGGCACCAGGATTTGATGGACATCAAAACCCGCAACCCGGGAATGAACAACGTCTTTCCGGAAATCGGTTCCGCCTTCGGCACGACGGCGATCGTCCATCCGGAAATGTGCCAGCACCTGATTGGCAAGAACATCAAATACTACGGCGCCGATCATGTGATCTGGGGCACCGATTGCCTGTGGTGGGGCTCTCCCCAATGGGTCATCGATGCTTTCAAGCGGTTCCAGATCAACGACGAACTGTGCGAAAAGTTTGGCTACAAGAAGGTCACGAAGGAAGACAAAGCGAAAATCTTCGGCCTCAACGCCGCCAAAATTTATGACGTCGACCCCGCCGCCCATCGCAATGCGTTTCCGAAAGATGCATTGTCTAAGTTGAAGGAGGCTTACCTCAAGTACGGCGGAACATCGGAAAACGCCGCGCATGGCTGGGTTCGGGCTGACTCCTAATTGCGCCGAAAATCGCACGCCGACGGTGGCTCGATGTCCTCTGATCTGAAAAACCGTGCGCGAATGTCGCGGACTTCACGGTCCGCGGCGCTCGCCGCGCTTTCCTGGGTGTTGTGCCTGACGATCGGCGTCTTGATGGCGAGCCCGGGACCGGCTAATTCGGGCGGGGCGAACACGGAGCAGCCTTCGTCCGACTCAAAGAGCAATTCCGAGTGGGGCGATCACGTCGACGCCCCGTTGCCCGATTATGTCACGGGTGAAGAGTGCCTGTTTTGTCACCGGGACGACTGGGGCAATCGCTGGGCGAAAAACTATCACCAGCGAACCGTGCGTGCGGTCGAAGCCGACTCTCCCGCGATGAAAGCCTTGGCGGCCGACGCTGACACGAAGAGCTTTGTTTCCGACACGGCCTATTTGCTGGGGACGCGGCGCCAAATCCGATTTCTCAAGCGCTCGAACGAATACGGCAAGTTTGGACTGCTATCGGCCGCATACACGCCGGTGGCTCGGGGCGCGAACAGCCGCCGCGCCCACGGGAAACATGTTGAAACAAAGAATTCGCATTGGGACGAGCAGAAGTTTGCCAAGTCGTGCGCCGGCTGCCACACGACCGCCGTCGATCCGCAGACGCATGCTTTCTCGGCCATTTCGCTTGATTGCTATGCGTGTCACGGCGTCGTCAATCTCCTGCATTCCAAGGACACGAAACTCGTGGCCTTCGGAAAAGGAAGTCCCGACCCGCCCAAAATGCAGCTCGCCAATTGTGCGCAGTGTCATCTCCGCACGGGCAAGTCGAAGAAGAGCGGGTTGCCGTACCCGACGAATTTTGTCGTCGGCGACAATTTATTCCGCGACTACCAGGTCGATTTGAGCGACAAAGCCTTGGCTCAAATGAATCCCGGGGATCGGCACGTGGCTCAGAACGTTCGTGAAGTTCTCGAAGGCAAATCGACCACGACCTGCGTCAGTTGTCACGACGTCCACCGACAGAGTTCCACGAAGCATCGCCAGGTCGCGGAGGGAGCCACCTGTATCTCCTGCCACGAACCGGGCCAACCTAAATCGAAAGTTACCAAGTACGAAGTTCACAGCACGCTGTGCGAATATTGAGACCAGATGATCCTGGCGAGCGGCGGGTGTAAGCCCGTCGGTTCTTAGAACGCAGAACCGGTCGGCTGACACCGACCGCTCGCCCTAGACAAGAGGTAAACCGCGATGACGACCGCTGACCAAATCGATTATGAACACGCTCCCGACGGCTCCCCGATGGACGAAACCGACGTCGCCGTGCGGGCCTATCTTTCGCGGATGAGCGACGAAAAGCTCCGCGAGTACGACCCGAACTGGAGCGACGAAAAACTCATGGAGTGGGACGGCAACTTCCGCTCCGACGGTGCGCTGATGCTCGTCTGCACGGAACGGGATATCGCGCCCGAGGACTACCGCGAAGTGATGGCCGAGCATTTGAAGCTGCGCGGCATTCATTCCTAAACGGACGTGACGCGGCGTTGTGGCTCTTGTGGCAAGTGCTGCCAGGCCGGTGGGCAGCGGAGTTCTCATGACGGCTGAATCTTATTTGAAGGGACTCTTCGGCCTGCACGGACGGACGGCGGTTGTGATCGGCGGGACGGGCGTTCTCGGCAGCGCGTTCTGTGAGGCGCTCGCCGGAGCCGGGGCTCACACCATCGTTGCGGGACGGGACGCCGCCCGCGGCGAGGATTGCGTCCACCGGTTGAAAGCGTCCGGCGGCTCGGCT
>DASRXU010000205.1:0-2707 GCA_035687365.1 Planctomycetaceae bacterium | reverse complement strand
GAACATCCGCTCGCGGAAGAATTGATCTGAATGCGCAACCAAAAACATAGGCCGCACTGAGGAGCAGCATTGGCTCGATGCCGGACGCGCTGTCGAGACCGCGGGCTGGATGGTCGTGGAGCTGGTGGTACAGCCAGAGCCAAACCGTGATGTTTGCGCCGCTGACGAGGGTCAACAGACCCCACCACCAGCCCAACGGGTTCGACCACGCTAGGGAGCTTGACCGGGCTTGCCGTTCCATCCGCATGGGTGCCCCGCTTTTCGCCGAACTGACATTTCATTGTAGTAATTGTGTCACAAATATGTGGCCCGCCTGGGCTCATGCCGACAGGCGGGGGAGCGGAATTCACGCGGACAGCCGTGGGCTGGCCCGCTAGCGGACGGGTGATGGTTTTCCTCCAAGCTTCACGCGTGAACGGTCGAGATTTCGGGGATTGCTTGCGTAGTTCGTAGCGCTCGGGCATGGCAAGAAGAGCCAATGCCGGCAACGGAGCGTTGAGGCGATGCCTAAGATCAACGATATCGTTCTTGTCCACGGCGGCTTCGTGGACGGCGCCGGCTGGAGGGGTGTCTATGACATCCTGAAGAAGGACGGCTTCAACGTCAGCGTCGTGCAAAATCCGACCATCTCGCTGATGGGAGATGTGGCCGCAACGAAGTTGGTGATCCACTCCCAACCCGGCCCTGTAGTCCTGGTCGGGCACTCCTACGGCGGGGTCGTGATCACCGAAGCAGGAACCGACCCGAACGTTGCGGGGTTGGTTTACATCACCGCCTTCGCGCCGGACGCGGGCGAGTCGGTCAATACGCTGATCGCCAATCCGCCGCCCGGCGCGCCGGCGCCGCCGATTTTGCCGCCCAACGGCGGTTATCTATTTCTTGACAAGATCAAATTCGCGGCTTCCTTCGCCGGCGACGTCGATCGGAAGACCGCCGCTTTCATGGCCGACTCCCAGGTGCCGTGGGGCGTCGACGCCCTTGGCGGCGCGGTCACGCAGCCGGCGTGGAAGTCGAAACCCAGTTGGTATCTCCAAGTCCGCGACGACAAGATGATTCCTTATCCCGCCCAGCAGCTCATGGCGAAACGGGCGGGCGCCACAGTTGTTGAGGTGCCTGGCAGCCACGCGATCTATGTCTCCAATCCCAAGGCCGTCGCCGACCTGATCGAACAAGCCGCGAGCGGCATCAAATAGCTCATGTTGATGATGGCGTCGGTTGCCCGGTGCGAGGTCCGCTTCTGGCCCTGAAGGTCGGGTTCCGCGGCTCACCACTTCGGTAGCGATCGGCGAAGATCGGACACGGGCTCGATCTGCTGCTGGTTGGACCCGGTCGCGAATGCGTCGCGGCCATGCCGCTTACGTCGCTGAAGGACGACGTAGCAACTGTAAAGCGGGCACTAGCGTGAAGAACGACTTCGCTCAAGACCTCAGCCCGACGGAAAAGGACGTCCTGTTCGCCGCGCAGGCACCGACGGCGGCAGGCGCTCTCGGGGAAAACGTGTCGGCCGCGGCTTGGAAGACGAAACCGAGCTGGTACCTGGTCGCGAATCAGGACCGCGCCATTCAGCCGAGCCTTGAACGAGCGATGGCGAAGACTATCAAGGCCAAGACCATTGAAGTCGCCGCCAGCCACGTCGCTATGCTGGCGCGGCCGCAGGAGACCGCGAATCTAATTCTGGAGGCAACCGCTAGAGCTTGCGACCGTTCGGCCACAAGGAGTGAAAGTCGTGGCTGAGTCAGCTTCGCCCTTGCGGGTCATTGAGGAAATGCCTGCATACTGGCGGGTTGTGTTCGACTATCCGCCTTTCAACATCGTCGACGCGATATTATTCCAAGGCCTCCAGGATTTGCTTGGGCGCATGGACGCCAGCCCGAGCCTGCGTGTCGTAGCGTTCGAGAGCGCGAATCCCGAGTTCTACCTCGCCCACTTCGATTTGACCGGAAAGACCGGTAACATCACCACCGCAGTCGGGCCTTCAGGCCTCCCGATCCTAACGGATACGTTCGTCCGTATCACCAGATCTCCAGTGGCCAGCATCGCGAAGATCCGAGGCTGCGTCCGAGGCGCGAGCAGCGAGTTCGTGCTCGCTTGCGACATGCGCTTTGCGTCGCGCGAAAACACGCTGCTGGGCCAACCCGAAGTGGGGGTCGGAGTACATCCCGGCGGCGGCGGCACGGAACGTCTCCCACATCTAGTCGGCCGAGGCCGCGCGCTCGAAATCATTCTCGGGGCGAACGACTTCGACGGCGATACCGCGGAGCGATACGGATACGTCAACCGTGCACTTCCAGACGCGGAACTGGACGGCTTCGTCGACACGCTCGCGCGCCGGATCGCGTCCTTCGACCGACGTGCCATCGCGGCAGCAAAGAGTCTCGTCAACCGGGCCTCGTTGCCATCCGCCGACCAGCTCCTCGACGCGCTCAACTCCTTCCAAACCGCGCTGACGTGAACTGAAACGCAGCAGCGAATCGAAGCTCTGCTAAAGCGCGGTCTCCAACATGACAGCAGCTTCGAGCGTCGATGGCCCGCAGTGCTCGGCACGCTCCTCGAGACGTAGTCTTGCGTGTGCCGATGCGCGCGATCGTGAGCCCTGAGGTCGACGTGCGCTCAATCTGATCATGACGACGTAATGCAGATACGGTCGATCCGGGGATCGGGAGAACCCGCTTGGGTCATCGCACTTCCGAGTGCGGGTAAACGATTG
>DASRXU010000204.1:0-6839 GCA_035687365.1 Planctomycetaceae bacterium | reverse complement strand
GGCTCGTCGGCAGGCGCACGCGGACGAACATTCCCGCGTCGAAGACTCGCGGGCCGATGGGCGGCTTGTGGTTCCAGAAGATGCCCCGCACCTGCAAAGTTGCCGTCGCGAGGTTGAGCTGATTGTTGACGAAATCGACGTAAGCGACGTGCGGAAACCCCGTTTCGTTCGCCAGCCCGAGGTAAATCTGCCGCAACTGGTCCGCATGGTGCGTCAACTCGTCGATCGCGATCGCCAGGGGACCGCTCTGTAGGACCGACGTACTCACGGCAGGGCCGGCCCCGGGCTCGGCGGAACTGGGCGTTCCGATCTCCTGCGGCAAGGACGATTTGAACTTGCCTTCGCGGATGAGCTGCTGAATCCGCTCGACCGTCGCCTCGTCGACGTCGAAATAGACATACATCGGATCGAGCGAGACCATCGTTGTCAGCCTGGTTTGATCGGCCGTCACCAGGTTGCCGCGTGAAACAAGCGTTTGGCCGAGACGGCCGGAGACGGGGGCGGTGACCTTTGTCCAGCCAAGATTCAGACGGGCTGTTTCGAGGTTTGCCTGTGAGGCGGCCAATGTCGCGGTGGCCTGCTCCTCCTGCGAGCGGTAGGTTTCGACGTCCTGGGCCGTCGCCACTTTCTTTTGGAAGAGCTCCTCGTAGCGGACACGATTCGCCTTCGCCAGATTGAGGGCGGCTTGATTCTGGGCGACCTGCGCCTTGGCTTGGTCGAACGCCGCCTGATACGGACGCGGGTCGATCTCGTAAAGGACCGTTCCCTGTTTGACCTCGGCCCCTTCAAGAAAATGGATCTTGTCGAGGTAACCGGTGACGCGGGCCGTGATCTGCACCGAGTCGATCGCCGCCGTGCGGCCGGTGTAGTCCTCGTAGTTGGTGACTTCCTTCCCAATGGGATAAGCGACCGTGACGGGCGGGGCGCCGACTTGAGTCCCCGCAGCCGTCGGCTCGCAGCCGCTCGCCACGAGAACCAATCCCAGTGCCCCCACCACGCCAGCCGAAATCAGGGCTAAATGGCGCATAGTGCCTCCCCCCTTTCCCGATCGGCCCAAAGTTGCAAGTCGTGCGCCGTTGGCCGTCCGCAGAACATAGACGATGGCGTAGCGCAGAACCAGGAATCGCTCCCCGCTAACTCCGTCGGCGCAAAGCTCCGCAATCGCAAAGCCGAATCCCCGGATCGTATCCGCCTGACCTGCGCATCACCAGCAATTTGCAACCGGCGCCGACCGAGTTCAACCAATCGGCTCCCGCGGACTATTTCCTTTTTGAATTCGAGCCGTTAATTGGCCGCGCGGTCTGCGGTTCTGGCGGAGAGAGTCAACAGCCATCCGCCGCCAAGGAGCCCATGATGCGAGCACAACTGCAAAGTGCCGTCGCGCACGTCGCAACGGCGTTGCGCGAGCCGGAAGAGTTCGCCAAGCACTGGGAAAGAGGGACCGTGGCCTACAGTCCCTGGGTGTGGGCTGCGCTGCTCTCAACGGCGATTTTCGGAACCACAACTTATGGCATGACGATGGGTTTGCTCGGCGGAGACGTTTTGCAGAAAGCGTGCATCTGCACCTTCGCCGCCGGCATGGCGTGGACCGTGGCACTGCCCGCCCTCTACATCCTCAACAGTTTGGGGGGCTCGCGACTCTCATTTAGCAGCACCGTCTTAGCCGCGCTCGTCACCGTGAGTTGGGGAGGCTTGGCGATGGTCGCCTCGATTCCTCTCAATTGGTTCTTCCTGACGGCCGTCCCTCATCCGCACTTCGCCGTCGCCTTGAACCTGTTGATCTTTGCCGGCGTGGGTGTCGCGATGGCCGACGTCTTTCGGCGGATCATGCGGCGACTCGAGCCAGATCGAGAAACGTTCCCCGCGTGGTGGCTGCTACTCCTGACGGTGATTGGCAGCGAGCTCTTTTACCACCTCAACCTCTTTCAGTTTTCGGTGCTGTAAGCTGCGAACGGCGATCTAGGAGAGCCTCCATGAAGATGCCCAGCGACCTGTTGTGCGATCCCGAAGCTGTTCGTCGAACCGCGGCAGTCGCACCCCAGTTGGAGCGCGCTGCAATGTTAGACAACAGCGAGCCGATCTTGGGAATGGCCCAGATCGTGGAGCTGATCCTGAAGGATCGCGATCGCTTGGATCGGCTCGCGCAAGTGACCGAGCGGAAAGTCGACCTGGCCTCACGGCTGTTGGCGATTTCCTTGGTCTCGTTCGCGCTGTACGGGCTCGGGATGTCATTGACCCTGTATTCCGCTCACTTCTGGCCGCGCTTTGCAGCGTCGGCCGACTGGCTGAACGGCTCAGAAACGCGCGTGCTCGAATTCGTGCACTTGGACACGGCTCCGTCGCACGTGGCGGCTCGTTCCCTGCGGCTGATCCTCGCGTATAGCTTCGGACTGATCGCCGCCTCGGGTATCTGCCTGCCGAGTTTGTACTTTTACGGCCTGTTGTCGGGCCTGCGAATGACGATGACTGACGTCGTCGTCCATTCGCTCAAGTGCACGGCCGTCGCGGCAGTCGCGCTGATCGGCATTTTGCCCATCTACTCTGCCTTGGTCTTGGGCGCCATCGTCTTTCCGTTCCCTCACAATTTCGTCGCGGCGATCTTGCTGCTGGGTTTGTGTCTGCCGTTTATTGGCGGCCTGTGGGGGACGCGATCACTGTTCGTTGGCTTCGCCAGTCTCTGCCGCACCATGCCGCCGGAATTCCAGAGCCAGCGTGCCTGCTTCTTGCGACGGCTGATCTTGTCCTGGTGCGCCTGCTACACGTCGGTGGCGCCGCTGATGATCGTCACCGTCTGGCGGCATCTCGGCTCGTGACGTCTACGACCACAACTCATCGCCCGGACGGCTTGCAAATCAAAGGGAGAGAGATCGATGCGATTGCTCAAACGGGTCAACACTGTGATCACAGCCCAGCTGCACGACGTCGTCGAGTGCTTTGAGAATCCCGAAAAGATCTTGAAGCAAACCATTCGCGAGATGGAAGCAACGCTGGAAAAAGCGACCGAATCGACCGCGCGGGCCATTGCCGGAGAAAGGCAGCTCGAGCGTCGGCTTGCCGAAGCGCGAACCAGCGCCGATCGCTCGCAGGCCCGGGCTCGCGACGCGATCAAGAACGGGGACGAGTCGACCGCGCGGACGGCGCTGGCCCGTCGCCGCGAGGTGGAAACGGGCGCGGCCGCGCTCGCAACTCAGCTCGCACAGTGCCAGACGTCGAACGCGCGGCTTCGGCAACAGCTGGAGCAGTTGCGCGGCCGGCTGGCGGCGGCCAAAGGCGAAATGGGCGTCTTGATTGCGCGCCAGCGCTCTGCCGAGGCGCAGCGACAATTCGCCAAGATTCCGACCTCCGGCAGCTTCGACTTGGAGTCGTTCCATTATTTCGACGAACTGTCGCGGCGCGTCGACCAGACCGAGGCCGAAGCCGAGGCGCTCAGCGAACTGCGCTTCGACGAAACGTCCGAGGGGCATTTGACTGCGGAAATCGAACGCGAACTGCAACGGCTCAAATCCGAGTGTGAGGCTCCGCCCGAGTGAACGGCGCACGAGGCGGCGACAAGCGTGCGGAACTTGCGAGCCAGGTGGCCCATGAACTTCACAACATCGATCCTCTTTTACTTGCTCATCGGTTCCTGCGTCTCGGTTGCGGTTTACCTCGAGGGAGAGCAGCGGGCTCGCGGGGAGCGGCTCTTCCGGATCGCGACGGCCCTCGGCTTTTGGCCGCTGTACCTGCCTCTGCTGCTCGAGCGACACGATCGCGCCGGCGCAACGGACCAATTGACGCCCGCATCGCCCGCGACCGATTCGCTAGCCCAGGCGATCCAGCAAGTCGAATCCGAACTGGACGCCGCATTAGGCAGCCTGGACGGTTGGGCCGAGGAGGCGCTCGCTGACGAAGGCCGGCGATTGCATGAGCTGCGCGGAGCCTGGCGATTTCAGGCCGACCGCATTCGTCAGCTCGACGGGCTGTTGGCCGCTTCCCGCACAGAAGGTGCCAACCCGCTGGCCGCAGACGTCTCGGGCCTGTCTGCGTCCGCCACCGATCGACGTCTTCGCAGTGATCACGCACGGGCCGAGAACCTCCACCGCCTACAAGAACTGCGGGGCCGACTGCTGGACGATTTACTCGGCACGCTGGCCTGGGTCCGGGAGTTGGTGACGATGATCCACCTGGCCAAGTTCAGCGGAGCGCCCGCCTCACGAGCCGAGGAACTCGTTTCACAAATCGCCGCCGCCGTCGAGGGATTGAGTGAAGCTTCCTCCTGGGCGGGCGCGGCTAGCCACGAATCGGCCACGACCGACACTGTGTCGTCAGCGTCGTAAGTTTCAATCGAATTGCCACAACCGATCCGCTTTGGCGGCCAGCGCAGCTTTATTCGAGATTCAACTGCTTGAGCACGTCTTCGAACCGGCCCCACGGCACGACTTTCAAAGGTACGCTGGCTGAGCGCCGGTCTAAGGCCAGATCCAGGATGTAGATCGTTTCTTCGTAGAGGGTGCGTTTGCCGTCGCGCCGCAGGCCGGCCAGCTTGTCTTGCTCCTGCCGAAAGCGGCGGGCCAGCTCCATCAACGTGAGAATTCGCATGCCGGCCATCCCATGTTCGACTTGAACGTCGCGGCAATCGCTCCAGTTCTCGAACAGAGCCAAGCTGGCAACCGGAATCAGCAAAATCGTGATCGGTTGATGCACGGCCATCCCCGCCGGTTCACAGCAGGGAGCCATCGCGTACAGATCGTGTTCGAACGGCGCATTGCCGACTCGATCGGCGACGAAATTCGTCAGCGTCTCGAGCAAGAACGAGCCTTCCGCGCCGGCCATCGAAATCAGCGTGTCGTGCGGCGTTACGCGAAACGCTCGCCGCGATAGCTCGGCAGCCAAATGCCCATTGGGGACGACTCGCGAAAGTTCGGATTGCCCCAACGGACGAATGCGCAGTGAGCCTGGAACTTTCTTGACACCTGGGACGTTCGGATTGGCGACTTCGGCCGGCGTGACAATGTGCAACTGAATGACGACCGTATCGCGTGCGTCGCCTCGAAGGATGCTGAGACGCTCTTTGCGCCGTTTCCAACGCGCGGCGAACCACGCGGCGACGGCGCCGACGACCGCCCCGATCAGCGTCAGAAGTCCATGGCGAGAGAGTTCATCAAGCAGACCCGGCATTGCGAGCGGCTCCCCGTAGCAGAATTGCTTCTCGAGTGCAGAAGCCAGCGGATCCTGCCAAAGGCGTGCGGCAACTGCAATATCGCCTACAACGCAAAACTCGGCTAGAAGGATCACAGGGCAGGATTGAGGGGCGGAGGAACACAGAATGGTCAACATCGTCTGGCATCCGCAGCACTTGCGCGGGGCCACTCTCAGAGTGATTGCCAGCACGCGTAGAGCAAGACGATGGCACTCAGGAGTGACCCGCCCGCACCGAGGAAGTTGCCCGCGAAAACAATTCGGTTTGAGAGGGGACCAGCGGCCGTGAGACCGCGTTGGCCGACCCAGGCGGCCAGCGGCAGCGCGACCGCGAAACCATAGCCGGACGCAATCGAGGAACCGGCGATTGACCAGCGTGCGAGATGTCCGACATTCAGGTGCGAAAGAATGGCGGCGATCGCGACCATCATCGTGGCTCCAACAACGAGGCTGCCATGCGCCAGTCGCCATTGCCGAATCCGCTCTTCAGAGTCGCCGCGATTAATCGCCGCACCGTAGGGAAATCCCGCCAGGAGGCCGACGAGGTAGATGATCACCGCGTGCAATAGCAGGTGGCGCGCAGCGACATCCATTGATCAAACCTCCGTCACAGAATGCCATGGGTCAATCGTCCGAGAATCTCGAACAAGGGGGGAAGATCACGAAAGCCTATTGCCAGATCGTACCGGTGTGGCAACAGTGACTGCCACTTAGGCCACGATCATTGCGCCGATGGCCGAATCGGCCTGCCTGATCGAACTCATCGACGGCAGACCCTTCCACCGGGCCTCCGACCCCCCTACCATTGAGTGCGCAGAAAACTGTCATTTCGCCGCCCAGTC
Organism: Planctomycetaceae bacterium; assembly: GCA_035687365.1. GTDB lineage: Bacteria > Planctomycetota > Planctomycetia > Planctomycetales > Planctomycetaceae > DASPSM01. The sequence goes on along the minus strand of DASRXU010000204.1, from coordinate 819 downwards.
GACGAGACTTCGAAGGCATGCACATCGCGATCGTGACCGCCGGCGGGGCTGGAATGTTCTGCGGCTCGTGCATGCACGACAACACGTGGGCCCGTGCGCTCAAGAAGCAGGGCGTCCGCGTTACGCTCATGCCGACGTACACCCCGCTGCGACTCGACGAGGTCGATGAGAGTACGTCGAAGGTCTTTCTGGGCGGGATCAACGTCTACCTCGACTCGCGCTCGCGAATATGGCGCAAGCTCCCCCGCGTTTTCACACGGTGGCTTGACCGGCCTTCCGTGATTGACCTGGCTACGCGGTTTGCAGTCAGTAGCAATGCGCAGCACTTGGGCGAGCTGACGTTGGCGATGTTGGCCGGGGAATCGGGGCCGCAAGCGCGCGAGGTACACGAGTTGGCCAACTTTCTCGTCGACACCGCGCGTCCCGATGCGATTTTTTTCAGCAATGCACTGTTAGTCGGGGCGGTCAGCGCGATTCGCCGGCGGTTCAAAGGACAGATCTATTGCGTGCTGCAAGGCGACGATGTCTTCCTCGAGGATCTGGCCGAACCCTTTCGTAGCCAGGCCCTTGCGGCCATTCGCGACCGGGCCCGTGACTTCGACGGCTTCTTCGTGCACTCCGCCTATTATCGCGACTTCATGTCGGGCTACCTCGGCTTGCCCACTGAGAAGTTTCACATCGTGCCTTTGGGCATCGACCTGGCCGGACACGACGGACCACCGGCCGCACGAAATGGCGAACCATTCACTGTCGGGTATTTCGCGCGAATCTGTCCGGAGAAGGGGCTGCACCAACTGGTCGACGCTTTTCGGCTGCTCC
>DASRXU010000203.1:0-18499 GCA_035687365.1 Planctomycetaceae bacterium | reverse complement strand
CCCTGGGCAGATGCGTGAGCAACTGGCGGGTTCTTTACGCTGCGGCCAACTCTCCTGGTCAACTGGACATTGAGCGAGCTCTGAAGGGGGCTCTCACGCGAGGTGGTTATGGAGCCAGCAAAAGATGAGCTTGCAACGCGGTTGCTCGATCAACAAGTGAGCGATCCGCAAAAGCGCGCCCGCTACCGAAAAGAGGTCGATGCCATGTTGGAAAAACTGCGCCAGGAGTCGTGGTGGGCGGCAAAGGTCCATGCGGCCATCGTCGTTTTTTTGACCGTGCAGCTTTTTTTAGGGGGCGGAATCCTCGTTTTCACTACGTTCCGGGATGTCCTGTCCCAAAGAGCGTTCGACGCCCAGGCGCTTACACTCGCATGGTTTTTGTTCTTTCTCGCAGCCCTGGCGCTCCTTTGGCACCTCAGCCGCCGAATGCAGCTCAGCGATGTCGTCGTGCAAATGAAAGGTCTCGAAATGCGGGTGCTCGATCTCGAGGAGAACGGCGATCGCGGGGCTCAATAAAGTGGGGCGCTGCGGCCGATGTGTCGATAATCCCGCATTTCCGATTCTACCTTCGACCGTCCGGCCAATCGCCTTCGAACACTTCGGTGGCCGGGCCGGTCATCTCGACTTCGCCGCTGCTCGTCCATTCCAACTCGAGGTCGCCGCCGGGCAGGTGCGTAACGATTTTGCGATCGGTCAGCCCTGCGAGCACCCCTGCCACCGCAGCCGCACACGCCCCGGTGCCGCAGGCCTGCGTCTCGCCTGAGCCCCGTTCCCAGACTCGCAACACCGTCTCGGTTCGCGAGAGGACTTGCACGAACTCGGCGTTGACCCGTTTGGGAAAGGCCGGGTGACGTTCGATCTGCGGACCGACGCGCAACACCAGATCGTCGGTGATCTCGTCGACGAACGTGATGCAATGCGGATTGCCCATCGACACGCAGGTGACCTTCAACTCGCGCCCCGCGACGTCGAGCGGCACGAGCACTACCTGGTCGCCGGCAAGTCGCGTCGGGATTTCGGCGCTTTTGAGAATGGGCTGCCCCATGTCGACGCGCACGCGATCGACTTTGCCACGGGCCACGAACACTTTGAGCGTGAGGATGCCGCGCCCGGTTTCAATTTGGAGGATCTCTTTGCGGGCGATGCCGTGATCGTAGACATACTTGGCGACGCAGCGGACTCCGTTGCCGCACATCTCGGCCTCGCTGCCGTCCGCGTTGAACATCTGCATCCGCGCGTCGGCCACCCTCGAAGGGCGAATCAGAATCAGCCCATCGGAACCGATCCCCTTGTGGCGGTCGCTCACGGCCTGAGCCAGTGCCGGTAAATCGGTCGGCGGCGACTCGTCGAAGCAGTTGACGTACACGTAGTCGTTGCCGGCGCCGTGCATTTTGGTGAAACGCATGAGCGATCTCGCCCTCAAGCCTTCGGACGTAGGCCGCGAAACACGGCCCGACGCATGGGATTGTCCCGCGAAGTAAATTCTTCGTCGCTCACGGCTCCGCCGTCGAGGGCCGCGGCCAACATGTGGAACTTTGCGTCGACATCGTCAGCGAAATAAACCAGCAGCGCCTCGGGCGTGCGTGGCTCGACCGGCGATCCCCACTCGGGCAGGTTCTGGTGCGCGAGGATGATGTGCTCGAGCCTTAGCAGCGTCTCCCGATCGAGCCCCTCGACTTTGCGGGCGTGGTCTCGTACCAGATCGCGTCCCAACACAATGTGGCCAATCAGTTCTCCCTCCGCCGTGCGACGCATGCCGGTGAGCGGACCCTCCAATTCGATCAGCTTGCCGATGTCGTGCAACATGGCACCTGCGATCACCAGCGACTTGGAAAGCGGAGGCTGCATGTCGGGGTAGTCGGCTGCGTATTTGTCGGCCAGAAACCGGGCGTTCCGCGTAACCGAAAGCACGTGCTCCAGGTAACCGCCGGCATACGCGTGATGGTTCTTACGAGCGGCCGAGCCCCGCTTGATCGCGTCGGCGTGCTCTTCCAGGATCCCGACAACCAGCCGTCGCAAGGGTTCGCAGTCGATTCGATCGACCGCCAGCGTTTTCAGCTCGGCGAACATCGCTTCGATGTCGAAGCGCGTCGATTTGACTAGGTCCGATTCGTTAAAGCCGTCTGCCCGATCGGTTTCGTCAACGACGCGAATTTTTTCCAATTCGAGCTGTGGGCCGTACGAGCTGTCGACGAGGCGGCCGCGAACCTTGTAGCACGTGCCGACCTTCCACATGCCGTCGCAGGCCTCGAACCAGGGCGAATCGGACCAAACCATGGCCGTTGCGGACCGAGCTGCGTCGCGAAAGGTGACGCGATAGTAGGGCTTGCCGTCGCGAGTGCTCGCGCGATCTTTCCCCGACAGCAGCACAAAACAATCGGCCTGCTGCCCAGGCTTTAGGTCGACGAGTCGGACGATTTTGGCTTCCGCGGGCATTCTGTCACTGTATCGCCTGCCTAGTTGCACCAAAAGAGCCGCGCCGCGTCAGGCGGCGACGGCTTGGCGCAGGGCACTCAGTTTCTCCGGACTGGCAGCAGTGATAGACTGCGGGCTCTGAGCGACCTTTTCGGTCCCACTCTCGGAAGTGATCGGTCATAGTTCAGGAACGCCCCGAAACCTCAACACGACGGAACATGGGTATGGAGCGCCATCCGATCTGCAGCGCAGGAGCCAGCGCATTTTTCTCCGTCTGGATTCTGCTCGTCTCCGGGCACGAAGCACGGCCCGCCGATCCGAAGGAGACGAAGCCCATTAAAGCGTCGCGACCGAAGTCGGCGGACGACGCTGACGCCGGCCAGTACTACGGGTTCAAGCCGGTCGAGGCCATCAAGCTGGAGCCGCGCGTCAGCAACCTGCTGGCCGGCGATTTCAATGGCGACGGTCTGGGCGATTTGGCGGTGTTCGACAACGGTCACGCCCGGATCGATCTTTTGTTGCAGCGTCGACGGCCAAGTGACGCGCCCACGGCGGAGACTACGCCGCAGGGAGTCAACGAGGTCGCGGGCGACGGGCGGTTCGAACACAAGAAAATCGCGATCGACAAGCAACTCGCCTCGATGGCGGCCGGCGATTTCAACGGAGACGGTCGCACGGACCTGGCCTGCTTCGGAGTGCCCGACCGGCTGATGATCCTGTATCAGCCAGCTAAAGGGGAGTGGCGCGAACGCAAGCTGATGCGCGTCCCCGACGTGACGCCCGTGCAATGGAATATGGCGGCCGGAGATCTGAACGGCGATGGCAAAGACGACCTCGCGATCTTGGGCAAGCACCAGATCTATATCTTCCTGCAGCAGGCGAAGGGTGGCCTCGCGCCGCCGATCGTGTTGATGAACACTTCCGAGAAACTTTCGCTGGCGCAGATCGTCGATCTCAATGGTGACGGCCGGAAAGATCTGTGTTATCTGGCTGGTGAGCCGCAGGAACGCATCTTTTGCGCGCGGCTGCAGGACGAGACGGGCCGGCTCGGGCCCGAGCTGCAGTTCGAGGTCGATCCTCCGCGATCGATCTCCTACGCGGAGATCGCCGGTCGTCGCGGCCGCGAGATCTTGACGATCGATAATCAAACGGGCCGTCTGAGAATCCTGCAAATGCAGACGCCCCCCGGGGGCGATGACCAGCCGGCAACGCGCTTGGTGCAAACCGGTTTCGGCCGGGACTCGGGAGATCGCGGCCGTGATTTCGCGCTGGGTGACATTGACGGCGACGGCCTCGCCGACCTGGTGGTGGCTGATCCCGAGGGGGCCGGCCTGTTTGTATTTCGCCAGCGCAAAGGCGACGGGCTCGATCCGGGGCAGACATACCCCAGCTTCGCCGGCGTCGCGCAAGTCCGAGTCGCCGATCTCGACGGCGATGGCAAAAACGAAGTTGTCGTCCTGAGCACCAAGGAGCGGGCGATCGGCATCAGCCGCTTTGAACACGGCCGACTGACGTTTCCGGAAACCGTGCCGCTGACGGAGGAGGAGCCGATCCTCCTGGAGATCGCCGATCTTAACGGCGACAAGAAGCCGGAAATCTTGTTCATCACGCGCACCCGGCCCTCCAGCGGCAACACGCAGTACGTGCTTCACGCGCTGGAACGCGTGGGGAAGAAATGGCGGCCGTTTGCCTTCGGCTCGGGCAAGCGGACCGATTTGCCCCTCGATCTGCAAGGCACGCCGACGCAGCTCCTAAAGCTCGACACGAATCGTGACGGCCGGCCGAACTTTCTGTTGTTTCAAGAAGAGAGCGATCGCGGACCCATTTTGCTCGCAACGGCGGCCGACGGAAAGATTGCCCCGGTGACCACCGAGGACGGCCTGCGATTGGGAACAGCCCGGCAGGGGGCCATCTTCCTCACTCAAGATTCCGTGCCCACCTTGCTCGTCGCGCAAGAGAATTTCGCGCGGAAGCTACAGCGTCCGGGCGACTCGGGCTGGAAGGTTGTGGATCAGTACAACGCGTCCGAGCCGTCGGCCAAGATCGTCGGCGCGGCGATGCTCGATCTCGACGGCAAGCCGGGACGCGAAATCGTGCTGGTCGACACGGGCATCCGCAAGATTCGCGTGCTGCGAAAAGAGGGCGACGTCTTTCGCCCCTGGAAAGAGATCGAGATCGGAGCTTTTCCTTATGAAGCCCTGCGCGTGGCCGATCTGAACGGTGACGGGCGCGAGGATTTGCTGCTGATGGGCCGGGGCCGGTTTGCCGTGCTTTACGCCGGGACGACGGCCCCGACGCTGACGGAGTTGGGTACCTTTGAAAGCAAGCTGACCAAGACCTACTTCTCCGACGTGGTCGCCGGCGATCTCAACAGTGACGGCAAGACCGACCTGGCCTTGATCGACACGCAGTCCCATTTCGTCGAGATTCTCTGGCTCGACGCCGACCATCGGCCGCACCACGCCCTCTCGTTCAAGGTCTTTGAAGAGAAGAGCTTCGCCGAGGGACGCGAAGGGGGAACGGAACCACGCGAAGGAGTGATCACCGACGTGACAGGCGACGGCAAGGCGGACCTGGTCCTGCTCTCGCACGATCGCGTGCTGATCTACCCGCAGGACGACGGCAAGTAGTCAAAGCGCCCAACACTTCGGGTACCACGGCTGAGCTCGCTCTGCAATGCATGCCCACGCCGAGCCGTGGGCATGGCACCCATTTCTGAAAATACAACGGCAGACTGACCACTAGTGATGCGCAGCGGCCGGAGCCCCATGCGAGGCGTCGTGCGAATCGCCGTGGGCACCGTGATGGCCATCGTCCTCAGCCGGCTCTTCAAATTGGCAGAGAGAACCGCAAACGCCTGACAATTGCACCGACCCGCACAAAAGCATGATGCAGACGAGGGCGGTCACCAGCACGGTCTTGCCGACGAAGTTGCCGAGGGTCAGCCCGAAGAATTGATGGGCGCCGGCGACCGGGGGAGCCACTGTGCCCCAGACCAGCACCGCCAAGAAGCCCAACAACACGAGCCCGACCCATCCTCCTTGCAGCAGGGCGGCTCGCAGCTTGGTCCAATTCACGCCGAAGGTCCAGAACGCCACCCAAACCACAAGTGGCAATAGCGGCAGCAGGACGCGTCCGATGCTGACAACCAACACCGCCACGTCCCGGCACAGTTCGATCAGGTTTTGAAGTACGGCGTCCATCGGGAAATCTTCGGACCTTAAAGTCTGCGATTCGCGCAACAACTCGGAACGAGCGGTGTACCAGAATCCGCCGAAGGCCGCCACTGTCTGGGACAAGCCATCTGGCGGATCCCGGCAGTGGTGAATAAGCTGACCTTCCATGCCCAGCGAGCGAAACGCGCTGTATTGCGGCGACAATCTTGAAGTTTTGCGTCGTCACGGCCGGGACGAGACGGTTGACCTCGTCTATCTCGATCCCCCCTTCAACAGTGGCCAAAACTACCACCAGCTATTCAAAACGCGGAACGGCACGGCGTCGGCCGCGCCGATCCTGGCTTTCGAGGACACGTGGCGCTGGGACGCGGCCGCCACGACGGCTTTTTACGAGACGGTCGAGACGGGGGGCCGCGTTGCCGACGCCTTGTTGGCCTTTCGCCGGTTTCTCGGCGACAGCGACTTGCTCGCCTATCTCTCGATGATGGCCCCGCGACTCGTCGGACTCCGACGCGTCCTCAAGAACATCGGCTCGATCTATCTGCATTGCGATCCGACGGCCAGCCACTATTTGAAGATGTTGATGGACGCCGTCTTCGGGCCGGAGAATTTCCGGAACGAGATCGTGTGGCGGCGGACGGGCGCTCACGGACCCCGGCGCAGTTTCGGGCCGATCCACGACACGCTGCTGTTTTATTCCAAGACCAGCGACTACTTCTTCCAGGTCGTCAAGCGGCCCTACATGAAGGGGCACGTCGACTCGCGGTACATGCTCGAATCGGAGACGGGCCGCTACAAATTCACGAGCGGAGGAAACGTGCTGACCGGCGCGGGCGCGACTGGGGGCGAATCTGGACGTCCCTGGCGGGGTTTTGATCCGGCCGCGAAGAATCGCCACTGGGCGATCCCCGGCTTTCTCGCCGAGCAGATGCCAGCCCCATTCGCCGAGCTGGGCGTGCTCGCGAAGCTCGACGCGCTGTACGCAGCCGGCCTCATTGAGATTCGCCTCGGGGTTGCCTGGCCGACTCCGGTTCGCTACCTCAGCGAAGCAGATGGGCAACCGCTTGGAGACATCTGGGCCTATCAGCCTTACACGGCCGGGACGGTTCATGGAACCGAGGAGGGCATCGACGCCGACGTCGCTTGGATGGGGCCAACCGATCCCGAACGGTTGGGCTACCAAACCCAAAAACCGCTCGGACTGCTCGCGAGAATCATCGGCAGCTCTTGTCCGCCGGGTGGATTGGTGCTCGATCCGTTCTGTGGCTGCGGTACGACACTCGTGGCGGCGCAGGGCGGGGCACACGGTTGGATTGGCATCGACCAGAACCAGGCCGCGATTGGTTTGGTCAAAGAGCGATTGCGCGAAGCGTTCGGGTTGGAACCCGAGCTCGATTACGCGCTCGTCGGCGAGTCGGCAGTTCCCACGCGCCGCGAACGGCGCAAGACCGTCATTGGACGTCGCGGTCGCTAACCCGCGCGTTTAGTCTTCCCAATCCAGCGAACGAGCAACCGCCTTCTTCCAGCGGCTATACAGTTTCTCTCGCTGGTCCGCAGCCATCGCCGGCTTGAATTGCCGGTCGAGGGCCCAGTTGCGTCGGACGTCTTCCTGGTCCCTCCAAAAACCGACGGCCAGGCCAGCCAAGTAGGCGGCGCCGAGGGCCGTTGTTTCCTGCACGACGGGCCGCTGCACTTCGACGCCCAAGATGTCCGATTGAAACTGCATCAGCAAATTGTTGACGGCCGCTCCGCCGTCGACTTTCAGCGAAGCCAATGGGGTGCCAGAGTCCTGCTGCATGGCCTCCAAGACTTCGCGCGTCTGATAGGCCATCGAGTCGAGGGCGGCCCGCGCCATGTGCGCGGTGGTGGTGCCCCGCGTCAAACCGACGATCGTCCCCCGGGCCCCCTGATTCCAATGCGGCGCGCCAAGCCCGACAAAAGCGGGGACCAGAAACACCCCTCCGGCATCCGTCACGGAGGCTGCCAGTTTCTCGATATCGGGGGCAGTCGTGATCATCTTCAGACCGTCGCGCAGCCATTGGACGACGGCCCCCGCGATGAACACCGAACCTTCGAGGCAATAGATCACCTTGCCCCCCAACCCCCAGCCAATGGTCGTGATCAAGCCATTTTTCGATGCCACGGGCTTCTCGCCTGTGTTCATCAGCATGAAGCAGCCGGTGCCGTAAGTGTTCTTGGCGGCTCCCGGTTCAAAGCAGGCTTGGCCGAACGTTGCGGCTTGCTGGTCACCGATGTCTGACGCGATGGGCAAGGCCGCCCCCAACAGCGATCGATCGGTCTCGCCATAAACGGCACTCGACGGTTTCACTTCGGGCAGCATGGCTCGCGGGATTTTCAAAATTCGCAACAGCTCATCGTCCCAATCGAGCTTGTGGATGTTGTAGACCAGCGTGCGGCTGGCGTTGCTGTAATCGGTGACATGGCGTTTGCCGCCGGTTAGTCGCCAGATCAAAAAGCTGTCGACGGTGCCGAACAGCACTTCGCCTTTTTCGGCGCGGGCCCGCAAACCGGGAATCGTCTCGAGCAGATGGGCGATCTTCGTGCCGGAGAAATACGCATCGACAACGAGGCCGGTCCGCTCCCGAAATGTCGACTCCAGTCCCTCGGCTTTGAGCCGATCACAGATCGGGGCCGTGACGCGGCTTTGCCAGACGATGGCGTTCGCAACGGGCTTGCCGGTGCTCTTGTCCCAGACGATGGTCGTTTCGCGCTGATTGGTGATGCCCAGTGCGGCGACGTCGGACGGCGTCCGCTTCCCACGTGTGAGGGCCTCCTTGGTCACGTCCAACTGCGATTTCCAAATCGCTTCAGGGTCGTGTTCGACGTGCCCTGGGTGCGGATAGATCTGCTCGAACTCTTCCTGGGCGGAGGCGATCGGTCGGCCGTCGCGTCCAAAGAGGATCGCTCGGCTGGAGGTCGTGCCTTGATCGAGTGCCAGCACACAGTCGGCCATAAAGCGCGTTCCTTACGGCAAGTCAGAGCTTGAACAGGACCTTCTCGAAATCGACGACCACAGACCGCCGACCCTTCTGCACGATACGGTGCCCTTCCGCTTCGAGCCGAGTTTTGAGGGCGGCGACGCCGCCGGGGAATTTTGGATTGAGTTCTCCGCCGGACTTCAGCGTGCGCCAATAGGGCGTGATCCGTTTGACGCCGTCGGCCGCCGCTTCGTCGGCAGCGTGGGCGGCAATCCAGGCGAAGATGCCCGTGGTCAGCGGGCAGCCGATTGTGGCTCGATGTATTCGAGCCAAGTGGGCACGGATTTCGTTGATCGTGACGATCCGACCCTTGGGTACTTTTCGCATGGCCGCGTCGACTTCCCGGGGCGCCGGAACGACGACGGTTCCGCTGCCCCAGCGCCGCGACAGGGTCCCTTCGATTCGCGCCACCTTCGGCAGGTCCTTGTCGTCTGCCAACTTTTCTCGCCACGTTTTGCGTCGCGCCACTGCAAGCGATCCTTGGCCCTAATGAGTGAGCAGCAAATACATGCTGTAGAGCACGACGACGCAGACGACCAAGGTCCCAAACTCCAGCAACCGGCGGCCCACCTGAAGTTGGCGCAGGGCCACGATCTGAGCGATGACTGTGACCACCGCCACCATCGTGAATTTGAAGATGACGATCCCCGACAGCCCCCAGCCCACAAAAAACCACCGAGCCACCGGGTTCGACTCGTAGAACATGGCCCGCCCCTCCGGTTCGGGGACGTCAGAAAGCATCAGATAGGTCATCATGACGTCGAGCACGTTGACGATGACGAAGAGCGCGCTCTCCCGTTGCAAAGGAAGAGAGAGCCGAAAGAGGGTGTACCAAAGACCGCCGGCAGGCGTGGAGGGTTGAGACACTGATTCGGGCACAGTCACCTCTGCGGCAGAGGGCTTGCAAAGTCGGACAACAGCCGCGCTGCGCGCGGCACGCGACGTGATTGGCGTACCATCTTGAGCGCAGTCTTGCAAGAAGGCAGACGCTTTCAGAGCATCAGCGGCGAACCGAGCCAGTCTCTAGGCAGACCTCGTCGAGCGCATCACCGGTCGTGCGGCTATCAACGGCCCACTCGACTCAACGGCTCTGCGAACGGGTGGTGACGGCCAGGGTCCCTTCCGCCAAAACCTGCGAGAGGGTGACGGCGTGCTCGGCACCATGTTGCAGCTGGGCACTTTGCTTCCCGACGACTCGACGCTCTGGCGCGCAGCGGGCGATGCCGCCGTAGAAGACCAGATCGCGGCTGCAATCGGGGCAATGAGACAAGTGGACCCAAAGCTCAGGAGGCAAATCGCTGCGAGTGTTGTCGCTGTAATAGGCTCGCATTTCGTCCTCGTAATAACCGCACGGAGCCTGAGCGACTTTCAGCTCGATCTGTGAGGTCAAGTACGATTTGACGTAGGACGAGTAGCAAAGCGACACGGGCACCAAGGCCACGAAGAGCACCGCGGCGAATTGGCGTGCCTGATGAGATCGTTTTCGCCAGCGCAACCGCCGCACCAACCCGCGGACTTCTCCGCCGCAAGTGCGCCAGCTGTCACCGCGCGACACCGATTGTTCGTTGATCGTAATCATTTATTTGCTCCGGACTTGCCGCCCGTGCGGTCAGGTCAAGTTCCGGCCGGTTACATTCCTTTTCGCGACGCCCCCAATTTCGAGCGCCCGGCCTAACTCCACGAACCGGGGATGTCATACCCCCGCTTGCCATCAATTATTGCCGATTCCAGTTTTTTTGTCTGTGAAGAACCTCACCACTCGATCTTTAGTCCAAGGACCGGCTAGCGGGCGGGCTCTCGCCATAAGTCTTTTGTGGGTTTGAGATTGGGGACCGGAACCTCGATTTCGGCCGCCAGCCGGCCAACCTCGTGCAGAATAATTTCTTTGCGGCTGACCGAGATGGCCCCCTCTTCCTGTAGCTCGCCCAGGACCAGGGTGACTGTCTCCCGGGTGCTGCCAATGATGCTTGCCAGCTCCTGGTGCGAGAGCCGAATGCCCATCGCGATCGACCCATCCTTCGCGTATTTGCCGTACTTCTCGGCCAAATCGAAGAGCAGGTGCACGACGCGCTCGCGGTTCGAGCGGAAGAGCAGCGACTTCAGCCGCCGATTGAATCGTTGCACGCGCAGACCTAAGAGCTTGTTCAGCCCCAGCGAGAGTTTGGGGTGCTCATCCATTAGCCGCTGAATTTCTTCGGAGGGGATGACCACCACGGTCGAAACCTCCATCGACTCGGCGTATTCCTCGCGCTGTCCGTGTTCGACGAGGGCTAGCTCGCCAAACAGCTCACCGGGGTCGATGAGGGCGAGCACGGCTTGCTTGCCGTCCTGGGTGTTGTGAAAGATTTTTACCCGGCCGGAGGTCAGGACCAGCACGCAATCCCCCAGGTCGGAGGGAGCGTAGATCAGCGTCCCCCGCTTGAACTCACGGGACTTGGCGCGGGATTCGAGTCGCCGTACCTGCTCTTCCGTGAGGCACTGGAAGAGTGAGCAGTCCTTCAAGTACCAGAACTTTTTATCCATTCGGGAGAGTCCCGCCCTGGTGCGCGAAGACGCTGTCGAGTGAAACGTCCAACCTGAGAGGACGACTGAACCGGGGAGATAGGTCCGCGAAAATCCGGATTAGGAACGGCGGACGATCCAGGGTGGTCGCACCTCCCAGAATAGCCCGGCGGCGGGGCACTCTCAAGCCTTTAGTCATTTCCGATCCCGGGACGACGCTCGCACCAGGGATGTTAGAAAGCTGCCATCAGCGGTCGGCCTGCGACTTCGCGCCGAGCTTCGCTTGCGCGCGGCTCAGTCGATCGGCCCAATACAGTGGCTCGGGGAGGCGATGGTCAAACGTGAACTCTTTAGTCAGGCGCGCCGCACTGGCAACGTCCATTTTCTGGCCGGGTGAGACGTACAGTGGTCGAGAGGACGAAGGCGGCATCAATACGGCGCCGACCACCCGATCCTCAACGGCCAGCAATGCGGGCAGATCGGCTGAATCGTCGGCTGGCGGTTGCAGTCGGCCGCAGAGCAGCGATTTTGCGACGCCGACGGTCGGCACATCAGCCACGACGCCGAAGCAGGCAGCGACTCCGGCTCCGCGTGGATGCAGGATACCGTTGCCGTCGACGAAATACAGATCGAGTTCCGGAAACTCTTGCCGCGATCGCTCGAACAACGCGAGCAGCATTGGCAACTCGCGAAACGTCAGCAGGCTTGGGATATACGGCAGCGCCGGACGATCGCGATGCGTCGTCGACCAGACAACTCGCCCGGACCGGTTTTCCACGATGGCACAGGCGCCTGTCGCCATCCCATCGCGCGAATAAGAGACATCCAGCCCTGCCGCCAGTCGCGGCACATCGTGTTGTGGGATGAGCCGCACGCGCTGCGCGAGTTCGTGCTGCAACTCGATCAACCGCGCCAACGGTTTGTCCGAGTGGAAGTCGCGGAACGCAAGTTCGTCGAAGTGTTCGACGCGCTGGTCGCAGACGGGCACGCCCTCGGCTATTAACCGGTCGGCCTTTTCGGTCGGCTCTCTGCCCTCGACGTACAATCCAAGCTCTCCCCCTTTGCGCACGACACGGTGACACGGGCAAAGCGCGGTGTGCGGGTGCAATCGCAGATATACACCCACCCAGCGGGCCGCCGTCCGAAATCCCAACGCGTCGGCCAGATCTCCGTAGGTCGTCACTCGACCCCGCGGGATCTGCGCGAGGAGCGCGGTCAGCTCGGCTTCGAGATCGAGCAGAGGGAGGTCAAGTGACACGGCGGCCTGTGTGGAAACAGGATGCGAACGTCCAAAAAAGGACCACTGGCGGACAAAGCCGCCAGCGCCACCCGAAGACACTTTACGCACCACGCGGAGCGGATTAGGGCGAGGCCGCTCCGGTGCTCACGACCGGCTGGGCGTTCTGCTCGCTGCACAGGACGACCAGCAGGTTGCTGACCATCGCCGCGCGGCGGTCGTCGTTCATGGTAAGCATGTTGCTTTTTGCCAGATCCGCCAGCGCCATTTCCACGATGCTGACGGCACCGTGCACGATCTTTTGACGAGCAGCGATGATGGCGTCGGCCTGTTGCCGGCGCAGCATGGCCCCGGCGATTTCCGGTGCATAGGCCAGGTGCGTGAGCCTGGCTTCCTCGACGACGACGCCCGCCTCGCTCAGTCGCGTCTGCAGTTCTGCCTTGAGGGCCGCGGAGACTTCGTCGACTGCGCTGCGGAGTGTGATTTCGTGCTCCTCGCCGTGATCGTAGGCATACGAGTTTGCCAAGTGACGCACGGCCGACTCGCTCTGGACGCGAACATACGTGGTGTAGTCGGCCACATTGAAGGTGGCGCGGGCCGAGTCTTCGATCCGCCACACGACGACGGCCGCAATCTCGATCGGGTTTCCCTGCTTGTCGTTCACCTTCAGCATGCTGCCTTCGAGATTGCGCAGCCGCAACGAGATCGGTTTGCGGACCACGAACGGATTGGCCCAGAGAAAGCCATTCCCCCGCACCGTTCCGCGGTACTCGCCGAACAGCAGCATCACGCGGGCCACATTCGGTTGTTGGGCGAACAGACCGCAGTAAGTCAGAAAGACCGTGATCCCCAAGATCACGCCGAAGATGATCATGGCAGCCGACTGCAACACGCCGCCAAAAATCAGCAACAGCACGACGACCACAGTTCCCACGAGACAGACGGGCAACATCGTCCAACCCGACATCGTCACATAGGTCTTCTCAGTCACCATCGACAGACTCCGAAAGAAGGATCTCAGGTTGATTTGCTAGAACTGCCGGCTCAAAGTGCTCACCCATCACAACGCAGAAGCGACGCGATCGGATCACAGTGGGACTGTGATTCTGCTCCGAACTTGCGAGAGCACAAGACTTTAATTACCTGCTCGGAGGCCAGCGAACGGACTCATTGCACGGGGAAGCGTGCGACCAAAATAACCCGATTGGCGGCGGCCCGCCACGAGTTTTTTGGCCCCTGGGGGATCGACGGGTAGATCCCGGGCGAGTAGATCGCGGGTGGAAAAGAAAAACCCAGGCTGCAAGGGCCTGGGCTTTTCATTGCATTCAATCTTGAGTGTTATCGAATCGCGAGTTGCGACCGGTTACGGGTTACTTGGCGGAGAACTCTCCTTCGTCGATCCCGCTCCGACCAACTCTCCCTCGCCGGCGCTCGTACCGACAAAGTCGAGCTGCTTCTGGTCGGCCACTTCTTTGACCGTGACCAGAATGCGAGTCTTGCCTTCGAAAGCGCCTCGCAAGAGTTCTTCGGAGAGCGGATCCTCAATGTAGGTTGACACGCTACGACGTAGCGGCCGGGCTCCATAGTCGGTGTCGCCGCCCTTATCGATGATGAATTCACGGGCCTCGTCGGTCAGTTCGAGCTTCAGTCCGCGCTCGGACAGCCGGTTGTAGACCTTCCCCAGCTCGATGTCGACGATCTGCTTGAGGTCGTCGCGACTGAGCTTGCGGAAGACGACGATCTCGTCGAGTCGGCCGATGAATTCCGGCTTGAACTCGCGCTCGATCACGTGTTTGAGCCGCTCTTTCATCTTTTCGTAGCTGCTCTCTTCGTCTCGCTTGCCGAAGCCGAAGACGTCGCCCTGATTGATGACGTCGGCACCTGCATTCGTGGTCATGATCAGCACCACGTTGCGGAAGTCGACCTTGCGGCCGAAGCTATCCGTGAGGTGCCCTTCTTCCATGATCTGCAGGAGCATGTTGAAGACGTCGGGGTGAGCCTTCTCGATTTCATCCAGCAACACGACCGAGTACGGCCGGCGGCGGATCTTCTCGGTGAGCTGGCCGCCCTCTTCGTAACCGACATAGCCCGGCGGTGCTCCGATGAGCCGACTGACGTTGTGCTTCTCCATGTACTCGCTCATGTCGATCTGCACGAGCGCTTCTTCGTCGCCGAACATGAATTCGGCCAACGTCTTGGCCAACAGCGTCTTGCCGACACCGGTCGGACCTGAGAGCAAAAACACGCCCGTGGGCCGCTTGGGATCTTTCAATCCGCTACGGCTGCGGCGGACGGCCTTGGCAATCTGCTTGATGCCCTCGTGTTGGCTGACGATCCGCTTATGCAGTTCGGCTTCCATCTGCAAGAGACGGACAGCGTCCTCGCTCGAAAGTCGCGTTAGCGGCACGCCGGTCATCCGGGCTACCACGTCGGCGATCACGTCGGCATCGACCGCGCCATCAGTCTCGCGGGCTTTGTCCCGCCATTCGCGAGTCAGCGATTCCTTCTTTTTCTTGAGCTTGTCCGCCTGATCGCGGAGACCGGCCGCCTTTTCGAAGTCCTGATTGGCGACCGCTTCCTCCTTGGCGACGTTGAGCCGCTCGATCTCTTCCTCGAGTTCTTTCAGGTCCGGCGGACGGACCATCGACTTCAGCCGGATGCGAGCACCCGCTTCGTCGATGACGTCGATCGCCTTGTCCGGCAGGCAGCGGCCAGTGATGTACCGAGACGACAACTCCACGGCCTTGGCCAAAGCATCGTCGGTGTAAGTCACGCGGTGGTGCGACTCGTACCGGTCGCGGAGTCCCTTCAGAATCTGGACAGTTTGTTCCTGGCTGGGCGGCTCGACCATCACGGTTTGGAACCGTCGCTCGAGGGCCCCGTCCTTCTCGATGTACTTGCGGTACTCGTCGAGTGTGGTGGCACCGATGCACTGCAGCTCGCCCCGGCTGAGGGCCGGCTTGAGCACGTTCGACGCGTCGATGGCTCCTTCAGCCCCGCCCGCGCCGACCAATGTGTGCAACTCGTCGATGAACAGGATCGTGTTCTTCGCGCGGCGGACTTCGTTCATCACCGCCTTGATTCGCTCTTCGAATTGGCCGCGATACTTCGTGCCGGCGACCATCATCGCCAGGTCGAGCACGACCACGCGCTTATCGCGGAGCAACTCGGGAACGTTGCTGTCGACCACCATCTGGGCAAAGCCCTCGACGATGGCCGTCTTGCCGACGCCCGCCTCGCCCAGAAGCACGGGATTGTTCTTTTGACGGCGGCAAAGGATCTGCACGACGCGCTCGATCTCGCGTTCACGGCCGATGACCGGATCGAGCTTGCCCTGTCGGGCCAACTCGGTCAGATCGCGGCCAAAGCTGTCGAGGGCCGGCGTCTTGCTCTTGCCCGCCTTTTGCTGTGCGGCCGTGCCGCGTTCGCCCGTCTCCGAAGCTTCCAGCCCATGACCGAGCAGGTTGAGGACCTCTTCGCGGACGTCTTCGAGCTTCATCCCCAGGTTCATCAAGACCTGGGCGGCCACGCCTTCCTGTTCACGAAGGAGGCCCAAGAGTAGGTGTTCGGTGCCCACATAATTGTGGTTGAGGTTGCGGGCCTCTTCCATCGCGTATTCGATGACTTTCTTCGCCCGCGGGGTCTGGGGCAGTTTGCCCATCGTCACCATGTCGGGTCCCGACTGGACGATCTTTTCGACTTCCAGGCGGATCTTGCGCAGGTCAACGTCGAGATTCTTCAAGACGTTCGCCGCGACTCCCGAGCCTTCTTTCACCAGACCCAGCAGGATGTGCTCGGTGCCGATGTATTCGTGGTTGAAGCGCTGCGCCTCTTGATTGGCGAGCTGCATCACTTTTCGGGCTCGATCGGTAAATCGTTCGTACATCCGGTTTCTCCCATCCCGTCCAAGCTTTTTGGACCGCAGGGTTTTCCCCGCCACACTCTCCACACGTCGCAAAGCCGTGCCATCCTTGGACGGAATGACACGGCTAACTGGTCGCCGTCGGAGCGTTTCGCCCCGAAACGGGCGACCCCTCGTATGGCGGGCGGTCGATTAACAATCTGTCTAACAATACGTCGTTATCGCGGCGGCCGCGAGCGGATTGTAAAAGTGTAAAGCCCTCGGCAAGCCCCCAGTTGATGGTCAGGCAGTCCCAGCGAGTCGGCGCTTTCCGGCAGCCTACCCAAACTCACAAAATCCGACCCGGCTGCTTTGCCGATGCTCTGCCCCCGACCGATACAATCCTCACGGTCGGCCTCACTCAAAACCCTTGAGCGCCCCGAATTCTAGTGCTGGCATAGGGGAAGGACAAGGTACGGGCAGCGCGGGTTCTGCATCGGTCGGACGCTCAACTTAGACGGTCGCATCAGTTTCGGCTTCCGCGAGGAACGAGGATCGCTCGACTCGCCGGCGGACAACGATCGACTCAGCCGAGAACAGAGCCAGCCCTGCCCAGATGAATCCGAAGCTGACCGCATGGTCGACCGCAAAGGGTTCGCCGTACCACCAGACGGCCAGGGCCAACTGCAGGCTGGGAGCGACGTATTGAAGAAAGCCGAGTGTCGATAGGGGCAACCGCCGGGCCGCCGCGCCGAAGCATAAAAGCGGAATGGAAGTGATCACTCCACTTGCCAGAACGAGGCCTTGAGTGACTGGCGCGACATCTCCAAACAGAGCGCTGCCGTGGAGCACCTGCCACGCCAAGTAGGCTATGCCCGCCGGCGCAAGGACCGACGTTTCCAGCGTCAGTCCGGTCAACGATTCGACGTTCGCGATCTTGCGGACGAGACCATAGAGCCCGAAGGAACCAGCCAGGCCGAGGGCAATCAGAGGCATCTCACCCAGGCTGTAGATGCGATGCGCGATGCCGACCGCTGCCAGCAGGATCGCCACCATCTGCAGCGGACGAGGCCGTTCGCGAAGGACCACGACCCCCAACAGGACACTGAAGAGCGGATTAATGAAGTAGCCGAGGCTGGTCTCCACCATGCGATTCGTCGCCACACCGACGATAAACAGCAACCAGTTGATGGCGAGCAAGACCGAACTCGTCGCCAGCAGAGCCACGAGTCGCTTGGAACTCAGGCAGCGACGGAAATCGGCCCACCGTCGCAGGGCACTAAGTAGGAACACCAGAAACACCGCGCACCAAATGGTCCGATGCGCGAGCAGGACCGTGGGAGGGACGTCCTTCATCGCCTTGAAATAGAGCGGCTGAAGTCCCCACCAGCCGTAGGCGGCCAGGCCGAACAGCAGTCCGGCGCCCGCGGGCTCGCCCGTCGGCCGCGGCGCCTCGCCTGTCGCGGTCGTCACGACGGCTTTTGCGTTGTCCCCCAACTCACTCACCGTCATCGTCGCGCGTTATTCTGAGTCAAAGACCCATTGGTCCAGAGACCGCTTTGATGAAGCACGCCAGCGCGGCCGCACTCGATCGATTGGACAGTCTGCTCGACCAAATCCGCAAGCAACGGGGTTTGAAGGAGCGGAAGCGGAGCGTCTTCTACCGCGGGTCGTCTGCGTTTTTGCATTTCCACGAAGACCCGGCTGGGATGTTCGCGGACGTGCGGACAGCGTCTGTTTGGGAACGATTGCCGGTCAGCACCCGCGCCCAGCAGCGCGATCTGCTCGCGAAGGTGAGAATCTCACTCCGCTAAGTGTGATCGATAGGGCTTAGCCGCACCGCAAACAGGAGATCCTAGGCGGCGACGCGACGGTTTTCGCGCGCGACAGTCACGCGTTCGAGTCCCGCGCGGTCGATTGTAATGCCCAGGCCGGGGCCGGAGAGGGCCGGAGCCCAGCCGCCCCAGCCGAACGTCAGGTCTTCCGTCGTCAATCGCTCGGCCACCAGCAATCGATCGAAACTGCCTTCGAGAAATCGGATGCCACCGACCGAGGTCGCGAAATGGCGACCGGCGGCCGACAGAATTCCCGTCTCACCGACCTGGCAGCCGAGTTGATAGCCCAGGCCGGCCTGCTTCGCGATCGCGGCGATCCGTAGCGAAGGGATAAATCCGCCGCACTTTGAGAGTCGAATGTTAAACAGGTCGCAGGTGCCGTGCTCGATCGCCCGCGTGGCGTCTGACTGGCTGCAAAGCGACTCGTCGAGCATCACCGGCACGCCCAGACGCGGACGGATCGCGGCCAGGCCTTCCACCTCTCCGTGCGGCAC
>DASRXU010000202.1:0-16993 GCA_035687365.1 Planctomycetaceae bacterium | reverse complement strand
ATTCGCAAAGGCACCGGCAAGTTCACGGTCAACAATCGGCCGCTGGAAGATTACTTCCGCGTCGAACGAAACCGGGCCCTCGTGAACAGGCCGCTCGAAGCCACCGAGATGGTCGGCCATGTCGACATCTGGGTTCGCGCTCAAGGGGGCGGCACCACAGGCCAGGTCGGCGCGATCGTGCTGGGCATCGCACGAGCTCTGCAAGCGATGGAACCGGGACTGCACGTGCGGTTGAGCGAAGGCGGTTTCTTGACCCGCGACGGCCGAATGGTCGAGCGCAAGAAATACGGCAAGAAGAAAGCCCGCCGCAGCTTCCAGTTCTCCAAGCGCTAACCAGGGGCATTGCCCCTGGACCCGGTGCGGCCCACGCCGAAATTGGTGGGCCGCTTGTGGCGCGGTGTGGGTGTGACAAGTCCCGCGTAGGCGGATGAAGGCACTCCCTCCTTCTTACGCCGCGAAAAACGCAGGTATTTGACCACGATCGAGCGTCCGTCAATCGCGTTGACCTCGATCGGGGCTCGCGGTTACACTTCGCCCCCCGTTCGACCCGTCCGCTGTTTTGCGGTGTGCGCTCTGTAGCAGAGGGCCCGCTCTGCGGACGAAACGAGGCGAAGGAGCGCCGCGTGAAAGTTCGCAAGGATGCCCCCGGGCCGTCGCGCGCGGTACCGTGGCCGCTCGCCCTGTGCTTGGTCGCCGTATTGCTCGTCGCGGCCTGTCTCTCGTCTGGTTCGCGGCTCTTCGCCGCGCCGCCCCCCGCAACCACCGACCCGCTGGCCGGAATTACCGCAACCAAGCCGGAGCCGGTCACGTCGGAAGCTATCGAGACGCGGCGGAAGGATGTCCGCAAGGCGAAAGAAATCGACGAGGAGACGCGCACCAAGGTTTTTGATCTCTATCAACAAGCGCTCGACTCGCTCAAGGCGGCACAAGACTTTGCGGCCAAGACGGCCGCCTCCAAGAAGCAAGCCGAACACGCCAAGGCCGTCGCCGAGGAGGCGAAAAGTGAGCTGAAGCGCCGGCGCGAGGAACTGGAGCAGGTGACCAAGCCGCTCTCTGCGGCAGGTGCGGCCCCAGCCCCCGTCGTCGCCCCTGCCGAGCCGGTGCATTCCGTGACGCAGCTCGAAGCCGACCTTGCAGCCGCCAGCACGGCGCGCGACGGGTTGAATCGCAAACAGGCGCAGCTCGAAAAAGAGGCCAGTCGCCGCTCGACCCGTCGCAAGGAAATCCGCGAGCGGTTGCTGGTCCTGCATGACGAAATTGTGGAGCTGCGAAAGCAAGTAGCCGCGCCGCTTTCCAAAGACGAAGCGGCCGCCCTGGTGCTGGCCCGTCGGGCTCTGGCGCAGGCGAAGGTTCAGTCCATCGAACAAGAGGCTCCCTCCGTCCGCGCAGAACTGGCCCAGTACGACGCGGAGGATGCCGTCGACCTGATCCGCCTACAGCGCGACGTGTTGGTGCAACGGATTGCCTTCGAGGAACATCGCATCAAAGAGGTGACCGAACTCTTGGATCGCACGCGTCGCATCGAGGCCGACCGTGCGGTGGCCGTCGCTCGCCGCTTGGAAGTCGAAGCCCATCCGTTGTTGCAGGCGCTCACGGCGGAGAACACGCGTCTGGCCGAAGATTCGCAAAAACTCAGCAAGCCGATCGAGACGGCTGAGGATGAACTCAAGAAGGCCAAGGCCGCGCTCGAGAAATTCACCAAGCAATTCGCGCAGATCAAGCAGAAGGCCGACGGTGTCGGACTCACCAATCCGATCGGCCAGCTGCTGCGAAAACAACGCGCCGACTTGCCCGATCCGCCCCAGCGGAGCGTCGATGCCAGCACGCAGCTCATCGACGAGGCGCAGTTTCGGCTGTACGAACTCGACGAAAATCGTTCGAGCCTGGCCAACCCCGAGCCGCTGGTCCAATCGATCTTGAGCCAGGCTCCGCCGACGATGAGCGACGAGAGCCGGCGGATGCTCGAAAAGGCTTCCCGCGATGTGCTCGAGAGCAAGCAGAAATCGCTCGACACGCTCACTCGCAACCTGAGCAATTATTGCGACACGCTGTTGGAGCTGGTCTTCACGCAGCGGAAGCTGATCGTGCTGCTCAATGAGTACGCCCAATACATCGACGAACGCGTGCTCTGGATTCGCAGCAGCCGGCCCCTGGCGGCGGGGGAAGTCTTTCGCGGACGGGCCATCACCTGGTTGGTACGGCCCTCCAACTGGATGCAGGTGGCCTCGGCCCTGTGGTCCGACTCGCGGGCCAACCCGTTCGCATTCTGTGCGTTTCTGCAATTGGCGGCAGGATTCTGGTACGTCCGCCGGCGTTTTCGCGGCGAGATCCAAAACCTGGGCCACGATGCGCAGCGCTCGAATTTCACGCGGTATCTTCCGACCCTGCGCGCCTTCGGCCTGACTTTGGCCACGTCTCTAGCGGGGACTGGTCTGTTGGCCTTCGTCGGTCGTCGGTTGGCCGTCGCTGCTTATGACGTCGATTTCCCGTCCGCCGTTTCCGATGCACTCTATGCGACGGCCTGGCTCTACTTGCCGCTTGATCTGATCCGCCGAACTTGTCGGCGAGACGGACTGGCGGAGTCGCATTTTGGCTGGCCGCCGGCCGCCGCGCGGGCCATCGCGCGGGACGTCTGGTGGCTGATGGTCATTGGATTGCCGCTCACGTTTGTTTCGGAACTGTTGCACGCCTCCGATCCCGATAGCGTACGCAACGCGTGGGATCGCTTGCTGTTTGCCATCGGCATGGTGTCGATCGCCATCTTTATTTTCCGGGCCGTGCGGCCTCACGTCGGCATCGTGCGCGAGCTGTTTCCGGCCGAGCAGGACGAGTGGATCGTGCGACTCGAGCGACTCGGTCGCTGGGCTGGGACCATTGGCGCCCTGTTGCTCGCGGCCCTCGTGGTCGGCGGTTACGACTACACGGCCCGCCAATTTGTCTGGCGTCTGTACCTGAGCGGCATGACTCTCTTGGCCGGCTTTTACACGCGGGCCTTGCTCGCGCGGTGGATTCTCGTGCATCGACGGTTGATGGGCATGCAGCAACTGAAGGAGCGTCGCGTCACCGAGCTGCGCTCGACCGTCAGCTCCGACGCGTCGGTGGTGGCCGCCGTCCACACCGAGCCGGTGCCCAAAATCGACCTCGCCACGCTCAGCGCGCAGACGCGGACGCTGGTAAACGTCGGCGTGTTGAGTTCGCTGTTTGTGAGCTTCTGGTGGATCTGGCTCGACGTCTTTCCCTCAATGGGCATTCTCAATCAGTGGCAGCTCTGGTCGACGACCGTAGGCGACGCGGTCATTCCGATCACGGTGGCCAATCTGGTCTCGGCCCTGGCCATTGGTGCGCTGACTTGGATCGCCACGCGAAACATCCCCGGACTGTTGGAGATGACCGTGCTCCAGCGGTTGCCGATCGACAACGCGGGCCGTTTTGCGTTCAGCACGCTCGCCCGATACGCCATCGTGGTGATCGGCCTGGCGTCGGCCTCGAGCACAATCGGCATCGGCTGGCAAAAAGTGCAGTGGCTGGCCACGGCGTTGACCTTCGGCTTGGCGTTCGGCCTGCAAGAAATTTTCGCCAACTTCATCGCCGGCTTGATCATCCTCTTCGAGCGGCCGATTCGTGTGGGGGACATGGTCACGATCGACAATGTCACGGGCGTCGTCACTCGGATTCGCATTCGCGCCACGACGATCGGCGACAGCGACCGCAAAGAGTACATTGTTCCCAACAAGGAATTCATCACCGGTCGCACGCTGAATTGGACCCTCTCTGACACGATCAACCGCATCGTGATCAACGTCGGCATCGCCTACGGCTCCGACACCGAACTGGCGCGAGACCTGTTGCTCAAAGCGGCGCACGACCACCCGGCCGTCCTCCGCGACCCCGAGCCGAGTGCCTCGTTCGAGGAGTTCGGCGAAACCGCGCTGAAGCTGATCTTGCGCTGCTTCCTGCCGAATCTCACCGAGCGGACCCGCGTGATCCATGAACTGCACACAGCGATCAACCGCTCGTTCGCCGAGCACGGCATCGAAATCCCGGTTGTCCACCCCGAGGCGGTCACCAAGCCCAGCTTCCCGTTGATCGCGAAGAAGGGCGGGGAAGGGGAGAGCGACCTTCACTCCCAAACAGCCGGCCACCACGAACCCGAAGCGGCCTGAGCTCGGCGCGACGCGATCACCTCGAGTCTGACTGACCGGGTGGCACTGGCGGCTCGTCCGCCAGTGGTTTTCTATTCCGCCGCAAAAGGCCCCTGGCGGACAAGCCGCCAGTGCCACCCGAAAGCCCACCTTGGCGCAAACCAGTCGGTCGGCGGGAAAGAATGGCTCCCCTATATCAAGAAAACCTTTCCCGCCTCCCCAGGAAAGAGTTTGGTTTTCCCGGCGGGAAAACTTGACCCGCCGGACAAGCGCTGACCACGCCTCGGTGGGTCAGACTTCAGCCTCCTATGGTCAGCAGAATGTGTCCGGTCCCGGCGGTCCAACACATTTTGACTCGGCGGGACAAATGGCCCGCCGTGGTCTGCGAAGGCAATAATATACTAGCCTCACCAGACCACTAGGGCTGGTCTGCGAAGTATCGAGCCACATCGTAGTTTGCGATCATGCGCGCGAGGCTGAGAGGCGAAACGCCGCTTTTGTTCAGAGCGGTAGGAGAGGCTCCGGCACCTCTTAAGAGCGCAATTACCGCGCCGTCGCCCTTACACGCGAACACGGCCCGAAACAGGGGGGTGTTTCCGAAGGAGTCTGCGACGTCGACGCGGGCGCCTGCCGCTAGAAGGAGGGACGTTATTGTTGGAGAGCCTGCCTGGGCTGCGAAATGTAACGGCGACCACCCGCTATCGTCTTGTGCGTTCGGATCGGCCCCTTCGCGCAAGAGCCCGGAAACTTCGTCTTCCTGTCCGTCTGCGGCGGCATAGTGAAGTGCCGTGCGCCCAATTCGATCAACCCCGGGTCTGGCATTTCTTTTCGGTGGTTTTCCCGTCACGAGAGTTTCTTCCCCTTCCACACTTCATCCTTCTCCGCTCGCTCCACTGCCTCCTTGGGCACCTTCACTAGCTTCCGCATCGCCCTCTACGAAAGTGTCCGGACCTGGTAGTGGGGTCGCATCCTGGACGAAAGTTGGGGATTGGCACGGGAGTTCAGGGGCGGGCAGCGGGGATGCTGGCGATTACCACGAAGGCGACGAGTGCGAACAGGAGCACCATCAGCCTGTAGGATCGCGGGGTCGGAATCCATCGTCGCGGGATTGGCTCGTTGCCAATGCCGTCAATCAGAGTATCCGACATGAAGTGATTGAGAGTCGAGGCAATTGCGACAACGACAGCTACCAGAACCGGTACGGTGAGCAGCACGCTTAGGACGATTTGGCTCGATCGGTCGCTCATGCCCGTCATTCCGCTGGCTCGATAGACACCCCGAGCATTTTGAGCGCAAATTGCCTCTCGCTGGCAAGCTCCGGTGGCCCGAAGTTCTGCAACGCCTGCTGCGCCTCAGTTTTGGTCGCGGACACTTGGGCCATGTCGCGAGAACCGAAAATGTGCGCCCTAGTTAGGTCACTAGGGGCGGCAAGCCACGTGACGCGTCCGTTCGTCTCGGTGGATTTGATGACGTAACCCATGCCGTCATTCTAGCGGGGGAGTCGGCGTCAAGTTCGGGATAGATCGGCAATGAGGTTCCGGCTTGTACCAAACGGGCCGCCTAGAAGAAAACCCCATCATCCGGTGGGGTTTTTCTTTGCGCTGACGCATGCCGAATTCTAGGCGGTAGATTAAGATTCGAACAGGACGGGGTGGGGTCGCATAACGAAAATCTTTCAGTACCCCACTACCTCCGGACCTGATTCAGCTTTCGTCACAACCGGTTCCCACCTCGAAGATTAACTCCGGTCCACTGTGCTACCTGAAGACGGGACCTGACCTCGAAGACCGGGCCGATTTGAAGGCCTCGACGAGTCCCGTCCCTCTCAAGACTCCGCTCTCCGCGGCCGTTTGACGATCCAACGATAAGGAACCGCGACTCGGCGCGGATCTATTTCCATTGTCCGCCGTTTCCGATCGCGGACGAGAGCAATTTTCTACGCGCGTAGAAACAACGACAATTTCAAACGTCCAGCCCCATCAGCCGCATGATCTCCAGTGCGTTGCTCTTCTGCACGACGCCCGGGCGGATGCGGTAGTCGAAGGTCATCTTGCCGTTGATCAGTGAATCTTCGAAGTGGAAGTTGACCGCTTGGGAATCGAGGCGGTTGACCATGTCGGTGAGGGCCAGGTCGTGTGTCGTTACCAGGCCGACGGCCCCGCGGTTGACGAGCGCCCGCAGCACGCCTTCGGAGCCGATCAGCCGGTCGTGCGAGTTGGTGCCTTGCAGGATCTCGTCGAAGAGGAAGAGCAGGGGAGGGCCGTCGGCGGCGGCGGCCACGACCGACTTGAGACGGCTGACGGCTGCGTAGAACAGGGACTCGCCTCCTTGCAGCGAATCGTGAATCCGCATGGCCGTGCCGAGGCGTAGGGGGGACGTCGTCAGCCGCGCGGCACGGACCGGGGCACCCGCATGGGCCAGCACCAAATTGATGCCGATCGTTCGCAGCATCGTGCTTTTGCCCGACATGTTCGAGCCGCTGATCAGAATCAGCCGCGTTTGCTCGTCGAGGCAGACGTCGTTGGAAATGCACTGAGCGCGAGAGATGAGCGGGTGGCCGATGGAGGTCGCTTCGAAGTGGGTGCCCGCGTCGAGGAGCTGGGGGAACGGATGATCGGGCCGCTCGTACGAATAGCCGGCGAGGCAAGCGAGGGCCTCAAATTCGCCGACGGCTCGCAGCCACTCGGGAATGTGGGGCCCAACCTCGGCCCGCCAGACTTCGATCGCGTGCACCAGATGCACGGGCAGCCCGAGCACGAGCGCAATCGCGGCGAAGAACTGGTTGCGAAGGCTGTTGTTGAGATAGTCCATTAGCCGCTGCAAGCGAGCGATCTGCCGCGACGGGGGAAGCCCCTGCGTTTCTAGTCGCCGATGGATGTCGACCAACAACGGCGCCGCGAACTGTTGTTGCTCAAGAATCGCCAAGACTTGTGACAGGATCGCCAGGCCCGACGCCGCCTCGTCCGCGGTTTCGGCCAGGCGGCGAATGTGGCGCCCGTGCAAGACGGCCACCAGGCCTTGCACGATGACCATGAATAAGAAGGGAAACAGCAAGTTCCAGATCGCCATGACGACGAGCGTGCCGAGCGAAAACAAAGTCAGCACGAGCGTCATTAGCCGCACTTGACCGCTGAGCGGCCGAGCCGTTTCGGAAGCCCAGCCGATGAGGCGGGACTGATCCAGATCGTCACGGACTTCGGCGTCGAGAATCGCCAACCGCTCGCGCAGGTCGACCAGGGGGGCAAGCTCGGCCACCGCTTGCTGTCGGCGACGGATCACCTCCGAGTCCACCGGCACGCTGAGCCAGCGCGCGAGCGTGTCTTCGCCAAGACGGGTGCGGGCCTGGCAAAGAAGCTCGAACAAAGAACCGGGTCCGAACAGGTCGAGGTCGCTCGAGTAGAGATGTGCTTCGTCGACGTAGCGATCGCCCGTGGCGCCGTCACCCCGCCAGCGATCGGCCAGGCGACGCAGGCCGCGCTCCCAATACGACTGAGCGAGACGGGCCTGCTTGAGGCGATCTTCGACCGCATCGTGCGCCAGCACGAGCGCGACGAACAGCACGACAAAGCCGATCACCGGTCGGTACGATCCGCCCTCAGACGAGTAGGCGTTGATCGCCGCCGCGACGGCCGCCAGAAACACAAGGCCGCGCGCCGTGGCGATGCGGCCGTCGATCGTGGTGAGGCGCTTGAGGTGAGCGAGGCGGTCGTCCAGGCGGCGCCGATACTCGGGCACCCGATCGGCAACCGGTGCGTCTGTCATCGGCACCACACTGATCTCAACTCGCTGGGGTCGGCTCCGCGGCGGACTCTCTCCGCGAGACCGAAACGCACGAAATCCGAATGACGAAAGAAGCACGAAGCACGAAGCCCGAAAGAACCCCTTTGTTCGTGCTTAAGGCATTTGGTCATTCCTTCGACATTCGTGCTTCGGGTTTGCCCACGACGCCTAGGCTTTCAGCTCGGTCGCCACGTGCTCCAAGAGTTTCTTGGACGCGCGGATGCCGTCCGGCTCGCTCATCTTGTTTCCTTCGTATTCGATGCCGACTCGGCCGTGATAGCCGGCGTCGAGCACGATTTTCATCATCCGCCGATAATCGGTCTCGATGCAGTTGCCCTGCGGGTCGAAGTCGTGCGTCTTGGCGCTCACGCCTTTGGCGTAGGGCATCATTTCGGCAACGCCTTTGTAGCGGTCGTAGTCGTAGAAGTTGCCGAAGTCGGGCAGGGTGCCGCAGCGGGGGTTGTCGACCAAACGCATCACGCCGGTGAGCCACGCGCCATTCGACGAGAGGCCACCGTGATTTTCGACGATCACGCTGATCTGGTGCTGGGCGCCATACTCGACGACTTGCCGCAGGCCGTCGGCGACGAGTTTCATCGTTTCGTCGTAAGTGCCTTTGCTGTGTGCGTTGACTCGAATCGCGTGACAGCCCAACGTCTTGGCCGCATCGACCCATTGGTGATGGTTGTGGACGGCTTTCTGACGCTTGGCCGTGTCCGGGTCGCCGAGTGCGCCCTCATCGTCGATCATGATCAGGATGTTTTGAACGCCTTCGCCGGCCGCCCGCTGATTGAGTTCGGCGAGATATTTCTGGTCGTGGGCTTTGTCCTTGAAGAACTGGTTCACGTACTCGCAGGCGCTAATCCCATAGTCGCGTTTGGCGACGACGGGGAAGTCGAGGTTTGTGAGTTCGCGGCGCTTCAACGCGCGGTGCAGTGACCACTCGGCGAGCGAAATCTTGAACAGCGGCTCGGTCGAGTCCGCGGCGAAGCCGATTTTGGGTAGGAGCGCCGCGGTTGCCGCTCCCGCGGCGAGCGCCGCCGACTGGCGAAGAAAGGTTCGGCGATCTGATAGATGAGGCATCGTGAAACGTCCTGATGGGCCGGAGCGAACCGCGGTCTATTTATCGTTTGATGTCAGACTTGGGTGGCTCAAAGTTTGGGTGGCTGGGGTCGAGACGTCGGGCTCGCCCCCAGGAATTGAATTTCTGGGGGCGGCGAAGACGCCGACCCAAGCCACCCTCGTGGGCTCTACAACGATTAGTAACGGTAGTACTCGGGCTTGTACGGCCCCTCGACGGGAACGCCGATGTACTGCGCCTGCTTGGACGAGAGCTTTGTCAGCTTGACGCCCAGCTTGTTGAGATGCAGTCGGGCCACTTCTTCGTCCAGCTCTTTAGGCAGCATGTGGACGCCGACGGCGTACTTGCCCGGCTCAGTCCACAGCGCGATCTGAGCAATCACCTGGTTGCTGAAGCTGTTGGACATTACGAAGGAAGGATGCCCCGTGGCGCAGCCCAGGTTCACCAGCCGCCCTTCGGCCAAGACCACGATCGCTTTGCCGTCCGGGAAGACGAACTTGTCGACCTGCGGCTTCACGTTGACGCGGCGAATGTCTTTGCGGTTCTTGAGGTAGGCGACTTCGATCTCCGAATCGAAGTGCCCGATGTTGCAGACGATGGCTTCGTGCTTCATCGCGTCGAGGTGCTCGCGGCGGATGATGTCGCAGCAGCCCGTGGCCGTGACGAAGATATCGGCCGTCGCCGCGAATTCTTCCATCGTCCCGACCTGGTAGCCTTCCATCGCGGCTTGCAGAGCGCAGATCGGATCGATTTCAGTAATCACGACGCGCGAGCCCAAGCCCCGCATCGCCTCGGCGCACCCCTTGCCGACGTCGCCATAACCGCACACGACGACGACTTTGCCGGCGAACATCACGTCGGTCGCCCGCTTGATGCCGTCGCCGAGTGACTCGCGGCAGCCGTAGAGGTTGTCGAACTTGCTCTTGGTGACCGAGTCGTTGATGTTGATTGCCGGCACGCCAAGGCGTCCCTGCTCGAACATCTGGTGCAGCCGATGGACGCCGGTCGTCGTTTCTTCGGTCAGCCCGCGAATTTCTTTGAGCAGGTCGGGGAACCGGTCGTGGACCATGGCCGTCAGGTCGCCGCCATCGTCGAGGATCATGTTGAGCGGCTTGCCGTCAGCGAAGAACAGCGTCTGTTCGATGCACCAATCGAACTCAGTTTCAGACATTCCCTTCCAAGCGAAGACGGGGACGCCGGTGGCCGCGATGGCGGCGGCCGCATGATCTTGCGTCGAGAAAATGTTGCAGCTCGACCAGCGAACCTCGGCCCCCAGCTCGGTCAGCGTTTCGATCAGGACGGCCGTCTGGATCGTCATGTGCAAACAGCCGGCAATCCGTGCCCCTTTCAGCGGCTGCGTCGGGCCGTACTTCTCGCGCAGGGCCATCAGGCCGGGCATTTCGTTCTCGGCCATCTCGATTTCTTTGCGGCCCCATTCCGCAAGCGACAGGTCGGCAACTTTATACGGCAACGAGGCAACGGTCGACATCCCGATCTCTCCCCTTTTTAGGTTCGAACATTTTGATTCGATTCGGCGTTCTTATTTTAGCGCGACTTCGATGGACGCGACGAAAAGGCGAGTCCCTGCTGCGGACGGATCCCCATAATTTCAGACTGCTGCAGCATCGTAACATAGGTGCTGCGCTCCCGGCGAGCAACCTCATTGACTCGCTCGATAGGCCGGCATAACGTAAATTGAAGTCACGGGCCGGGTACCACTTAAGAAGGATCCAACGATGAGCTGGCGGCGCTTCTTGATCCTGGGTTTGGTCGCCGGCCTGGCGACGCATTGTGTGGCTGCCCCGCCCTCGGCCGATCGCAAATCGCCATCGAAAAAGGGAAAGTCCGCGCCGCGGAGCGGCGCGTCAAAGACAGAGGAAGAAGGGGGCACCGAACCCGCCGACTCGGGAACCGCAGGGGGCCCGCAGCCACCGACGGGCCAAATCGTCATTCATCGGCAGCCGCTGCATTTGCGAGCGCCCGAAAAATACCAGGTCTCGATGCACTTGGAACCGAAGCAACTGATTCGGATCGCGTCCCCTTTCGACGGAACGGTCAAAGCGGTGGTCCGCAAGCCGGGGCAAAAGGTCGATACGGCGGCCGAAATCGTGCGGATGGATGTAACGCCCAAGCAACTTGTGCTCGATCGGGCCAAAGCTCTGTACCGGGCCGCGCAACTCGAGGCGGAGTCGGCAGGCAAGGGGGGAGCGGCGGATGTGTCGATCGCCAAGGAACTGGTCGAGGCGCGGCTGCAAGCGGCCAAGGCCGAGCTCGATCTGGCCGCATATTGGGTGGAGCAGGGGACCATGCGGGCGCCGTTTCCGGCCGAAGTTTTCGGAGTGTCGATTGCGGAGGGGCAGGTTGTCCGAATGGGCGAGCCGTTGATCGTACTCGGGGATACGAGCGCGCTGACGGTTGAAATCCCTGTGGACCGGGCATCGACCCAAGTCGGCCAGAACCTGGCCATCAAGGTCGAAGACCAAACAGCCACCGGCAAAGTCGATGCCCTGCTGCCGCTTTCTCCTCGCTTCGAATCGCTGCGCGACCTGCTGCCGTCGGCGGCGCTCGCGAGCGTGACGATCAAGAACTCGGGAGGAACGCTCAAAGCGGGGCAGACGGTCTATTCACCGCTCGTCCCGCGCGACCTGATCGCAGATGTGCCGAACGGGTGCATCGGCAACGTGGGCGACGGGGGCCACAAAGTGCAGGTGCTTCGCGACAACACGGTGCGGGACGTGGTCGTCGCCACGTTGGCGCCGGTCGGGGTCGACCGGTCGTTCGTGTCCGGAGCGTTTCGGGACGGCGACGAGGTGATCGAATCGAGTTCACAGGAGCTAGTTGACGGCACCGTCGTTCGCTCGTCTCCCATGGCGTTGCTCAAACAAACAACCGGCAAACCGACTGGGCCCGATCGTCACTCCGCACCTGCCGAGAAGCCGGCGGCCGAGCGGCCCAGCAGCGGAATCTAAGCAAGGCTGGGAGCCGGGGGCCGGTGATCTCGCCTCCGGTTCTTTGTGCCGGGGACTGTCCGACTCCGCTATACTTGATTAAGCGGACGGATGGGACGCATTTTGGCAATCGGTCCCGACATTTCCCACGAACCGTGCCGTGCAAATTCGGTAGCTGGCCCGTGTGCGGAGCAGTGCTTTGGCCGACGAAATCATCATCGACGACTACATGCTGGTCAACCACATCGCGACCGGCGGCTCGACGCAAGTCTGGGAAGCCACCGACAAAGGGAGTGGCGGAGAGCGTCGCTATGCGATGAAGCTGTTGCTGCCCGAAGCGCTCCTCGAGTCCGAGCAGCGCTCGGTCCTCAAGCATGAGGCGAAGCTGGCCGAGAAGTTCGATCACGTCAATCTCGTCCGTTTCTATAAACTCGTGCTGAGCAAGAAGCGGGGGTACATCCTGATGGAGTACTTCCGCGCCCCCAATCTCAAAACGCAGCTACAGAACGAGATGATCTCCGTTCAAGCGAGGCTTCCGCGCTTGATCGAGCAAATTTGTTCGGTGCTTGGCTATTTGCACGGGCAAGGCTGGGTCCATCGCGACATCAAGCCCGACAACATCCTCTTCAACAAAGCGTCCGAGCTGCGGCTCATCGATTTCTCGCTGACGACGCGGGCCGCAGGTGCCGTCGCCAAGATGCTCGGCAGCAAGCAGGGGTCGATCCAAGGGACGCGTACGTACATTCCTCCCGAGGCAATTCTCAAGGCGCCGGTCACTCCGCAATCGGACATCTACAGTTTGGGTATCACCCTGTTCGAGGTTCTCACGGGCGAGCCGCCGTACAAGGGGACCAGCCCCGACGACCTGCTGAAGAAGCATCTCACCGGGCAGATCCCTGAGCCGTCGGCGTTCAACCCGAACGTGACGCCTGAATTGGACCGCATGATCACTAAGATGCTGTCCAAGAAGGCGGCCAAACGTCAAAAGGATACGCACGAAGTCCTGGCCGAGTTCCGCAACCTCAAGCCATTCAAAGAGGACGTGATCGAGGTCGATCGACGTCGCAAGGTCGCGGAAGCCGAGCGGTACAAGACGACTCTCGACAAAGCGGGCCGTCTCGACAGCCGGGCCGATCACGAGCGCCAGCAGTATTTCAAGGCAAACCCCGACCTGGCTAAAGACCTGGAACCAAAGGTTCCGGGGAAGATCGTGGTGCCGGCCTCGGGCAAAGCGGCACCGGCGAAACCTGCGGCGGCTCCTGCGCCTGCGAAAGC
This sequence comes from Planctomycetaceae bacterium, assembly GCA_035687365.1. Taxonomy (GTDB): domain Bacteria; phylum Planctomycetota; class Planctomycetia; order Planctomycetales; family Planctomycetaceae; genus DASPSM01. The sequence continues at coordinate 3,767 of DASRXU010000202.1, read as the reverse complement.
GGCCGCCACTCCCGCGAAGCCCGCTCCCGCAGGGCCGCAGCCCGCGCGCCCTCAACAGCCCGCGGCCCAGCAGCCGGCTCGTCCTCAACCGGTGGCTCAGCAAGCGGCGCCGCAGCAGCAGCGGCCGCCGCAGCAGATGCCCCAACAGCCAATGCACCAGCCACAAATGCCCATGCATCCGGGGTACGCTGCCAATCCTTATGGGTATCCGGGATACGCTCAGAACCCGTATCAGATGCCCGGCTACCCGGGCGGCGGCCAGTTTCCCCAGCAGGGGTATCCGCAGCAAGGCTATCCGCAAGCGCCCCCGCAGTATCCCGGCGCGGGATATCCTCAGGGCTATCCGCCCCAGCAGATGCCACAACAACAAATGCCGCCCCAACAGATGCCCCAGCAGCAGATGCCTGGACAACCTCCCGGGTATCCGGGCGCGCCGGGTCCTTACGGCGCGGCTCCTTACGGCAGCCAAATGCGGATGCCGACTCCTGGGCCACAGCCGCCCCAACAAGGACAGCCCCAGTCACCGCCGGGAGCACCCCCTCGGCCCGTCGCGCAACAGCCGCGACCTCAGGCGCCGCAACCGAACGCCGGAGCCCAGCCGAATGTTGCCGCTCAGCAGCAACTGCTGCAACAGATGATGGGTGGTCAGCCGGCGCCCGCGCCGCCCGGCCGGCCTCCGGTGCCCGCTCAGCCAGCGCAGCCAAAGGGGCCGGCCAAGGATCTCCCCTTGATGGATCAGTTGCCACCGGTTAAATGACGACGGGTTGGCCGTTCCCGGCGAACCCTGCTCCAACGGTCTGCTCAGCCCCGCGCGGGCTTTCGCTCAATTGAAGGATTGGCTCTTTGGCGTCGCCGCACCTCGAACTTGGATTCGAAAAGCAAATCCACGAGAAGGAACGCCAGCTCTCTGCGCTCGAATCGCAACTCAGCGAAACACCCGAGGTGCGGGAGGCCATCCGCACCTTACGCGCCCAAATCCAACAAGACCTCCGCACGCTCTACGAGAAGCTGGGCCCGTCCGACATTGTGAAAGTCGCCCGGCACTCGGCCCGGCCGCAGACCCTCGACTACATCGAGCTGGTCTTCGACGAGTTTGTCGAGCTGCACGGGGACCGAGCGTTTGGCGACGACCGAGCCATGGTCACGGGCTTTGCCAAGCTCGAGGACCAGAAGGTTCTGGTCGTCGGCCAGCACAAGGGCCGGACGATCAAAGAGAAGAACGAATGCTATTTCGGCTGCGCGCATCCCGAGGGCTATCGCAAGTCGCTCGAAAAGATGCAGTTGGCCGCCAAGTTCCGCCTGCCGATCATCTGTCTGATCGATACGCCGGGGGCGTATCCAGGAATTGGAGCCGAAGAGCGCGGTCAGGCCAGCAGTATTGCCGTCAACCTTCGCGAGCTGTCGCTGTTGCGGACGCCCATCGTGTGCGTCGTGATCGGTGAAGGGGGTTCCGGCGGGGCTCTGGGCATTGGCATCGGCGATCATGTCGCCATGCTCCAGTTCGCCTACTACTCGGTGATCAGTCCCGAGGGCTGTGCCGGCATCTTGTGGAAGGATGGCCGGCGGTCCGACCAGGCCGCGCGGGCGCTCAAGTTCACGAGTTCCGACCTGCTACGAATGCAGATCGTCGACGAGGTGATCCCCGAACCGCTGGGAGGGGCTCATCGCGATCACCGGGCGATGGCGACGACGCTCAAGCAGTCGTTGCGGCGGGCGCTACGAAAGGTGTCCGACCTGCAGACCGAAACGCTCTTGGCTCGCCGCTATCAGAAGTTCCGGAAGATCGGCGTCTACGAAGAGCGGGTGGTCGAAGCGGTCGAGAAGAGCGGGCCAGCGGCGGAAAGCCCGGCGAAGAAGAACGGCAGGAACGGCAAGTCAGAGAGCTGACGCCGGGCAAACGTAGCGGGGCCAAGCCCGCACCCAGCCGTTTTCGCCCGCTGGGCAACGTCCGATAATGTCTGTTATGTTAAGTTCGAACCGCAAAAACTCCGGGAAAACAGGCCTTTTTATCTGAGGCGGCCGCTCCAGCAACGACCGGTTGCTTGGAGGCACGCATTTCCGGAAGACCGGCTCCCCCCCGTTGACGATTCGGATCGGTCTGGCTCAAGCGAGAACGGTCGCCTGCTGGCCGCAAACCGGACCGGCCCCTTATCGCAGTTCCCCGCCACGGAGACGGTCCTGCGTGGCGCTGTCGAGACTGCGGACGGAGATCCCTGCTCGGCTCAGTTCGCGACGAATGCGCCGCACGAGCGACGTGCCGTCGACTTCGCGCGGATCGCGGTCCGTTTTGCCGTCTCGAAGGTCGGTCCGCCAGTCACGCAAAACGTTGAGTGCCACGTCGTCGGGAACGCCGCTCAAAGTGGTCTCGATATCTTCGACGGCCATCCTGCGATCCGAGCCCCCGCCGGCCCCTGCCAGCGAGCGAACGATCTGGCGTTCCAAAGACGTCCGATCGGCGCCGGTTTCCCGACCCGAGCCAGAGTCCCGACCTGGGTCGCGATTCAAACCCGGGTCGAAACTCGGACCGCCGTCGACCGCCGCCGTATCGGGCCGGCCGTTCTCCCACTCGTGGAGCGTTTTGCGAATCACATCGGGAACGGACCCGGACGAAAGCCGCCGCGACAGCTCGCCCCGATGCTCGGGCTTCGTTGCCCGCCAGACCTTTCGCGCCAACTTCCGCAGCCCTTGGTCGACGAGGGCCGGCAGTGACGAAAGCCAATCGCTCTCATCGCGGCTCGGCGGGCCATAGTCGTCGGTGGCCGCCAGATCGCGGCGGCGGTCATCACGCGGAGCATCACCAAAATCGTCGGTGACGCGATCGCCCAGACCCGGACGCGGTGGCCCGCCGTCCAAGCCAGGGCCGCGTCGATCGACGGGCGGGCGGTCGAGGGCCGCGTCATCGAATCCCGTATCGCGGACGTCGCGCCGACGATCGGGAGGAAGGCCATCGCGGCGTACGCCGTCGTCGCGCCGATCTGGAGTGAACGCGTTGTCGTCGCTGAGACGCCGATCGCCGCCACGCCCATCGGTGTCGAAACGACGGTCCTCGCCATCGCGCCGCGCGTCGCGGCGATCGAGTCCATCTCGAGGATCGTTGGGCCGGTCATCCTCCACAAAGGGATCGTCGCGACCGTCTTCGCCATGGCGCCGAGCGTATTCCATTTCGCGATGTTCGCGTTCGATTTCGGGAGCATCGAGACGACGCAGATAAGGCTCCAGCAACGCATGCAGGTCACCGGGAATCACCGGGTTCAATCGATCGATGGTGACCGCCGCGACGTATCCACTTTCGGAATTGATGATCGACTCGCGGGCCGAGTGCGACAGCGTCACCAGAAAGAACGTGAGGAAGAGACTGAACATGGCACCTTTGACCAGGCCCAATAGCGCACCCAAATGACGGTCGAGCGCCTCGATCCGCATCTGTTCGATGCCCTCATGCAGCACCCGCGCGATTCCGAAGCAGACAAACGAAAAGCCCAGGTAGAGCACCAGCATCGCGATCCAGCGATTGAGTGGCGGCTCGACGCGAATGAACGGCGCGAGGGTCGCTGACAGAGACCCCGAGAAGAAAAAGCACAACAAGAGCGCGGCGATTGTCGCGAGCTGCCAGACGATGCCCTTCATCGCCCCGCGAAACATCGCATACATGAGGATGCCAAGGGTCAGAAGGTCGTACCACATGGTCGGCTTCCCTGCCTGAATGAATAGAACGCGGCGCGCACCCACCAATCGGGCGGCCGCCAAAGGGGGGCGAAGTATAGCGA
>DASRXU010000201.1:0-7689 GCA_035687365.1 Planctomycetaceae bacterium | reverse complement strand
ACGACAATCCTTTCGGTAATGCAAAAACTCGACAAGGCGGGCTGGCTCACTCACCGTGAAGAAGGACGCGCCTACGTCTATCGCCCGACGATGACTCGCGCGGAGGCGAAACGCAGCTCGTTGCGGCAGTTCATCAACCGTGTCTGTGAGGGTGATCCCCTGGCGATGTTCCAGCATCTTTTGGCCGCAGAGGAGCTCACAGTGGGTGATCTGACTGAGCTGCGGAAGATGATCGACAAGCGACGAAAGGAGCTCTCCCGTGATTGACTCACTGATCGATTCTTCGCTTTCTGGGTTGGGCTCGCTCGCGAGCGTGTGTTGGATCGTTGCCTGGCAATCAACGCTGTGGCTGACTATCGGCCTGGTAGCCGGTGGCATTTGGCGCCGCCGCGCGGGCCGGGCCCACTCGTTGCTCCTGCTCGCGACATTCGCCGCGATCGTGACTCCTGCGCTCACGCTCTTCGTGAGCCGGATGCAATGGGGAGGCTTGCCGGGCCGCGCTGGCGTTCAACAAGCAGTGGTTGGCAACGAGTCCGACACGGTTGTCGACGCGCGGTCAGTTACAGTGCAAACTGCACGGGCCACAGACAGAGTCGACACCGAATTTGACGGTTCGGCCGAGATGCGACAGGTTCGGTCGAGCGGCGGCGGGCAGCGCAATCCCGAGCCACGGTCGATCAGGCACGACCGTCCAGCGAGTGCGTCGAGTTCCACACCAGCAGTGGCAGAGTGGCGGACGTCGATCATACGGGGGGTGCAGTTGACGGTGGCGGTATGGCTCGCGACGTCGATCCTGTTAGCGACCCGATTGATCGGTTCGCTTGCCGCTGCGGCGCGTATGGTGCGGCAATCCAAGTCGCATACCGACTACCAACTCCTAATCGCGCTTCGCGAGGCGGCCAATGCCCTCGGCGTGGGGTCTTCGCCGCGATTGCAGGTCTCAACGGCCGTTCGCAGTCCGATGATTTGGTGCTGGGGAATGAGCCCAGCGGTGCTGCTGCCAGAATCGGATGTCGGACAGCCGAAGATTTTGTGGCGCAGCATCTTTTGTCACGAACTTGCGCATTTGGTTCGTCACGATCATTGGTCAGCTCTCTGGGCCGAGCTGGTCGTCGTCCTCGTTCCCTGGCAACCACTCGCCTGGCGCGCCCGCCGGCGCTTGGCCTTTCTGCGCGAGCAGGCCTGCGACGATTGGGTGCTCTTTAGCAGTAGCGTCGCGGCGACTGACTACGCGGAATCGCTGTTGCAGTTAGTGGCACAGGGCTCTCCAGTCCACGCTTTGGCCGCGGTCAGTAGCAACGAGTCGCTCAAGAGACGCCTAGAACACGTTCTGGGCGGGCTGCGGGTCGCGCCTCGAGTTGGGTTGCGGTGGATCATCGTTACCGGCCTGCTCGCGCTGTGCGCGATCGCCGGCATCGGCTTCGCGCAGCAGGGCAAGCCGTTGCAAACTGCGATTCATGAGTCCGCCAACGCGCCACAACCCGACGACCCTGCCAAACCGCGGCCCCGCTCTGCGGTCGACGGAGCCACCAAGGAGGTCACGCGCGACGAAGGGGGGATGACAATCTGCCGAGGCACCGTCCTGCGGCCCGACGGCAAGCCGGCGGCCGGAGTGAAAGTCCTGGCGCTGCGGCGGGTGTGGTCCCCGCGCTTCAAGCATCTGCCCATTGCGACAACGATGACTGCGCCGGACGGGTCATTCGAGATTCGAGTCCCGAAACTGCCGTACGATGGCCGTGGCACCACCTTTGCCATGATCGCGGCAGTCGCTGAGGGTTTCGGCACACAGTGCGTCTATTTGAGAGGGGCACCGCCAAAGCCACTTGTCCTCAAACTCCTGCCCCAGTTTCCGATACACGGCCGCGTCATCGATGTGGCTGGAAAACCGGTCGCGGGCGTGCGCGTGCAACTGCGGGAAGCTCAGATGCCGTCCATAGGTGAAAATCTCGACGCGTGGTTCACTGCGGCGAAGATGGACCTCGCGAGCGCTTACCAGAATCTCCGCCCTTGGCTGCCTGGGTACGATGAAGAGAACCAGCCGCCGATTCGAGCGGACCGCGATGGGCGGTTCACGCTTTTGGGCATCGGCCCTGAGCGGTTGGTGACTCTGGAACTGAGTGGCGATGGCATCGCCTCGGCCGAAATTGGAGTCGTGACCCGCGCGATGGTGCCGTTCTCGCGCGCACGCGTTCCGAGCCCGCTGCAGGTCTTCGGGAGCGACTTCACCTATCAGGCGCAACCCACGCGGCCCGTTGTCGGCACAGTTCGCGACGCTGTCACTGGCCAACCGCTGCGCGGAGTCGGCGTTGAGTTGCAAGAGCGCAACTTCGTCCGAACCGAAACCGATGCCGAGGGAAAATTCCGCCTGGTCGGCATGCCCACCACGCCCGTCCTAGCGGATACGAAGCAAAATCACATTAGCTTTGAGCCGACTCTAGACCAGCCGTACTTCGCGATGCTTCAGGTCGAAATTCCGCAAACGAATGAGACGGAACTCGAGCCCGTGACGCTCGAGATCAAGCTGCGGCGCGGGCTGTGGATTACAGGGCGAGTTACGGACAAAGTGACCGGCAAACCTGTGGAGGCCCATGTGGAGTATCTTCCCTGCGCGACTAACCCTTCCGTCAGCAAGGCTGAGTACCGAAAAATGGCCCTGTCCAATTCCGGCGAGCGTTACCAGACGAAACCCGACGGAACCTATCGTGCGTTGGGGTTGCCCGGACGCGGGATCCTCGCCGCACGTGGTTGGCCATTCGTGTATCGCAAGGGTGTCGGTGCGTCGGCAATCCCAGGGATTGCTAAGAACGGCAACCTTCCGACATTGAACTCCGGCAACATCAACTATTATGACTCGCTCAAGGAGGTCGATCCACCAGTGGGAACTCAGTCGATCACGTGCGACCTGGCACTTGATCCGAGCGGAAGCGTGCGGCTGACATTAGTCGATGCTGCCGGAAAGCCGGTGGAAAACTTCATGTACCTCTGTAGTTCGCCCTTCCACAGCGGTGGGCGACCCAAATCGACGTTCGAAGTCGGCGCGATCAGTCCGAAGGAATCGCGGACCTACCTGATCTGGCAAGCGAAACAAAAGCTCGCCAAGCTGTTCACGCTAGACTACGGCGAGAAAGCTCCGAGTGCTTTGACGATCACGCTCGTTCCGTCGGCGACCATCAAAGGCCGCATCGTCGACGTAGCGGGACGGCCGGTGAAAAACATGCTTGTCGTTCCCTCAGCCATGCGGAACGGCAAAATGCTCATGTCACTCAATACGCTCCTCACCGCAACGACAGACGAAGACGGGCGGTTCGCGTGCCCAAATCTTGGGGTCGGCTCCGACGGCTACCGAATCGATGCCACGTCGCCCGAAGAGGAGGAAGCCACGATCGCAGAAAAGGTCCAAATCGCGGCTGGCAATACGATTGATCTCGGCGTAGTGACGTTCCGCCGAAAGAGATGAGTGAGGGCGGCCACGGGAGGATCGGCATTCCGAGCATCAGGCGGCTCGGCGCATCCAGCAGAGCGCCCGACGGGAATCGAACCCGCACTCGCAGCTTGGGAAGCTGCCGTGATACCATTTCACCACGGGCGCGGCACCTCACGAAATGCGAAACTCGCAGGCGCGCCGTCCAATCTATCGGTCGCGCGAAACACGGTCAAGCAGCGCTTCTCGGTCCACAGCCGGCTTCAACGGCTCCCGTTCTCCGCGGCGAGCCGAGATGCGTGCGACGCGAAATCCAGATCGACAACCGATCGTGTGCCCCACAAGCGGATTCGTCGGCGATCCTCGTCAAAAGTCATCTGCAGGATGCGATTCGGAAGTCGGTCATCGTCGAACGCGAGTGTGTCGCCAGTCTTTGCGTCGACCGCTTCGACCAGCATCGAACGGTGATTGCCGTTGAGTCGATCTCCGACGAGGGCCAGCATCACCAGCACAGGCAGTCGCAACGTCGGCACGCGCAGGACCGTGCGCTGGGCAAAGTTGCGTTTCCACAACAGCTGGCCCGAGCGCCGATCGATCGCCAGCAGATTGCCGCGCAGATCGACGTGAGGCAGCGCCGCGTCGGTACCGAAGCAATACGAGTAGCGCCGCGGTTCAGAGATCGTTTGCAGCGGCTGCAGATTGACGTAATAACGGTCGGCATCACGAAATGCCGTGACCTGGCACAGGTTCTGATTTTCACGTGCGTCCAACTTGAGATCCACACGGACCGATCCTGTGTGACCGTCGACGATCTGCACCGATCCGCCGGCCGTGATCACCGCTACCTCGTCGTCGCCCGTTTCCTTCCACAACAGACGATCGCTGATCGGCGCGTCGTAGAGCAGCCGATCGCTCAGCGGATCCCAGATCCGCATGCGGTGAGCTCCCTCGCGCGAAGTGAAATACAGCAAGCAGCGGCCGAAGGCGCGCCGCTCGGGAATCTGCCGCGTCGACGGATCGAGTTGCCCTTGCCGCAGCTCTTCGCCCGTCGATGTGCGATAGACGGTGTAGCTCAGCCGATCGGCCCCCATCACCACGAGTGCCTCGTCGTCACCGAAGATTCCGCGGTTCGGGTCGGGGACCAGCCCCGACTGCGGATCCAAATCGGTGCGATGCCAGATCAACTTGCCGGTTCCCGGATCGACGACGAATAAATGCCGATGCGACTGAAAGGCGCAAAACATCGGTCCGCTCGGGCCCACGAGCGCAGCGTCTTGGTCCTTAGCGATCCGTTGCGGCGCGGCCGTCCAGAGAGGCCGCTTGGTATCGTGCTCCAGCAACGAAACGCCGTGGAATGCGGCTCGGCTTCCCAAGGGAATGAAATGGCCCACTTGCGACGTGACCGCCAGCGTCAGTCCCCAATAGTGCGCCGGGATTTCCAAAGGGCCGACAATCGTGCCCGACAGCCGATCCACAATGCTGACCTTGGGCTCGGTCGTCGTGCCGGCATCAATCAATTGAAACGCCGAGGTCGCGCGCGTCACGCTCGGACGTGAAGCGTTCGCAAATTTCTCGGCCAATTCCGTGCTGACGTGTTCCCAAAGCGATTGCGACAAACGCGCCCGGCCGAACGGCTCCTCGGTCGCCTTCAGGCGTTTCAGGGCGCGACGCGTCAAGCTGTCGGGCGGCAACTCATCGACGAGGCGTTTGCATTCCTCGGGATCTCGTTTCTCGAGCGCGTCCTGCTTCTGCATCTCGAAGAGCAAATCGGCTGCCTCCTCGGCCAGTCCGGCTCGATCCCACAGACGGACTAATTGCTGCTGCGCCGATCGCGCGGTTTCCGCTCGAATGCTTCGTTCACAGCCGATCAGCAACAGCTCGGCGCGTTGCCACTGGCCGGCAGTCGAGGCGACCTCGGCTAACCGCAATCGCACGGCATCGGCCTCGGGCCAGCTTCCATAGACTGCGAGAAACCGCTCGAGAGTTTGACCGTCGTTGGACTGCAGGGCGGCACGTTGCTGTAGGGCAATCCGCGATTTCGCAATGTCGATGTCTTGAGTCGAGAACGAGCGACGGACCCGTTCATCTGTCGCCGCCAACCATCCCCGGGCGGAAGTCAAGAAGGCCGGATCCGACTGCGAGGCAAGCAGCCCTTCGTCGCCGAGCGACGCGAAAGCGCGCGTCGCATCGAACACGGCACTCAGGTCACCGCTGCGAATCCCGACTTCGGATTTGGCTTGGAGCAGACGAAATCGCTGACTGGGCGTACGCGACAGTCCGTCGAGTTCGTGAAGTCGCTCGGCCGGACGAGCGCATCCCGCAGCCAGCTCCTCGAGCAGCACCGTCCGCTTGAGCCGTTCCGCGCGTTGCTGTAACTCGTCGGGCAGTCCGCTTGACGAGATTCGCGACAGATAGGCCCCCGCGTCGGGAATTTGACCGAGCGTCAGTTCCAAGTCGGCCGCCAATGCAAAGTCGGCTGGCGCGGGCACTCCAGACGCGAGCTTTTGTTGCAGCTTTTCCAAGAGGGCCTCGGCCCGCGGATAAGCGACGATCTCCCGCGGGCCGCAGGAAACGATCAGCGAACCGGCAGCGACGAGGTTCCCCGGCGTGCATCGGGCGCGTCCTTCGTTGGAATCGACCTCGTTCGGGTCACTCGCCACCAAAGAATTCGCTAGAAAATCGTCTGTTTGAGGTGACGAACGCTCGAGGCTGTCCTCGTCGTGCGTCGACATGTCGCGGCTGCGCATTCCACTGCGAATTTCGATCGCGGCGATGCGATTGTCGGCAAGCGGCAGTAGGTATTCGCCGCCGAGGCGTACGCCGGCTCCGGAAACTTCGCCGACACGAATCGACCATTGTTCCGCGCCATTCGTCAGCGAGAGGCCGCGGCACAAGCGCTCGCCGACAACCATCACGACGCCGTCGGCGGCAGCGGCTACGAATTCCCCGTCGCCCCGCGGTTTCTTCCAGAGTCCGCGTCCGGTCGCAAGATCCAGACACTGGATCGTTTCTGACTGACGTGGCAATACGATGACCTGATTCCCTTCGACGATCGCCGCGTTGGGAAAGCCCGGATTGCCGAACGTGTGTCGCGAAGCGAACGACCAACTCGTGTCCCCGCCGGACGCATCGTCGTCGCCGCAGTAGTAACTCCAGAGCAGCGCCCCGTCGAGCGCGTCGACACCGACCAGAAGTCCGGCCTGTGTCGGGCATACGATGACGCCCGAGCCGCTGCTGGGAGTGCAGGCCAATGCGTAGCGTTGCGGCTCTTCGTCGATCGGTCGATCCACGTAGCCAATGCCTTGCACCCACAGCACGGCACCCGTCGCCGCAGAGAGTGCCACCAGGTTCAGCTGACAATCGGTCTCGGTGATCGCGTAGAGTCGGCCATCCAAGGCAAGCGGTGGCCCCAAGAAGAAATGACCGTGCAAGGGCTGCTGAGCCATCTTGTCGCGGGCCTGCGCGGCCTCCGTCACGTCGATCGAGCCGTCGCCGTTGCGGTCCAATTCCTTGAATTGCTCGGGCGTGCCCAGAAACTCAGCCTGAGTCACGCGGCCGTCGTCATTGGCATCCATGCGATAAAACCAATGCGACATGCCGACGGCGCCGCCGACCGACCAAACTGGTTTGACCAATCCGGCGGCATCCCGCGACGGACTATGAACGTCGAGCGCGATCAGTCGATTCGCATTCCGCGACAACCGTTGCGAGCCGTGCGGCGATTCGCCGTTCTCGTCGGTCGGCACGCCGGACTGCCGCGGACGGATATCCATCGAATCGACAGCGAACACTCGGCGGCCATCGGTGGTCAACGTGCCGAGTATCGAATTGGCGGCATACGCGCCCATCAAGACGTCGCGCGACGTTTCATGGGATGCACTGTATTCAGCGCCGGCACGGGCCGGTTCGGTTTCGGCAACGGCGCGAGCCAGGCAGGTTGTCGCGACAGATTTCCAAAGCTCACGACCCGAGTCAGCGTCGAGCGCACGAAATCCCCCATAGTCCCTCAGCACGAGCGCCTTTCCGACGACGAGCGCCCCTTGAACAGCGACGGGCCGCTTGTCGTCGTGCTGGGAGGATTGAATCTCCCAGCGCCGGATGAGTTCGGCGATCTCGGAATCTGGCGACGTCTTTTGTCCGACGAGCCCGACGCGCCAGCTCGGCGTCATGTAGGGGATCGAGGACGAGTCGTTGAAGAGTCCGGTACCTGGAGACTTCGTTGCAAACGACTCAAAAGAGGCCATGGCGTGCTCGACCGGGGGCCCAGT
>DASRXU010000200.1:0-1876 GCA_035687365.1 Planctomycetaceae bacterium | reverse complement strand
CGATCGTCTCGATCTGAGCTGATACCTCGCGCACGGAGCCTTCTACAACGGGCAACCGCCTCTCTAGGCTCTTCGCCTCTCTTCGCAAGGTGGTGATCGTTTCCCAAAGTTCCCCTTGACGAAGACGAATTTTACCAATTTCGGCACTCGCAGCTGCGACGATGCTGTCAACGTTCCCATCGCAGTCGTCTCCCAGGCGGTGATGTTCTGGTGCAGCCCCGCAAAGCGGGCACACGGCCTCGCCGAGTGCTGCGAAGAGACTTCCAGCTTCCTCGATTCCGTTAAGGCGCGCGATATCCGACCGGTAGTGATCCTGCAGCAGTTCGAACCGTTCAAGCAGGCTTTTGATTTCTGTTAAACGATTGCGGCCCTCCTCCAGCCGCTTGAGAACCACGCGACGACGATCTGCCGCCTCTCGGTACTCCACTTCCGAAATCGCCAACTGTCGACCATGCGCGCAATGTTTCGGAAACTGAGGCTTTGCAGGTCACCCCGTTTGTTCCTCCTGATTTGCCGGTGGGTGAGGCCAAGTTGCGACAGGAGGAACGTAGAGAGGTTATCGCCGCGCCTTTCACTATGCTGCTCGGCGAGTACCTGTCCCTCACCTTCAGGTAGGCTACCTGAGAAGAGGCCGTCGTATGCCGTGAAGGCGCCGCCTTCGGTGCTCCTAGCGAGTGTGAATTCGCGGCGGTCAATAGTCTCGATCGCCAAAAGGATTCGATCGTACCCAACGCGTTCTGGGATGTCACGAAGGGGCCCCCTCCCGCCCAGCATAAAGTCGACAGTGTCAAGGACAAACGACTTCCCAGTGTTGGATGCTCCATAAATGATGTTCAATCCCGGTCCAAAATCAATCGTCACCGGCATCCGATACGGACCATGGAAGCTTAAATGGCGGAGGCGAATACCCGTAGGCGTCATGGTGTGGTCCCAAGGCTGCGCTCGACGTTCTGGAACTCGACGACCCAATGATCGAAGAGCCGGCGCATTAGGCTCCGGACTCAATTAGATCCACCACCTGAAGAGTAGGGCGAGTGTGACGGTGGCGCGAAAGTTCCTGGCCAGTTTGTCGTATCGTGTTGCGACCCGTCGCCAATCCTTCAAGTGCGAGAACGCGCGCTCGATCACGTTGCGGCCCTTGTAGGATGCCTTGTCGAATGGTGGGATGTTCTTACGGGTCGGATTAGGCTTGATGACGGGGGTGCTGCCCCGTGCAATCAGGAATTCGCGAAACTTATCACTGTCATGGGCTGTGTCGGCCAGCATCTGGGCTGCCTTCGGCAGCTTCTCGATGAGGCCTGGCGCTGGGCGAACATCGCCCATCTGCCCAGCGGTGACGTCGAAGGCGATCAGACGGCCGGACGCGTTGGCGACGGCATGGATCTTGGTCGTCCGCCCGCCGCGGCTGCGACCGATTGCCTGCTCTTGCGCGCCCCCTTTTCCCCCGGCGGCGCAGCGATGTGCCTTGGAGGCGGTGCTGTCGATGCTTTGTGTTCCACCTGATCCTGGATCCACCAGCGCTTCCAGCATCGTCTGCCAGATGCCGTCTCTCGACCATCGGTTGAACCGATTATAGATCGTGGTGTGCGGGCCGTAGACCTCCGGACAGTCGCGCCAACGGCAGCCGACCTTCGAAATATGCACGATGCCACTGATAATTTCCCGATTGCGCTTCGGCTTTACGCCGCGCCGATGCATCGGAATAAGCGGCTCCAACACCGCCCATTGCCGGTCGCTCAACCAGAATTCGTTGGCCAATTGATCCGATCCCATCAACCAAGGAGCTCGAATCCGACCCGTCCGATTCAGGGCAAGAAAATAATTGGGTTCTGAGCCTAGGGCGGATCGGTTGACTACGAGTGTCGCGAAGCCGGCA
>DASRXU010000199.1:0-23299 GCA_035687365.1 Planctomycetaceae bacterium | reverse complement strand
TTCACCGTCTTCGTGACCTGCGATAATGTGCGTAAGTGGCCCGATGTTCCGCCAGCTTTGGCGGCCTCGACCGAAGAGGTTTCTGCAACCTGACGCCATCTAGGCCTGACACTTTTTGAGCGATCGGCAATCGTGACGACTTCCCTGCCCGTCTCCGACCATCTGCGGCACCCGCAACGGCCTGTGAAAACGAGCCGCTCGATTCTGATTGTCGAGGACGAAGAAATCATCCGCACGACGCTGCGGGAATTTCTGACGGGGGAGGGCTACTCGGTCGCCGACGCAGCCACGGTGGCCGATGCGCTCAAGCTGGCCCGCCAGCGCGACTTCGACGTCGCGATCTGCGATGTGCAACTCCCCGACGGCGACGGGCTGGCGCTCTTGCGTCGGCTGCAGCAAGTGAATCTCGAAACGTCGGTGCTCGTCATCACGGCCTATGCCACGGTCGAGAACGCCGTCGAGGCTTTCAAGGCCGGCGCTTTCGATTACCTCGTGAAGCCGGTGATCTTCGAGGACCTCGCCAACAAGCTCGATCGGCTTTACCGCTATCGGCAGCTACACATCGAGAACCAGGTGCTGCGGCGCGAGCTGGCTCGTCGCGGCGATTTCGATCAGATCGTCGGCTCGAGCAAAGTCCTGGCCGACCTCCAAGAGACGATTCGCAAAGTCGCGGTCACCAATTCCAACGTGCTGCTCGTCGGCGAAACGGGAACCGGCAAAGAACTCTTCGCCCGCGCCATCCACGCCGCGGGACCAAAAAGCGACGAAAAATTCCTGGCCGTCAACTGCGGCACACGACCCGTCGAACTGTTAGAGACGCAGCTCTTCGGCTCGAGCACCGGCCCGGGCACCGACCGCCAGGGCATCTTTCGTCACGCCGGCGAAGGGACCGTTTTTCTCGACGAAGTCTCGCAGTTGCCGCTCGGCACGCAATCGGAATTGCTCCGCGCGATCGAATACGGCGAGATCATGCCGGTCGGCGGCTCCGAAACCGTCCGCGTGCAAGCCCGCATCATCGCCTCGACCACCCGCGACCTGATGCGCGAAGTCGCCGAAGCCCGCTTTCAGGAGGATCTCTTCTACCGTCTCGACGGCGTGAAGATTCATATCCCCGCCCTGCGCGAGCGGCTCGACGACGTTCCCGAGCTGGTCGATTTCTTCATCGGAAAACACTCGCGGGCCATGGGCAAACGGGTGACAGGCGCGACGAGCGAAACGATCCGCCTGCTGATGGCGGCCCAGTGGAAGGGGAACGTGCGCCAGCTCGACAACGCCGTCGAGCGGGCCGTCATGATGTGCGACGACACGCTGATCGAGCCGAAGGATTTGCCGCCTGATTTGCTCGGCATCGGCCAACCCCTGCCCGACACCGACGACCTGCGGACTGCACTGCGCCACTACGAGCGGCTGCACATTTCACGCGTGCTGCGGCAATGGCCCGACAAGCGAGAAGCCGCCAAACGGCTCAAACTGGGCCTGTCGAGTCTCTATCGCAAGATCGAAGAGCTGGGCATCGATCTGTGATTCGGTCGGCGAGAGCCACTTCGATTTAGCGCACGTTCGTCGCTACGTCGTCGGTACGTGCGTTGTTCCCCGCTGCCAGCGCCTCCTTGAGGCTTTCCAGTAGCGTCCCCTGCGAATACAGGCCACTCAGCACAATCGGATCGTTTTGGCGATCGGCAGGGAAGATCACCGTCAGCGGCACGCCGTCCTGCTGGAACTTGTGCAGCCACCGCTTCAGTTCCGGGGGTTGGTCAGTGAAGTCGGCCAACAGCGGCACAATGTCATGCTGTTCGACGAATGACTGCGTTCCCGCGGTATTGAGCGCGACCCGCTCGTTGACGTGGCAATTGATGCACCACTCAGCCGTGAAGTCGATCAAGACGGTCTTCTTCTCTTTGAAGAGCGCCGCGAGGCGAGATTCTGAAAATGGCTCCCAGTGGAGCTTGTACTTGCTTTCAACCGACAGGCTGAAACCGATCCAGCAGATGATCGCAGTGAGAAACAGCGCCGCAGCTCGCACCGTTGTTTTGTGTCGAATGTGCGAATTGATGTCGTACAGATTTCCGATCATCCACAGGCCCAACGCGACGCCCAAGAGCATCACCAGCACGGGAATCGTGAAGCGTTTGTCCGTGTAGTAAATGATGAAGATGACCGACGCCAACAGGACGAAGCCCGCGAACTCTTTCAGCCGAATCATCCAGGTGCCCGGCTTCGGCAGCCAACGCACCAACTGCGGAAACAGTCCGAGCAGGAGGTAGGGGGACGCCATTCCCAATCCCATCACGCCCCACACCAGGTAAACGATGTACGTCGGTTGTCGCACCGACCAGCCGACGGCCGCCGCCATGATCGGCCCCGTGCAAGGAGTCGCCAAGAGCGTGGCGAAGATACCGGTGAGCACGGCGCCGAGCAGCCCTTCCTGGCGATTACCGCCTGCCGCCGAGCCAACCATTCCCGGCACGGGAATCTCGAATACTCCCAGCAGGCTCAATCCCATGGCGAAGACGAGACAGGCCATGATCAAATTGAACCGCGTGTCGGCAAAGAGTCCGCCCCACGAGAGATCGGCCGACGACAGACCCAACCGGGTTCCAACGGCCAACGTCGCCAGCACGAGAAACACGGCCAGCACGCCGCCGGAATAAGCGACGTTCAACAGAAAGATCCGCGAGCGGCTTTCGCCCGCCTGCTGCACAAAGCTCAAGACTTTGATCGCCAACACGGGCAGCACGCAGGGCATGACATTCAGCAGCATTCCTCCAAAGAACGCCCCGAACAGATAAAAGGCGAGCGAGCCCGAGTCTGCCACATAGGAGTTGTTGGCCATCGGCTCAGAATCGTCGGCTAACGGCACAGGAGGCTTTCCGGCACCTTTAAGATCGCCGAGTTGAAATTTGACCGTTTGCGGGGGCAAACACGTCGCCTGGTTACAGACCCCATAGTGGATGCTCCCCGAAACGCCGAAGCCGTTCCCATCCTTCCCGGGTTGAAATTTGAACTTCCGCGTCCACGTGATCTCGCCGTGATAAGTCTCCTTCGGCTCGAGTCCGGACGCTTCCTGGGCACTGTGTTCCGGCTCACGGCTCGGTTTGAAGAGCTCGCCGATTGGAGTGAGATTCTTGGTCGACTTCAACTCGATCTTCGTGGTGGTCGAGCCGCTCCCTTCTTTCTGCGTCGTCGAGTACGTGTGCCAATCGGGATCGAGTGACATCGTGACATCGAGCGTGACGATGTCGCCCGGCTTGGGATCCGCCGGGCTTAGCAGAAAGTTGAGCTTCGCATGCCCCGTTTGACCGCCGAATGCCTTCGGGATGACCACCTGGCTCAGAGTCGACTCGGGAACGGCGGCGGTCTCGATACCTCCCGTCGCACTCTTCACCAGCCGAACGTCGAACTTCTGAGAAAAGATTCGGCAGCCTTTCGAGCTGCAATAACGCAGGTCGAGCAAACCGTTGACGTGAACATCCTCGGGCCGGTCGGCCGTCATCTTGTATTGCCGCAGCCAGGTCACGCCGTGTTCAAATTTTTCGACCGGCTTCTCGGTGCTCTCGTCTTTTTCGATTTTGGGCACGTGATCGGCTTCGAACTCGCCCAGCGGCGTTAAACCGGCGGCATCGGCAATCTCGATCCGCGTCGCGCCGAGTCCCGTCGGATTAGTGGAGTAGGTGTAAGAGTCCCCGGGCACGGTCACCGTCACCGCAAGAGTCACGATTTCGCCTGTTTTGGCGGCCGTCGGGACAAGAGCCACGCGAACGAGAGGCTGCTGCTTCTCGGCCGGGTCCGAGTCGGGCGCAATCCCCGTCAGCGAGGTTCCGTTGGGCGGGCCCAAGATACTGTCGAGGCGAATTTTGGTCGGCGGCGGGCCGGCCGACTGGGCGACTCGACAGACGAGGGCGACGGCGACGATCAAAACCGCGGGGGCCAATGAGACAGATCTACGCATAATGGACGCCCTAGGGAGAGACCGATCGAACACACGCTCTGGAGCGTACGTCGAATGGCTGACAAATGAGGGTTCAATTTGCTGGGCCCGTCGAGGGCCGATTGCCTCCGACGCGGGCTGCCGCATGATCGGGCTGGGGCGAAATCCGCTACGGTTTCCGATGATATTCGATTTGCGATAAAACGGTAAATGCGGACAGGCTTTGGGATTCCGACATTGCCCCAAATCCAACAAAATCGCTAAGATTCCGCGCCATCACGAGTTGCAGCCCTGCCTGAAGTCTTTCCCCTGTGACGAGTTTGTCAACCTATCCGGCAATCAGAATGGCAGCTTGAGCGGGTTGGCGCCTGACAGTTGTACAACCTTCGCTGCGCGCCATCGCACAACTAGCTGTCCCGTCTTTCACGGGTTCCCTAACCGCACCCTTTATTCGTGTCGGCCGTCGGAGAAACACATGATGTGTCGCCGTCAATCTGTCACACGGCTGCTCTTGGGAACCAGTCTGCTGGCAGCCGGGCTTTGCAACCGAGCGCAGTCTGGGGATGCGGCCAGTCTTCAGGTGCCCCAAGGATTCGCCGTCACGCAATACGCTGACGACCAGTTGGCTCACGACGTCTTCTCGTTGACGTTCGACTCTTTGGGCCGAGTGGTGGTTTCCGGTCCGGGATACGTCCGCATCTTGATTGACGCCAATCACGACGGCGTCGCCGATTCCTATAAGCAGTTCGCAGACGGGCCGGCCAGCGGCGCGCAGGGCATGTGTTTTCACGGGCGCGACCTGATCTGCACGGGTGACGCCGGCCTCATCCGCTATCGCGACGCCAACAAAGACGATCGCGCGGACGGGCGGCCCGATGTGTTCCTCAAATTCAAAACCGGTGGCGAGCACCACGCCCATGCGGTCCAACGAGGGCCCGACGGCTGGTGGTACGTGATCCTCGGCAACGACGCCGGCATTTCGTCCTCGTACATCACGCTCAAGAACTCTCCGATCAAAGAACCGCATGCGGGCTGCCTCTTGCGACTCAGCCCGGATCTTTCGCGCGGAGAGATCGTGGCCGACGGCATGCGCAACTCGTACGACTTCGCAATCAACGAGTCGGGCGATCTGTTCGTCTTCGATAGCGACAGCGAACGAGAAGTCTCGCTGCCCTGGTATCGGCCGATTCGCGTGCTCCACATGCTCCCCGGCACGCACGCCGGCTGGGTGAGTCAAAACTGGATCCGTCCCGATCACTATCTCGATATGCCGGGGGTCGTCGCTTCGTTCGGACGCGGCTCGCCGACCGGCGTCGTTTGCTACCAGCACACACAGTTTCCCCGCCACTACCGCGGGGCCCTGTTCGTGCTGGATTGGACTTTTGGTCGGGTGCTCACCGTGCCGCTGAAAAAATTTGGCGGCAGCTGGACGAGCATGCCTTACGCGTTCATGTCGCCCAAAGGCGACTTTGGTTTCGCGCCGACGGATGCTGAGGTTGGACCCGACGGCAGCTTGTACATTTCGGTCGGCGGACGGGGCACTCGCGGCGGCGTGTTTAAGGTCAGCTACGTCGGCGATCACCCCGCGAATCCGACCGTGCTGTTGACTTCCGGCGAATCGAAGGCGGGCCCAAGTGAGGCGGGCGACGCACATCCGCGGATCGCCGAATCTGGCAAAGGCGACAAGTCCCCCACCGCGCCTCCCTCTGGCCCGGCAAAGAACGGTGCGTTTTTGTCGACCACGCTGACCGCCAATCCCTCACAGGCCGGCAACCAAAAACTTCCAGCGAAACCCAATACGGCTCCGTCGCCCTCCCATCGCCTGGCGCTCAACGTCACTCCGGTGCGGCGCCACGATTCCCTCCTGAGCTGTCTGACTGCCTTGCAGCCACAAAGTGCCTGGTCGCGCAACGAGTGGGGGCCGGCCGCCAAGAGACTTGGGCGTGCTGTCTTCATCAACGCGGCCGCCGATCCGCTACGGACGGTTCCCCAACGAGTGCGTGCCATCGAGATCCTGACGGAACTCTTCGGCGGCCTCGACGCGAATACCCTCGACACGCTCGCCGGCGATCAGGCGGCGGCCGTGCGGGGCGCCGCAATCTGGTCGGCGGGCCGATCGTCCAAGTCGTACCCGGCGGCCTCCTTCAAACCTTTCCTCGAGGATCACGACGCCTCGGTCGCCCGCGCGGCTCTTGAGGCCCTGTGGACGGCCCAACCCGTCGGCTCGTTCGAATCGCTGCTGCCCGCGATTGTCGGCCGCCTGGGTGACGGCGATCGCAGCGTCCGTTTCGCAGCCGCCCGACTCATCGGCCGGCTCGACGACGCCCAAGCCACCGCGATCTCTCTCACGCTCGACCAATCCAACCCGGCAGCCGAACTGTGGTTCGCCTTTGGCCGTTGCGAGCGCACCACGCAGCTCAATCTGCCCGCACTGGAACGCGCGATCAAAGTCTTCGGCAAGACGGAGTCCCCCGCCCTGCGGCTGGAAGCCGTCCGCGTCATGCAGATTGCGTTGGGAGATTGCGGACCAGGACGAGCAGTCGCGCCGATGTTCGACGGTTATACGAGCCTGATCGACCTCAAGCCGCACGAGCGTGAACTCGACGCGCTGCGAATCCGGATCGCCCAACTCTTCCCGACGAAAAACGCCGACGTCGATTTCGAGTTGGCCCGCGTGATTGCCATGCTGCAACCTCTGAATGCGGCCCTGCTCGATCGGGTCCTCGACCAGATTTCGGAGACGTCGAGCCCCGTTCGCGACATTCACTATCTGTGCGTGGCCGCGTCAATTCCGGTCGACCGCACTTCCACGCAGTGTCAGAAAATCGCGCAGGCTCTGATCGAGCTGGAGCCGAAGATCGCAGCCCGCAAACTCAACCAGGACCGCAACTGGGACGATCGCGTGGGCGAAATGTACAAGCAGCTCGTCGCCCTCGACGGCGACCTGCCGGCCCAGATTGTCGCGGAGAAGCAGTTCGGACGCCCCGGTCACGTCCTCTTCTTGAGCGAGATCAGCCCCGAATTGCTCAAGCCGGCGACCGACGCATTCGTGCGCAACATTCAGGGCGACCCGCATTTCAAATGGACTAGTGGCGTCGTTTTCCTTTTGGGCGAGTCGGCGGTGCCCGCGCACCGCGCGCTCATTCGCAGCAAGTACGGCGACTATCCGCTCCGCGGCGCCATCGTGATGGCTCTCGCTCAGAAGCCCCAGGAAGCCGATCGGCCCAAATTCATCGAAGGGCTGGAATCGGCCCAGCTAGAAGTGGTCGACGCCTGCCTGTCCGCTTTGGAAAAACTTCCCGTGAGCCGGTCAGCAGCAGAGCACATCGCACTGATCAACGCTCTCCGCCGTCTAGGAAACGACAAACCGGAACTCATTCTGCGGGAGCGAGCCGCTAAAGCTTTGAAACGCAGCACGAACGAAGATTTTGGCTTCGTCGTCGGCGAGGCCGGTCGCAAGCCGCAGCCAGACGTTCTCGAGAAATGGAGCCACTGGCTCGAACAAACGTATCCCAAAGAATTCGCCCGAATGAACGCGCTGGGCGGAGACGATTCCTCGCAAGCCCGCCAGGTGTTGGCCGAGGTCGACTGGAACACGGGCGACCCGACTCGCGGCAAGAAACTATTCGAGTCGCGAACATGTGCCCAATGCCACAACGGCCGCACCGCGCTCGGCCCCGACCTGGCAGGCGCCGCCCGGCGGTTCTCGCGTGACGATCTCTTCACTGCCATCATCCAACCCAACCGCGACGTCTCGCCCCGCTATCAGACGACAATGATCGAAACGCGCGGCGGGCACGTTTACACAGGAATGATCGTCTACGAAGCGGTCGACGAAGTCCTCCTCCGCAACGCAACCAATCAAACGTTCCGCTTCATCCCCGGCGAAATCGAAGAACGCCGCACACTCAAAACCTCGCTGATGCCCGCCGGCCTGCTTAAAGACCTGAAGCCCACCGACTTCGCCGATCTCTATGCGTATTTGCGAAGCCTGACGGCCGAAGTCAGCAACACGAGTCGTGCGGCGAAGCTCGACTGACCTCGTCCTTGTAGGGTGAGACAAGTTCGCCAAAGGCGACCGCAGGCCCACCATTTGAAGAGCCGCGCACGCAGTAAGCGGTTTTCCCCTCCGCGGCGAGCGGCGGGTGTCAGCCCGCCGGTTCTCAACCAGCGCCAATCGAAGCACTCGACGAGGGGTGTTCTGATCGGGCCCACTTTCCCAAGCCGACAGCTCGCTGTCGTTCGGGGAAGCGACGACGGAGTCGTCGGTTTGGGAAGCTGCTCGCGGCAATGATCCCGACGCGGGAACGTCCAACCACAGCGATTGCGGAGACTTGCGCCAGGCGGGGAATGTTGGACTACGTCGGGGCGGCGCACTGGAGTAGGCGGTCTGTTGGTTTCCAACGTCGCAAGACCGCTTACTTCGTGCGCGGCTCTTTTTGCACGCTGGTCGCCTAGCCCCCCGCCTGCCAATGCTTGATGCTTTCGAACGGGTGCAGCAGCATCACGATGTTGAGCAGCAGGTTGTCGCGGATCCACAGCAGCATCACGAGCTCTGTCACGACGATGAACGTTAGGGAGCCCCAGAAGCCGATCCACCGCGCGAGATAAAAACCGATCAAGCAGCTCAGGATGTCTCCCACCGAGTTGCCCACGGTGTCGCCCAGGTAATCGAAGGCGATCGTCCCCTCGCGATAGCGATTGATGACGTAGTTCGTGTTCTCGACGATCTCCCAACCGGCTTCGACCGCCAATGTCAGCACGAACCGCCAGCCGAGCGACATCCGCGGCCACAGCCACGTGAATAGTCCGTACAGCAAGATCCCGTGCTCGATGTGCGAGAAACTGTAGGGATCGGCCAGGTGCTGGGAATTGTGGCTGCTGTGAACGTTGCCCGCCCAAAGAAACGGCTGCCCGCAGGCGCACCACCACCGTCGCCCCTGCCACCGCAACACGATCGGATGCAGCGCCAAGATCAACACACTCGCCAAAACCGGCCAGCGATTGGCGCGGACCGCCGCTACCATTTTGGCGAGAGCATCGGTCGCGAACTGTGATGAACGCCGATCGCCGGCTGAAGAGCTCATTGGCCGTTCATCCCATTCCCGCCGGCGCGCGAACGCGTTTTCAAAATGTCAGCACGAATCAGATCGGGTTCGAGTCGGCCCCATGTTACAAGAAAGTGTCCGGACCTGAAGGGCGCCGGCCGTCGCCGGCCCAGCTTGGTCGAGTGTTCGCTGGACGCGCACCGACGACGGCAACGCGAATTTCTACGTCGCGTGGGGACCGGGTCAGATACTTTGCCGGGTCAACTCCCTAGTGAAACTATCTGACCCGACCCGGTGGATAGTTTTTGAACAGCTTGAACTGGCGCGGCGGCAGGCGCACGGAGAGCGAATGGCGCACTTGGACGTCACCAAGGCGCGGAGCTTCGACGTGATGCAACATCCGCTATCTCCAATGAGCCATAAAAACGTAATTCAAACAAGCCCAGTTTTCACCGATAGTCCGATTGCGCCCAGCGCGGTAGCGGAGCGTGGTCTCATTTGCTTGTCTCGACCCGTTGGGCCTTCGGAGGCGACGGGTGGTCGCCCCGGATCCCAGGCCTGCGCTGCGCTCCGACCTGGGCTATAGAATCTCGCCCTTACAGGGCTCAAGATGAGTATCTCGCGAGATTCGCATCCGACCGCGCCTCTCCGCGCCGCTGATCGATCGCATGAACGCTCGAGGATTCGATTCGTTCCTCTCGGTTAAAGGGAACAGAGTTGCCGCAGTCGTTGTCGAATGTGTTGGTGCACGTGATCTACAGCACGAAGAATCGGGAGCCGTTTCTACGCGATGTCCGCTTGCGACGGGATCTGGAAGCGTATCTGGCGGGGTCTCTTCAAAGCATCGACTGCTCGGCCATTGCTTTGCGAGTCGTCGCTGACCATCTGCACGTGCTGTGCCGGCTCTCGCGAACTGTCACGATTGCCAAACTGATCGAGACGATGAAGACCGAATCTTCAAAATGGATCAAACGCCATAGCCGCGGCACACCCGCCTTCCGCTGGCAAGCAGGCTACGCCGTCTTTTCCGTAAGCGCCTCAAACGCCGGCCGCGTGAAGCGCTACATCGAAAACCAAGACGAACACCACCGCGCCAAAACGTTCCAAGACGAACTCCGCGCCTTCTTCCGTCGCCACCAGATCGAGTTCGACGAACGCTACGTCTGGGACTAGCCCTCGCGATCAATCTCCAATTGCATTGAGGCCCAACGGGCCGAGATTCTAAAGCCCAGGTCGGAGCGCAGCGCAGGCCTGGGATCCATGGGCCCGTTTTGCTGCGCCTCCGAAGGCCCAACGGGCCGAGACAACCTCACCGATGCCACCGCCCCCGTCCGATCCGGGAACCCCGCAACGTATGCCGGCCTTTGATCCGATTGTCGCCACTCACCGTTTTCAAGAGGAGCGATTCGGAGGAACGCCAGGGACCAACCGACAACCTGCAAAGAATGCGGCTCTCAGAATGTGGAAACCGGCTGGGCGATCACGCGGGAGCCTGGGGGCCTTTCGCGTTCAAACCCGGCACGAAGCTCTTTAGCCCGGGACGCCCGCTCATCGCAATCGCCCGCCTCGACTGCGGCCACGTCGCTTGGCGGCGGCTAAGACTCCCACGGAAAAGGACTCCGCGAAAGGATCGAGCTTCGACGAGACCGAGTCCACGCGAGCAATTCTCCGAAGGCGCGAAGGTCGAGATTCCACAGTCCCTGTCGAAGCGCAGGCCCGGGATCTAGGTGCAACAACAAATCATCGTGGTCCCACCGAACAGGACGCCGTTCGCCTACTGGTTCATAGGAGGACCTGCCGCCATCGACGCCGAACTAATGGCTGGCGACGCAAGTCCTGCGATCGCGGCTGGAAAACGCAAAATACACCGATGCTGGACGACGTCTGAGTCGCCCCTTGCGTGGTCACGTACGTTTGTCGGGCCGTGTGTACTCTAACCGATGACGGTCATGTTGCGCGTAGCCTTTCATCGATTGCCCCGTTGCATCGATCTGGAGAACCTCCGTCTGGCGTATTTTGCCAGCCTTGACTCCGGTTGCATCCACTTTTGCAAAACTGACGCTTCGGTTTTCAGGATCGTAATACACATCCCGCAGATAAAAATACGGTCGGTCCTTTATCTTTAAGAGAAAATAGTTGCCACTTTCGTCGATACGGAGCTCCTCATGATATCCGACGTTTCCGCGGTAATAAGTCAGGTTCCACGGACCGGCGGCGAATTTGAAAAACCGTAACGCTGCCTCTTCAGATGCTAACCCGCGATGCTCGGTGCTGTTGGTATCCAAGGAGACTTCGTCAATGGAGCGAAGAAATTCCTCAAACACTGGTTGCGCACATTGCTCAGCTATGAGCTGCACCAATCCCTGGAGTTCATTCCACACCGGATCCCCGTCGAAGATGGTCCAGTCGCCGAGTAGCCCTCCGTTCGGAAGCTCAATTCTGAGAACGGCAACGGCGGGCGCGTTGCGCGCGTCATAGTAACGTACGCGAATAATGGAGTGGGGCAAACGGCACACGTACGCCGAAGCAAGCACACTGGTCGCGTTAACTCCCGACTCTCGCCGAATCTCGACAGGTGACTCTCGCGCTAGGTCGAATCCAGTGTCAATATCCCAGCGCAGCTGTCGAGCGCGTGTCCTCTGGATAAGACTCTGCAGCACCTGCTGCATGTTGAGGATGTTTGCCATCATTGGACCTTGGGTAGAGGCGCCAAGTATTTGAGCAGTAACCGAGTGAATTCGTCATCAAGTGTGTTCCATTCGGCAATACTGTGCTTTTGCCCGCCTCCAGACATGCGCTGACATTCGTGGACATTGGACCGAAGACTATCCCGTAGTGCCTGAAATGCACCGCTGTCCTCAGCCTTGCAAGACGCCGGCGCATTTTCGAGAACGTCAGCGGTTAACGCCAGATACTCGGACGCCGACATCCAGTCGAGTGCTGCGTTCGGCCCGGAAGCGCGCGCTTGGTGTATCTTGTGTCTTGACAACGTGAAGTATTTTTTGGCAGAAGCAATGGCAAACGTAAAATAGTGATGATGGTAGTCGTTTGCCTGCTCGAGAGCCGCATTGCGGGCGGCGATTGCGGCTGTCGTCGCATCTCCGATCTGCTTAATGGCGATTGCAAGGCCCACAAGTGTGGCTAGCGTTCCGAAGACGGAAATGAAATCCTTCCATTCGTTACTAAACTCGATACTGACCAATAGGGAATAGCATGCTGCGTTGAGGACGACAATTCCCAGGATGGCCGAAACAAATGCAACGCGACTTGCCGATGCGCGAATCAGGTATGCCGAGACCCAGGCGAGCAGGGGTGCCCACACGGCTACATTTAGCAGCCACGCGAACCACGGAATCTCAAAAATGCGGCGGCGCCACCAATGAAACGAGATCATCGACGGTGTCGAAGGCACGGGGTCAACGTTGGTGAATGCGCAGACGGGGAACGACATCGCTCCAGCCGCGGTGGCGATCCATTTAGGAGGGTAGGCAGCGTCGCCAGGTACCCATTGATAAGCCTTTAGAACCGCGAGAATTAGCGTTATGTGAACGGCAGCGGATATCCATGCAAGTCGCGCAAAGGAAGCATGCGAAGATCCGTTCGAGGACATTGCCCGAGGCCTCGATTTGCAGGGAGTGGCCCGTGGTTGCGGCAGTTACACTAAGGCGATCGTAACCAGCTAAAAGGGTGCTTGTCACCACATCAAGTCCCGGGCGCAATAAAAAGCACCGCGGTCCCTCCGAAGACCGCGGTGCCACTCCACACGAAATGCGGCTGGTCCGTCAGCTACATCCCATGCTGTTCCCGCAATTGTGACAGAGATAGCAGTTGCCGTTGCGGACGGTGATGGCTCCGCAGTTGTCGCAGGCCGGGGCGTCGTCTTGGAACGTCGCGAATTGTTGGCTGCGGATCATGGGTCCGTCCAGGACTGGAGCCGGCTCGTGATGTTTTCCGTTGCCGTGCCCGTTCCCGCTCGAGCCGTTTCCATTTGCGTGGCCGTTGGATCCGTTGCCGTTGGTGTGCGGTGAAACCAATGACTTGATCGCTCCGGCCACGGCCGCGGGGGTCGTCTCGGATTTGCCGGCCCCGTTTTTGGTGGGGCCGTTCTTAGGGTCCGATTTGGGATCGGTTCCACTCTCCTCGCGCTTGGGCGTGTTGGCTTCGCGATAGCCGGGAATGAATTGGATGCCAAGCCACCGGAAGATGTAATCGACAACGCTCTTGGCGTGCGGGATTTCCGGGTTGGTGGTCCAGCCCGAGGGTTCGAAGCGGGTGTGAGAGAACTTGTCGACAAACACCCGCAGCGGCACGCCGTATTGCAGACCGAGCGACGTTTCGGTGCCGATGGTATCCATCAGCCCGCCGATCGTGCTGCCTTCTTTGGCCATGGTGATGAACAGCTCGCCGGGCAAGTTGTCCTCGAACAGACCGACGGTGATGTAGCCCTCGTGCCCGCCGACGGAGAACTTGTGCGTCAGCGATTGACGGGTGGCAGGCAGGCGACGGCGCGTCGGTTGGAAGGCTCCGCCTTTCTTGGCGTCCGCTCCCTTGCTGGTGTTGAGCGGCTGGCTCTTCTTGGAACCGTCGCGGTAGATGGCCAGCGCCTTGAGGCCGAGCCGCCAACCTTCGAGGTAGGCGTTTTCGATTTCCTCGACGGTCGATTCTTCCGGCATGTTGACCGTTTTGGAAATCGCACCGGAGAGGAAAGGCTGGGCGGCCGCCATCATCTTGACGTGCGCCTGCCAGGCGATCGACCGTTTGCCGTTCTTGGGTTTGAACGCACAGTCGAAGACGGCCAGGTGCTCGTCGCGCAGCTCGGGGGCGCCTTCGATCGTGTCGTTCTCGTCAATGTACTTGACGATCGCCTCGATCTCGGCCGGTTCGTAGCCCATCGTGCTAAGCGACTTAGGCACAGTGCGGTTGACGATCTTCATCATGCCGCCGCCGGCCAACTGCTTGTACTTCACGAGGGCGATGTCGGGCTCGATGCCCGTGGTATCGCAATCCATCATGAAGGCGATCGTGCCGGTGGGAGCCAGCACGGTGGCCTGGGCATTGCGGTAGCCGAAGCGACGGCCGCTCGCCAGGCACTCGTCCCAAACTTCGCCGGCCGCTTCGGCGAGATAACCCGGACAGGCCGGATCGATTTCTTCGACGGCGTCGCGATGCATCTCCATCACGCGGAGCATGGGCCGCTCGTTCTCGTCGTAGCCGGCGAACGGACCCAACTTGCCGGCAATCTGGCTCGACGTCAGGTACCCCTGCCCGTTCAAGAGGGCCGTAAGGGCGCCGGCGATGCCGCGACCCTGGTCGCTGTCGTACGGAATGCCCATCGACATCAGCAGACTGCCGAGGTTAGCGTAGCCCAGCCCCAGCGGCCGGAAGCGATGGCTGTTCTCGGCGATGTTCGGCGTCGGATAGCTGGCATGATCGACGAGAATTTCCTGCGCCGTGATGAAGATGGCGGCCGCCGCGCGGAACCGCTCGACATTGAGGCGACCGTCCGGCTCCTGAAACTTCTTGAGGTTGAGGCTCGAGAGGTTGCAGGCCGTATCGTCGAGGAACATGTACTCGGAGCACGGGTTCGACGCGTTGATCGGGCCCGAGTTCGAGCAGGTGTGCCAGCGATTGATGGTCGTTTCGTATTGCACGCCCGGATCGCCGCAGTACCAGGTCCCCTCGGCGATTTGTCGCAGCAGGAACTTGGCCTCGTGCTCGGGGCCGGCAATTTTGGGATCGGTGACCCAACGGGTCTTCCATTTCTTACCGTCGATACCGGCCTGCATGAACTCGTCGGAGACGCGAACCGAGAGATTCGCGTTCTGGAACATGATCGAGCTGTACGCCTCGCCGTTGAAGTTCGAGTCGTACTCGCCACTCTCGATCAGCGTGCGGGCCTTTTTCTCCTCTTTGCGCTTGGCCTGGATGAACTCGAGGACGTCGGGATGCCAGTCCTTGAGGCTTTGCATCTTGGCCGCGCGGCGCGTCTTGCCGCCGGACTTCACAACCGCGGCGATCTGGTCGTAGACCCGCATAAAGGACAGCGGGCCGGAGGGAATGCCGCCGCCGCTTAGTTTTTCGCGGGCGCTGCGGATGGTCGAGAGATCGGTGCCGGTGCCCGAACCGTACTTGAACAGCATGGCCTCGCTGGTCGCGAGACGCATGATGTCTTCCATGTTGTCTTCGACCGACTGGATGAAGCAGGCCGAGGCTTGCGGGTATTCGTACGGAGTCGTCGGGCGATCGATTTTTCCCTGCTTGACGTCCCAGAAATAATTGCCCCGCGAGCCCTTGATGCCGTAGGCGTGATACAGGCCGACATTGAACCAAACAGGCGAATTGAACGAGCCGTATTGATGGAGGCACAGCCACGAGAGGTCGCGATAAAAATTCTCGCCCTCTTCGCGCGTGGCGAAGTATCCGTCGGCGGTGCCCCAGTCGGCGATCGTGCGAGCCACGCGGTGGACCAGCTGCCGAACGCTGTGCTCGCGTTCGGGCGTGCCCGGTTCGCCGTAGAAGTACTTGCTGACGACGACGTTGGTCGCCAGGGCACTCCAGGTTTCGGGCATCTCGCAGTCGGTTTGTTCGAACAGGACGTCGCCCGACTCATCCTTGATCTGGGCCGTCCGCAGTTCCCAGGAGACCGTATCGAAGGGGTCCTGATCGACCGGGCAAAATTGAGCAGTCGCTTTCGTCACCGCTGCACCGTCGTTTCGCTCGCGCTGCCTAACACCGAGGTTACTGCCAGAATTATTGCCGACGACACCACGTGAAAGGCGATCCTGCACAATTCCCTTTGCTTCGTGCATCATGCACACTCCTGGTCTAGGATGTTCCTGGATGGGTTCCGTTCTGACTTCTCACGACGGCCTGGCCGTCTTCACAAAACCGACGTGTCGCCTGTCGGAAGTGGTCTGCCACGATCAGGCGACCGGTCTCGCACCTCGGCACATCCCGGTCATTCACGATTTGGCCCAGAATAGCCGAAATGATACAAAAGTTCACTATAATTCTTTCGTGGTTTTCACCTCCCGAGAACCACTATTTATTGGGGAACAAAAACAATTATACGCAAGATGTTGTGAGTTGAGCGGCTGGCCAATATAAAACTCTGGGCTTAAATGTCAAGCCGCGGAATTCTGAAAACTTTGTGTCTCGCCGACGGCTCGACCCCAATCCCTAGTGGCTCTTTGGACTTAGTGCATCAAGAAAATGTGAACTGAGTGTGAATTCGTGCGGCGACCTGCGCAAGGGGCGAAAAATGGGTCGTTGCACCTCGCAAATCGGCCCGTCCCACATCTAGTTTTTGAGACCCGATGATCTCGGTCCACGAACTCACCAAGACCTTCAGCTCCGGAAATGAGGAGATCGTCGCCGTCGATCACCTCACGTTTAGCGTCGCGGCCGGCGAAGTCTTTGGATTGCTCGGCCCCAACGGCGCGGGAAAAACAACGACCGTCCGTATGATTCTGGGCCTGCTCAATCCGACCAGCGGCTATGCGGAAGTTGAGGGGTTGCGATCGTCGGAAGCGCCCGAAGAAGTGAAGCGGCGCGTCGGTTTGGTCTCGACGAGCGCGGGTCTCTATCAGTGGCTGTCGGCTCGCGAGCTGCTGCTGTTCTTCGCCGATCTCTACGGCCTGCCGCGCGAACGGGCCGAATCGAGATTGAAGGATCTGACCCAGGTGATGGACCTTGGTCCGTTTCTGGATCAGCGCTGCTCGACGTTGAGCACCGGCCAACGTCAGCGAGTGCATCTAGCCCGGGCCTTGATTCACGACCCGCCCATCATGTTGCTCGACGAGCCGACCCGCGGGCTCGACGTCTTCGGCACCCAGGCGATCTTCGACTACATCTCGCAACTGCGACGCGAAGGTCGAGCCGTCATCGTCACCACCCACCGTCTCGACGAGGCCCAGCGATTGTGCGATCGTTTCGGCCTGATGCATCACGGTCGTTTCGTGCTCGAGGGGACGTTGGACGAGCTCCGCCGACAAAGCGGACGCGACACGATCGTCGAAATGTTCATGGAATTGACGCGGCATGCGGGCAGCGCTGATTCGTCGGCCGTGACTGGGCTGGGGGACCGCCCGTCATGAGTTCTCCCGGCGCACCGAACACGAATTCGGGTCCGAGCGAAAAACGCGCGCCGCGGAACCTCACTCCGCGGTTCCTGCGGTTGATGCTCAAGGAACTGCGGGAGACGCTACGCGACCGGCGCACGATCGCCACGTTGATCTTGATGCCTCTGCTCGTCTATCCGCTGCTGAGCGTCGCCTTCGAGCGGTTTCTGCTGTCGAGTCTCAAAGCAATGCCAGGACACAGTGATCCCGCCTTGGGCTTCATCAGCGACGCCGAAGCGCAGGAATTCGGACAAATTCTATCGCGAGGCAATTCCATCTTGGGTCCGGGTGAAGAGAACCGTGCCACCGCCACGAAATCGATGTCTCCTTCGCTCCCCGTCAGCTACGAAATTGTCAACGACCTGCGGCAATCGGTGCTCGACGGCCGAGCCGACGTCGCCATCAGAATCCGCAAGCCAGCAGCAGCCGCGGCGACGGCAAACACGAAAGGGGAACGCGCGATCGACTGCGAGCTGATCTACGATCCGCAGTCGGCCGTGAGTCGAGACGCCTACCATTGGATCGAGCGCTGCTTGAGCGCGCTTAATCAGCGAAGCCTCGAGCGCCAATTGCGAGACAAGGGCGTCGTCAGCCGCGTGGTGCCGGTCCAAACGTCCGCCACACCGATCGAGTCGGGGGGCGAATCGACGGCCGCCTCAGCCTCGCATTCACTCTCCGCCCTCGTCCCACTGATTCTGATCCTGATGACGATCACTGGCGCGGTCTACCCGGCGATCGACTTGACGGCCGGCGAACGCGAACGCGGCACGCTCGAGATGCTGGTGGCCTCGCCAGTGCCGCGGATGCAGCTCCTGTTGGGTAAATATCTGACCGTGCTGATCGTGGCCCTGCTCACGGCAGTCGTCAATCTGGCCGCCATGATGATCACGATCGCCAGCATCGGCATGACTACCCTGATCTTCGGACCCAAGGGGATTTCGTTCGAGGAACTACTCGAGATCGCGGCCCTGCTCGTCCTGTTTGCGGCCTTCTTTTCGGCCGTGCTGCTGGCGGTGACCAGTTTCGCCCGCAGTTTTAAGGAGGCTCAGGCCTACCTGATTCCGTTGATGCTCGCGTCGATTGCGCCGGGCATGCTGTCGATGATTCCCGGATTGAAGCTGCAGGGCCCGCTGGCGGTGACGCCGCTCGTCAACATCGTGTTGTTGGCTCGCGATCTGTTGCAGCACACGGTCGAGCCGGTGACCGCACTGTGGGTGGTGATCTCGACGGGACTGTTTGCCTTGGCAGCCATTGGTGTTGCCGCTCGGATTTTCGGGACGGATGCGATTCTCTACGGCAGTCACGGAACGTGGTCCGATTTATTTCGCCGTCCCCGGCGCGTGTCGGCCACTCCCTCCGCGACCAGCGGCCTGCTGGGGCTGGCGATCATTTTTCCGACGTACTTCCTCGCGTCGAATCTGCTCAGCCGCTCGACCCTCGTCTCCCTCGACGGCCGGCTGCTATTGGCCGCTCTCGTGACGGTCTTGGTCTTTTTGCAGATTCCGTTGGCGTTGGCCGTGCTGAATCGGGTCGACCTCTCGACGGGGTTCCGTTTGAAGTCCGCGCCGGTGGCCGCGTTCGTAGGCGCGATCGTGCTGGGAGTTTCGCTGTGGCCCTTCGCTCACGAGATCTTGGTTTGGCTCAGCCAGTGGGAAGTCATCGAGTTCGATCCGCGAACGCTGGCGGCGGCGAAGGAGCTGATCGGCAAGATTCAAGAAGTCCCCCCCGCGTTATTGATCGCGACGCTGGGCATCGTGCCGGCGGTGTGCGAGGAATTTTTTTTCCGGGGCTACCTGCTGTCGGCTCTACGAAGCTCGATGTCCGCCACGCGAGCCGTGCTGCTGTCGAGCTTGCTGTTCGGAGTGTTCCACCTGGTGGCGACCGATCGTCTGCACTTCGAGCGATTGATCCCCAGCACGGCTTTGGGCCTCGTCCTGGGCTGGTTGTGCATTCGTTGCGGCAGCGCCCTGCCCGGAATGCTGTTGCACGCGACGCATAACTCACTGTTACTTGCCGCCGCGCACTATCAGCAGGAACTCAAGGGTTGGGGCTTGGGCCTCGATGAAACGACCGACGTGCAATCGGCGGGACTCCCGATCAGTTGGCTCGTCGCGGGCGCGATCGGCACAGCCATCGGCTTCGCCCTCGTCTGGTTCGCCACGCGTCGCAAGCCCGGCGAGCCGCCAGCGTAAGCTGGCGGGTGCTTGATCTCTAGAGTTCCTAGACAACCATCGCAAGCAAGCGCCGCTCACCCGCTCAAACGATCGTCGCCGACTCAGAAATTCCAACGCGTCGATGCCACTGCAACCCGCCGGGCAACTCTTGGCTCGCGTATTCGATGTGCACGACGCGACGATGGCTCGGTGAGAGGGCCTTCGAGGACGCATGAAGAATGAGAGGACACATCGTGACGGCACCGCCCGCGCTCGTCAGGCAGGTTACCGGTTCGACTTCGCGCTTCCAGCGCGCGATCTCGTTGTCCAGCCAACCCTGCCGGTGAGAGCCGGGAATCACTCGCAACGGGCCGTTCTCGGGGCCGCAATCGTCCAAGTGGACTCGGACGGCAACCATCTCGGCGAGAATCTCCGGCGGAGGCTGCACTTGCCACACACCGGCCTTCTGTCCCCAAGCGAGGAAGCCGGGCACCTCGCGACATTCGGCAACCGCGATCACGCTGTCTTGATGCCAGCCGAGCGCCCAATTGGCACCGGGCACCTTGTCGAAAAAGAGGGCCCGCGCGGCAAACGCGCCTTCACCCAGGATGGGAGTTACCAGCCGTCGGATTTCCGGCAGAGCGGCGAGGCGGCAGATCTCGGGCGACAGGTCTAAGAGATTCCGCACGCCATAGACGTTGCGTTTGCGTCGCACGGCATCACAATCGGGAATCGACTCGATCGCCTGTCGCAACCGGTCGACTTCCGCGTCGGGTAGCAACCGCGGAAAGACGGCAAACCCGCTCTCGCGAAACGACACTGCGTAGGCGGTCAGCTCAATATCCAACACTGAGTGCATCGCAAAATGCCCGTCATAACAGCTGACCCCACGTCAGCTCGGCCTTGCGGCAATTTGGCTTTGAATCATCTCCCGCACAACCTGCGGATCGGCCCCTTTGGCTTGCTTCATCACTTGGCCGATCAGGGCACCGATCGCCTGCTGTTTGCCCCCCTTCACGTCGGCGACGATCTTGGCGTTGGCCGACAAGACGGCATCAATGATCGGAGTCAGCTCATCGGCCCCAGAGGTGATCGCCAATCCTTTGTCGGCAATGATCGCATCGACCGCTTCCGTGCCGAGCGGCTTTCCTTCGGTGGATCGCTCGAGCAACGTGGCAAACACCATCCGCCCGCTGTTCGTTGTGATTTTGCGAGACACAATTCGTTGCAGCAGTGTTCCTAAGACATCGGCAGAGATCGGGAATGATTCAATCGTGAGTTGGCGCTCCTTCATTTCGCGCAGCACGTCCTGCGTCAGCCAGTTGGCTGCCTGTTTGGCGTCGCCGCACGCAGTCGTCACGCGCTCGAAGTAGTCGGCGAACGCCCGGCCTTGGGCCACGATGACCGACGCGTCGTAATGGGACAGATGATGGTCGGCCTGAAACCGCTTCCGCTTGGCGGCAGGGAACTCAGCGAGACCGGCCCGGACGCGTTCTCGCCAGCTCTCCTCAATCGTGACCGGCACCAGATCGGGATCAGGAAAGTAGCGGTAATCGGAGGCCTCTTCCTTACCCCGCTGGCCGATGGTGACGCCCCGCTCCGCGTCCCAGCCCCGGGTTTCCTTGGAGATTTCGCCCAGCTTCTTTCCGCCCTGCTTCCAGAGTTCGAACTGTCTTTTGGCTTCGTATTCGATCGCCTGTTCGACGCCGCGAAAGCTGTTGAGGTTTTTGACCTCGACGATTGGTGTGGCGATCGTGCCGCCGTCGACGTCGACGTGCAGGTTTACGTTCGCATCGCAGCGCAGGCTGCCTTCCTGCATGTTGCAGTCGGAGACTTCGAGATAAGTCAGCAACAGTTTCAGTTCGTCGAGAAACGCATGCGCTTCGGCGCCCGAGCGAATGTCGGGCTTGGTGACGATCTCCAACAGGGGCGTGCCCGCGCGATTCAAATCGACCAGACTTTCACCGCCGCGCCCCGATTCATCGTGCAAGTTCTTGCCGGCGTCTTCTTCGAGATGAGCGCGAATGATGCCGATCCGCCGCGCCGGGTCGGTGGGCGGATCAGTGGCGATCTCCAGCCAGCCCTCCGAACTGAACGGCAGATCGTATTGGCTGATCTGATAGCCCTTGGGCAAATCGGGATAGTAATACTGTTTGCGGTCCCACTTGGTGAGCTTTGGAATTTGACAGTTAAGCGCCAAACCCGTTTTGAGTCCCAACTCGAAGGCCTGCCGGTTCATCACCGGCAAGCTGCCCGGCAAGCCGAGGCACACGGGGCACGTTTGCACGTTCGGCTGCGTCGGGTTGAAACGATTTGCACAGCCGCAAAAAAGTTTCGTCCGCGTCAGCAGCTGCACGTGGACTTCGAGGCCGACCACTGTGGTATAGCCCGTTGCCGTGTCACTCATCGTCGCACCGCCAGCGTCGGCCGCTTCGTGTGCCACGGTGTTTCCCGCTCGAACATGCGAGCCGCCCGCAACAAGGTCTCTTCGGCAAACGGCGGCCCTTGAAGCTGAATACCGATCGGCAGCCCGCCCAAGCTGAATCCGCCTGGCAGCGAAATCCCCGGCAGACCGGCCAGATTCGCGCTCAGCGTATAGATGTCTGACAAATACATCGCCAGCGGATCGTCGACCAGTTCGCCGACTTTGAACGCCGGCGTCGGCGCGACGGGCGACAGCAGCACATCGCAGCTCTCGAACGCGCGATCGAAGTCGCCGCGGATCAGTCGTCGGACTTTGAGTGCCTTGAGGTAATACGCATCGTAATAGCCGGCAGACAATGCGTAGTTGCCGAGCATGATTCGCCGTTTGACCTCCGCGCCGAAGCCCTCGCCGCGCGACGTGGCGTACATGTCGATCAGACCGTCGAATTTCTCCGCCCGATGGCCGTAATGCACGCCGTCGTAGCGGGCCAGGTTGCTCGCGGCTTCGGAGGGAGCGATCAGATAGTAAGCGGCGACGGCATACTTGGAATGCGGCAGCGTCACATCAACGACCTTCGCTCCCAGCGAACGGTAAACATCGGCCGCCGCGCGGGTGACGGCAGCGACTTCCGCATCCAAGCCGGCGGCAAAGTGTTCTCGCGCCAAACCGATCCGCAGGCCTGACAGCGGCTGTTCGAGTGTGAGTCCGTATTCGGGCACGGGCCGATCGACAGACGTGGAATCTTGCGAATCGTGGCCGGCGATAACCTCCAGCAGCGTCGCCGTTCCCGCGACGTCGGTCGCCAATGGACCGAGTTGATCGAGTGAGCTGGCGTAGGCCAACAGTCCATAACGCGACACGCGACCGTAGGTCGGCTTCATGCCGACGATGCCACAAAACCCAGCCGGCTGTCGGATCGATCCCCCGGTGTCACTGCCGATGGCTACCGACGACATTCCCGCGGCAACGGCGGCCGCCGATCCGCCGCTCGAGCCTCCAGGCGTCCGCGCGGCGTCCCAAGGATTTCGCGTGATCTGAAACGCCGAGTTCTCCGTCGACGAGCCCATCGCGAACTCGTCCATGTTCGTCTTCCCGAGAATCACCGCGTCGGCCGCGCGCAACCGGCGAATGATCTCGGCATCGTACGGGGGAACGTAGCGCTGCAAGATGCGGCTGCCGCAGGTGGTCGGCAATCCGCGGGTGCTGACGACATCCTTCACGGCCACCGGCAGACCGGCGAGTTGTCCCAGCGGTTTGCCGGCGCGGCGTTTCTCGTCGACAAGCGCGGCTTGCTGGAGCGCGCCGTCCCGATCGACGTGGAGAAACGCTTGGACCTGCGGGTCGTGCGCGGCGATCTGATCGAGACACGCCGACGCGACATCGACAGCCGACAATTCACCCGACGCCATCGCGGCGAGCAATTGCGAGGTCGAATCGCCGCTGATCGACATGATCCTCTATCCCGAGCGCGGCCTGAAGCCGAGCTCCCGGCGGTCTTTCAGTTGCTGTTAGCGTCGAGGATCGGCGGCACGACGAAGAAACGTCCGTCGGTTTTCGGGGCGTTGGCCAACGCGTCCTCGCGGGTCAGCGAATCGCGTGCGACGTCGTCGCGGAAGACGTTCGAC
>DASRXU010000198.1:0-8955 GCA_035687365.1 Planctomycetaceae bacterium | reverse complement strand
ACAACACCTATTCTGACGCGCGGATGAACTTCGACCTGTCAAAGCAGGATCGGATCGTGATCCTCGAAGACACGGATGGCGACGGCCGGGCCGATCGGCACACCGTCTTTTGGGACAAGGCGCAGAAGCTGACGAGTGTCGAAATTGGCTTCGGCGGAGTTTGGGTCCTCTGTCCGCCGCGTCTGCTGTTCATCCCCGATCGCAACGGCGACGACATTCCCGACGGCGAGCCGCAGGTCGTGTTGGACGGATGGGACGATGGCGTGGTGCGGCACAACATCGCCAATGGGCTACGGTGGGGACCCGATGGCTGGCTCTACGGTCGGCATGGGATCCAGGCGACGTCGCTGGTCGGAGTTCCCGGATGTCTGCCTTCGCAGCGCACGCCGCTCAACTGTTGCATCTGGCGCTATCATCCGGCACGCAAGATCTTCGAGGTCGTGTGCCGCGGAACGACCAACCCTTGGGGAATGGATTGGAACGAACAGGGCGAGCTGTTTTTCATCAACACGGTGATCGGCCACCTGTGGCACGCCGTGCCGGGGGCCCATTTTCAGCGAATGTACGGCGAAGATGACAATCCGCACGTCTATCAACTGCTCGGCCAGACAGCGGACCATTTCCATTGGGACACGGCCGAGCATTGGAGCGACATCCGCAAGATCGGCGTCTCGCCGACGACCGATCAAGCGGGGGGCGGCCACGCGCACGCTGGCTTGCTCATCTATCAAGGCGGCAATTGGCCAGACCGGTATCGCGGCAGCCTGTTTACGATCAACTTTCACGGACGGCGACTCAACAACGACACACTCGAACGGCAGGGCACGGCTTACGTCGGCCGCCATGCTCCCGACTTTCTGAAATCGTCCGACCCGTGGTTTCGCGGGCTCGACCTGCTCGCGGCGGCCGACGGTGGCGTTTATGTGTCCGACTGGTCGGATGTCGGCGAGTGTCACGGCGCGGATGGCGTGCATCTCGATTCGGGCCGCATCTATAAGGTTACGTACGGGCAGCCGCCGCGCCCCGCCTTCGGCGATCTCAGCAAGTTGAGCGACGCCGAGCTGGTCTCGCTCCAATTGCAGAAAAACGATTGGTTCGTCCGCCAGTCGCGCCGCATCCTGCAGGAGCGAGCCGCCGCGAGTCGGCCAATGGACAAAGTGCACTCTGAGCTGCGTCGGATCTTTGCGACGGACGGGGATCCGATCCACGAACTGCGGGCCCTGTGGTGTCTGTATGTGACCGGCGGCACCTCGGACGGGTGGCTGCGAAAGGAGCTGTATCACGCCGACGAGCACGTCCGCGTCTGGGCCATCCGCTTGCTTGCCGACGGCAAACCGCCGTCCGCCGCTGCTCTCGCCGATTTCGCCGCGATGGCGGCCGGCGACCGATCCGGACTCGTGCTGCTTTACTTGGCCTCCGTGCTCCAGCAAATGCCGATGGCGGATCGGTGGCCCTTGGCTTTACCCCTGGCGGCACGTTCGGAATTCGCTGGCGATCGGTTCCTGCCGCTCATGATTTGGTACGGCATCGAGCCGGCGGTACCGGAAAATCCGGATCACGCTTTGCAACTTGCCGCGTCGAGCCGCATGCTGCCGCTGGTTCGCTGCGTCGCCCGCCGGTTGACGGAGGACCTGCGGTCCTCGCCTCAGCCCGTCGATCGGCTGGTCACTCTCTCCAGCCGGCCTGACCAAACCGAACGTCGAGCCCTTCTTAGCGGCATGGCCGAGGCCCTTCGTGGTTGGCGAAAAGCGCCGATGCCGTCGTCGTGGAAGTTGGCTCAGCGAGAGTTGGAATCGACCTCCGATGGCAAGATCGGTCAACTTGTGCGCGAGTTGTCGGTCGTGTTCGGCGATGGCCGGGCGCTGGGCGACTTGAAGCGGATCGCCGACTCGAAGGGGACCGATCCGGCCGCGCGCCGGAACGCCGTACGAGTGCTCGTCGAAGCGCGAGCGCCGGGCCTCAAGCCGCTGTTGCTCCAAATGCTCGACGAGCGCGACCTGGGCCCCGATGCGGCCCGCAGCCTGGCGGTGTTCGATGACCCGCAGCTTCCGAGTGTGCTGCTGTCGCAATTCGCGAAACTGAAGGAGCCGACGCGCGATGCCGTGGTGGTCACGCTCTGTGCGAGACCGGCTTCAGCGCGGTTGCTCCTTACGGCGGTCGCTTCGGGAACGATCGATCGCAGCCGGATCCCGGCCTTCCAGGTGCGCCAAATGGCCGCCTTTTCTGATGCCGAGGTGCGTCGACAAGTGTCGAAGCTTTGGCCCGAGCTGAAGACGATGTCCGCGGCGAAACGCACGCGGATCAATCAACTCAAGCGCCAACTGGCACCCGCCGTCTTTTCCTCAGCCGACCGCGTGCAGGGACGCCGCCGCTTCACGCAGACGTGCGCCACTTGCCACACGTTGTTCGGTCAGGGCGGAAAAATCGGCCCGGACCTCACCGGCTCGCAGCGCGCCAACCTCGACTATCTGCTCGAGAACATCGTCGATCCGTCGGCGATTGTGCAACCCGCATATAAGATGTCGACGATCGCACTGGCGGACGGCCGCGTGCTCAACGGGATTGTCATCGAACAGTCGGGACCAACTCTGACTGTGCAAACGCCGACCGAGCGATTGGTTCTCAACCGAGCCGACGTCGAAGAGATTCGCAAATCCGAGCTGTCGCTCATGCCGGACGGACTGCTTGACGTGCTATCCGAAAAAGAGATTCGCGATCTGCTGGGTTATCTGATGTCGCCCCAGCAGGTGTCGCTTCCAAGCGAACAACCGCACGTCGAGCCGCATGCATCTCGCGTGTTGCCCTAGAGGC
This sequence comes from Planctomycetaceae bacterium, assembly GCA_035687365.1. Lineage (GTDB taxonomy): Bacteria > Planctomycetota > Planctomycetia > Planctomycetales > Planctomycetaceae > DASPSM01. Next base: position 6,144 of record DASRXU010000198.1, on the reverse strand, counting down.
AAAATGCCCTCGCGCGAAGACTCGTTGTCCTTCCATGACGGGGCGCGGAAGGGGAAAGGGTGAGGGCGATGGACCTGAATCGCTGGCAAGTCCAACTGCTTGAGAATTATCACGAATGGCGCGACAGCCGTCCGACCTACGGCTCTTTGCTGTTGGCCAACTGGAAAGGACGGCGATTCTAGCCGCTACGAACGGCACGGCGGCATTCGGCTGCACGTTAATGGGCATCCCTGAGGGCGGCTTGGTTTTTCTCGGCATTTGGCTCGGTGCAGTGCTCGCCGAAATCGGCCGCATTCGCATTACCTTGGCCGTACTGACGATCCCTCCCCTCGTCCTGGATTGGAATCGCGTCGAGCAGGGCATCGCCGAACAGCGTCTCAACTGAGTCTTCGCTCGGTATGGTGAGCTAAGTATGTTATTGCCATGAGAAATTAAGACCCGAAGTCCTTCATTTTGCCTTTGAGTCAACCCCCAGGCTGCGGAGGTAATCGGCGCTTTTCACCGTCGCTGCTTTTGGCCCCATCAATTCCGCGTAGGCCTGGTGGACGGTGACAAATCCGTCGTAGCCGATTGCCCGCAGTCCCCGCACCACTTCCGAAAAGTCGACACCGCCTGGCTCCCAGATCGGGATGTGATGAAACCGGCGCTCACCCAGGCACCACGTCTCGAGCGCTGCCGGTCCCTGCGGGTCGAGCCGATGATTTTGCAGATAAACGTTCATCAGGTAAGGCGCAAATGCTTCGAGCGTCGCGAGGCCGTACGGTTGGCCGCAAACGAGCAGGTTGATCGGCTCGTAAATCAGGCCGAAGTTGCGGCGATTGATTCGCTTCAAAAGAGCGATCGACGGCTCGACCTCTTCAAAGAGCGTCGTCGTGTGGCACTGATGAGCCAGCCGGACACCCCGTTCGCCGGCCAGGTCGGCGGCCCGCTTGGCCGGGTCGATATCCGACGCTTGCTTCAAACAAACGCGGATCAAGTCACAACCAACCGCCTCGGCCACATCTAAACTCGGGCCAATGTTTCGCAAACTGTCCGGGCCGTGCTCGTTGTTGAGCGGTACATCGCTATCGGCCGTCACCATCGAGATGACCAACCCGGCGCGAGCCACCTCGTCCCGCATCCGAAGCAGTTCCTCGCGCGGCGTGCCAATGCCACCGGCACTGGCGCGGAGACAGATCGCGCTGTAGCCGTACTCAGCCGCCAACTGCACCACATCCGCGAACGGGACATTGAGCCGCGTCTTGCAGGGAGCTTCGGCCACACGGACAGACAGGGAGAGTTTCATGCCAGCGCGCAACAGGTGGGGGAGAAATTCCGTGTCTTGGTAGTGGTCGGCGCTACTTGGCCTTACCGGCGTCGCTCACCTGCTGCGATTCGAGCTTTTCCCCGGGGTGATAGTACTGCATCCACCCGATCATCATTTCGTCCCAGGTCTGTTGTCCCCAGGTGACCGTGCGGGTCGGGTCGGGGTTGTTCGGGTTGTTGCGGGAATTGTCGAAGTGGGCCGTGCAGACCACCCTTGAGCCCGCGGGCAACCGCAACGGGTCGGCGAGCACGTACCGCATTTGCCAGGCGAAGTCGTAGCGGGGCACGGAGAGCACGACCTCGGAACGGCCGTCCGGATACTCGACGCGATACTCGAAATCTTTGCCGCGCAGGTGCATGTGCGGCATGAAACTGAGAATCACCGTCTCCTTGTCATACTTTGCCGTCGATTTCACTTTGTAATTGCCGTCCCCTGGAGGAATCGCGAATCGCGTCTGCGAAATAGCCGCGGTGCGTACGAACTGCTTGGGCGGCTCCTTGCAGAAAATCACCCCCAAGCATGACCGATCTTTCTGCTGAACGCCGTTGGAGGTGTAGTGCATCTGAAAAGTGATGCTCGCCCCCTTAGGAATCTTCTTGGCCATTCCTGGCGGAAGAACCAATCCCTCTTCGCCCGGTGCGACGCCCACCAAATAGCTGCCGGCTCCGCCTCGGCGCGTGCCGCCGGTTTCGCCGGGCTCCGACACAAAGGCGATGATGTGGTGCACGACGGCTCGGTTGCCCGGTCGCGCTTCGGCCGCCTGGATCCATTTATCTTCGGTGAAATTCGTCGGAACTGTGAAGTACTTATAGGGGACGCCGTTCTTGCCGCCGTCGGCCGGCACCGTGAAGTCCTTGTCCATCGAGATCACGACGTCGGGTTTGCCGATCCACCAACCCTCGTGCCACTCCTTGGGCTGAGGCAACTCTTTGTCGTCGCCGCGTGGGCAGCCTTGATCGATCCAGGCGAGCAACGTCTCCTTGTCCTCTTTCGACAGGCGGCGATCGTTCGCGAACTTGCCGACGTGCGGATCGGCATACCAGGGTGGCATCCGGCCGCTGTCGACCGTCTCGTGGATCATCTCGGCCCAGCCCTTCGCCTGGCTGTACGTCAACAGCGAGAACGGACCGATTTCCCCCGGCCGATGGCACTCTTGGCAATTTTTTTGGAAGAGTCGCGCGATCTGGTTCGTGTAGGTGACCTGGCCGGACGTCGTTGGCTTGTTCTGCCGGGCGATCCGGCAACCGGAGGCCTGCGTCCGAGCGACGCTCACGGGCTTGCCGGCCAGAACTTCGTCGAGCGCCAGCGCCAGATCGCGACGGCTCGGCTGCGGCCGTCGGAACCCGACGCCGAACTGGTCATCGATTCGTCCGCGATAGCGAACCGTGCGGCTCGAATCGAGCAACACGACTTCCGGCGTCCGCTCGGCCGCGAGCAGCTCGAGAACTTTTTGGTCCACGTCTTTAAGCACCGGAAACGGCAGCCCTCCCTGCTTCGCATGTAGGGCAACCTCGGCGAGGCTGTCTTGCGGGTTACTGTTGACGGCCAAGAACTGCACGCCTTTGCCCGCATAGGTTTTGGACAGCTCCTTCAATCGCGACACGTAGTAGTTGCTCACAGGACACTCGATGCCTGTGAAGACGACAACCACCGCCTGCTTATCGCGAAAATCGCTCAGAGCGACTTCGTGACCGCCGCCGTCCTTCAATGAGAAAGCAACCGCTCCGCCCGACGTTTCGGCGGACGGCCGTTCCGCGACCGCGCGGGGGATCGCCGCTGCTAAGACCAACAATGCGGCCAAGCTAATTTGCTTCTTCATCCAAGAACTCCTGACGGAACGAGCATCGACGTTCGTTCCGATTGTAACCTTTCCGCGGTCACAAAATGAGATCCCGCCGGCAGCCCGAAAGGGGCCAGCCCGGACGAGCAATTTCGTGACGGGATTCTCACGATTTTCGAGGGCTTTTCCCCGTGTCGAGTTTTTTCCCCGTGTCGAGCTGTTGCACAAACTTGTCGATCGCGGCGACGGCCGTCTCCAAGTTCTCGGCCTCCGTGGTGCCGGAACTCTTGCGCGGCTTGAAACTGTGGTCCCCGTCCACCAACCAATGGACGCGGATCGTCGATGGCAGATGATAGCTGGGGACCTCCGACGTGCCGCCGAACGGATCACGTTGGCCCTGCAGAATCAACGTCGGCGTCTTGATGAATTCCAGATGCTGAGTCCGAAGTTGGGTCGGCTTCCCGACCGGGTGAAACGGATAGCCGAGACAAACCAGCCCGGCGACGGCCGCTTCATCGGCGACGAGGCTGGCAATCCGACCTCCCATCGACTTGCCGCCGATCACCAAGTGTCCGCGCCCGAGCTTCTCGATCACCTTCAGCCACGTGTCACGCAGCACGGTTTCGCGGTCCGGCGGCCGCCTCTTTCCCGAGCTTCGATCGGCCATGTAGGGGAACTCGAATCGGGCCACGCGATAGCCACGGTCCGAGAGTCCACCCGCCAGGACGTTCATGAAGGGAGTGGCCATGCCCGCGCCGGCCCCATGGGCGAGCGCCACGGTCCACCGGGAGTTCGGCGGACCGTTCATGAGAAGCTCTGGGCTCGAATCGGAACCAACCAAGTTGAAGCTCGTCGTTTCGCGGGTTAAGGATTCAACAGCTGCGACCCACGAGGGTACGCTCGCCGAATCGTTGAATCAACGCCTTGCATTTCGAAGCCGGGTGTGTCTTGGACGACTGCGTCGGGCTGATCCGGTTTGGTCCCCCGGGCCCGATCGAGCCGATCCCGCGACCTCTTGATGCGAGATGCGGCAGACAGCTATCGTGCGAGGAGGAGCAACAGTCGGCACTTCTTGATAAGGACGCTTGATGTTGGGTTATCTGCGAAACGCTCTATTCCTCACAATCGCGCTGGGCGGGTTGGCGACCGCGGCTGACGCGCGACTCGAAAAACGCGACGCCCTGTGGTCGGCCGTGCGGGCTGGCAACATCAAGGCGATTCAGGCGGCAATCGACCGAGGCGCCGACGTGAATGCCAAGAACGAGATCGGCGTCTCCGCGCTGTGGGTTGCCACCAGCAAGGGCAAACTCGACGTGGTCGAGTTGCTCGTCAAGCGGGGAGCCGACGTGAACGTTCGCGACGGCATCTGGTATCAGACTCCGCTCAGTATGTCCGTCGGCGAGAAGAAGCTGCCAGCATCGAAGTTGCTGATCAAAGCGGGGGCGAAAGACGTCGATGCCGCTCTCATCACGGCAGCGAGCGTTGGGGATGACAAGATGGTCGAGATGATCCTCGGCGAGAGCAAAGCCAGTCAGAGCAAAGTCAGTCAGGACGCGTTGGATGCGGCCTTGTATGCGGCCACCACGGGGAAGAAAGCGAAAGTGCAGCCGATGCTGACCAAGGCGGGCGCGAAAGCGATTCCCTTGGCGTCGGAAAAAGACCGCAAGGCGTGGAAAAACATTGCCGGCATGTATGAAAGCGACGGCGGCGCGCCGATGGCGATTTCCGTCAAAGACGTCGGGCTCGTGATGCGCGGCCGATGGCTCAAACCGACCGGCCCCGACACATTCTCGCTTTTCGGTTCGCCGGAAACCGGCATTCGCGTTGTGCGCAAAGGCGATGAAATCGCGAGCGTCGTCATGACGCACTTTACGGCCGAGTACAGCTTTTACCGGTTCACAAAACCGGTGCTCAAACCGGTCGCGCCGCTCGAGGCCGGAGCCGACGGCGTAGCAGCCCCGCTCAACTGGCCTTCGTTTCGTGGCGTGGACGGCAGCGGCGTGGCCGACGGACAGCATCCGCCGATCACCTGGAACGTCAAAGAGGGAGAAAACGTCCGGTGGAAGACGCCGATTCCCGGCTTGGGACATTCGTGTCCGGTCGTTTGGGGAGACCGAGTTTTTATCACGACGGCCATCAGCAGCGACAAGAACGCCAAGATTCGCATCGGAAACTACGGAGACGTCGACTCCGTCAACGATAAGACCAAACACACCTGGCAGGTCCTTTGTCTCGATCGCGATAGCGGAAAGGTGTTATGGACGCGCACGGCCTACGAGGGCGTGCCGAAGATCAAGCGTCATTTGAAAGGGAGCCAGGCGAACTGCACTCCCGCGGTCGACGGGCGCCACGTCGTTGTCTGCTTTGGTTCGGAAGGATTGTATTGCTACGACTTCAACGGCAAGCCGCTCTGGAAGCGCGATCTCAGCACGCTCGATACGAGCTTCGCGATTGACGAAGAGTACGAATGGGGCTTCGGCAATTCGCCGATCATTCACGACGGACTGGCGATTCTGCAATGCGATCTCAGTCACGACTCGTTCATTGCCGCGTTCAGCCTGCAAGACGGCCAGAAAGTCTGGTCGACGCCGCGCGACGAGATTCCTTCGTGGAGTTCGCCGGTGATCTGGCACAACTCGAAACGCGACGAGATCGTGACCAACGCAGCCCAGTACGCGCGTGGCTACGATCCGAAAACCGGCACAGAACTGTGGCGATTGGCCAAGAAATCTGAGGTCACGATTCCAACGCCCGTCGTCAGCAAAGAGCTCGTCTACATCACCAGTGGCAACCGACCGATCCAGCCGATCTTCGCGATCAAGGCGGGAGCCGTGGGCGACATCTCGCTCAAGAAAGAACAGGACAAGAACGCCCACATCGTCTGGAGCAAGATGCGGGGGGGGCCCTACATGCCGACGCCGATTCTCTACCAAGGGTATTTCTACACCTGCTCGAACTCGGGCGTCGTCACCTGCTACGAGGCGCAGACCGGCAAAGAGATCTACAAGAAACGCATGGGCGATGGGAGCTACACCGCTTCGCCGGTGGCCGCCGACGG
>DASRXU010000197.1:0-3172 GCA_035687365.1 Planctomycetaceae bacterium | reverse complement strand
CCGCTTGGCGGAGCAGTTGGATCGGATAGCGGGATTGGGAGTCGACAAGAGCTCTTCGCCTCTCACAACTTCTCTCGACGCGGCGGCGGGTTAGTTCCCTTGAAATTCGGGCCTGCGTGCCGCTGTTGAGCGGTTGCCGCTCAAGCGGATCCAGGAATTCGATCGAATTTGGAGCCGCGACCGTGAGGGAGCAGCTCTAATTCCTCAGTCGTGTCTTCAAGAAACGGACACAGCCTCGTCGCCGGGCCACCCTTCCTTCCCTTATTTGATCCTTGATCATTTGGATCTCGGAATCAGAAAGCTGAGATGATGGGCCGCGTGGATGAGCACGAGGTCGTTCCACTGTTGCTTCGAGAGCGGGCCGAAGAACGGGTGCGGAAACGGAGTGGTTGTCATCGCCTCAAACGCGCTGACTTCGGCACGAAACTGGTCGACGGCCGCCGACTCGTCGTGGCCGGGCCCGGGGAGCCACCATTTCGGAACCTTGATGCCCGCTTTCATGCGTCGCTGAGTCAAGATTCGCTTCAGGATCAGCGGTCCGAACAATTTGCGGACGATCCAGGGGCCCTGATGATTGCTGCCCCGCAGAGCCGTGCGGAGACCCTCTCCGACATGTTCCAAGATCTGCGACAGATCCCAATTCCCAGCGCGGTCATAACGCGCTTGGCGGAGGTGGTCGACGTGCGCCAACAGGTCCGGCCAGGTCTTGAAGTCGAGATGTTGTCTTTGAAGTGCCGCAGCAGTCATGCTCTTATCCCTTAGCCCCAACTCGTCGGGTTCACAAGCGTCGTAGCAAAATCCTACTTTCCTCGTTTCCCCGCCCCCGTCAACTCCCGATACACGACCGAAATATTATCCACCTGCTTCTTGCAGTCGACGCCGGTCCATTCTTTGTAGAACGGGATGTCGATCTGTTGCTTGATCTCGGCGAGCGACTTGTCCTTGTCGATCATGTGTTGAACCGTGTCGCGGAGTTCTGTGAACCAGCGTTTTTGGTTGGCGATTACCGTGGCGTCGCCCATTTCGCCGTGGCCGGGGCAGACCTTTTGGACGGGGAGTTTTTGCATTTCGGTCAGCACGCGGACCCAGCTGGCCGTGTCGGCGTCGCCGCAGTAGTTGAAGGCGCCGTTCACGCAGGCGTCGCCCGTGAAGAGAATGCCGGCCTTCGGCAGCCAGGCGACGGCGTCGCCCGCCGTGTGGGCGTGGCCGAAGTGGATCAGCTCCACCCGCTGCGTGCCGTCGTCTAGTACGAATTTTTGTGGAAACCAGACGTTCGGCTTTTGATAGTCGAGATTGCCATATACCGCCGGGTTCGTCTTCTTGGCAAGTTCGAAGCCGGCGATGCCCTTGGTGTCGAACAGCGTGCGGCTATTTTCTGACGCGACAGCCGTCGCGCCGACGGCGGCGAAGCGCTGGTTGCCATCCGCGTGATCGCCGTGATAGTGCGTATCGAACACGAAGCGGATTGGCTTGTCGGTCGTCTTGCGGATCAGCTTGATGACTTCGTCGGCCTGGTCGGGAAAGCTGGCGTCGATCACCAGGACGAAATCTTTGAAGATCACCCAGCCCTGGTTGCAGCCGATGAATTTCGGCTGGGTCATCACTTTGCGAAAGAAGACGCCGGGGGCGACCTCCGTGATGACCGTTTCCGTCGGCACGAACCAACCGGAGGCGATGCCCGCGGCGACGAGCAGCAGAACAACGGTCGAGCCGGCAATGAGAAAGCGTTTGCGCTTGTGCATGGTGCCCCTTCCTGGGTGAATGAGTCGACCGCCATTGAACTGGCGGAAGGGGCGGGTGTCAAACGGAGTGCGATTTCCGGTCAGCGAAAGTGGTTCGATGTGTTACTGCCGAGATGTCCTCGGCTCAGCAGTGCTTTTCGAATACGGACACATCGCAGAGAAGCACCCGCCAGCTGATGCTGGCGGCTCGCCGGCATCAAAGAGTTGCCGTCGCGGGCTCGAGTTCGGCAGGCTCCGTGCTCACAACGCTGTCCGACGGATCAGCGGTCGCTCTACTTCGCCGGTGCCTGCGGCTGAAGCGATCCAAGAGCGAGTAGATCACCGGCGTCACCAACAGCGCGATCACCAGGCTCAAAAGTTGGCCGCCGATGATCACCTTGGCCATGCTCGCGCGGGCGCCTGCTCCGGCGCCACGGCCCAGCGCGATGGGCACCATTGCCGCGATCAGCATCAGGGTGGTCATCAAGATTGGTCGAAGACGCGTGTGGTTGGCTTCGAGAATCGCGGCGTTCAAGCCCTGTCCGGCGCGGCGCAGCTCGTTCGTCTTGTCGACCTGCAGAATGCCGTTTTTCTTCACGATGCCGATCAGCATGAACAGGCCGAACATCGCATACAGGTCGATCGGCTGGCGGAACATGAGCAGCGAAATCAGCGCGAAAGGAATTGTGACCGGCAAGGCGCTCAGGATGGCGATCGGGTTGAGCCAGCTTTCAAACTGGGCGGCCAAGATCAGGTACATGAAGATGATGCTTAGAGCGAGCGCGACCATAAAGTAGTAGCCGGTGTCGCTCAGGTTTTTCGCCTCGCCGACAAAGCTGAAGTCATACTGCGGCGGCAGGCCGACCTCTTTGACGATTTCACGCGCCTTGCCCACGGCTTCGTTCAGCGAGATTCCGTCAGCATTGGCGAGGATCGAAACCGTTCGCTGCCGATTGACGCGGTCGATCTGGCTCGGCCCCTGCGTTTCGCGCAGGCGCGCGAGGCTCGCCAACTGGACAAGACCCGCGTTGGGCGAATAGACCTGCAACGTCGAGAGAGATTGCGGATCCGCGCGGAACGGTTTGTCGGCCCGCAGCCAGATGTCGTACTGCTGCGTCCCCTCTTTGTAACGCGAGACGGGTTCGCCACCGACTAGCACCTTCAACGTCTGGGCGATCGTGTCGACAGGAATTCCCAGGTCGCTGGCCCGTTCGCGGTCGACGTTCACCTGAAGTTCGGGCTTGCGCAGGGACAGCGTCGTGTCGACGTCATGCAGGCCCGGGATCTGCACCAGCCGGCGCTTGATCTGATCGGAATAGTCCGCCAGCTTGTCGATCTCTGGCCCCGAAAGATTGAGGTCGAAATTCCGTGTGTCGCCGTCGCCTCCACCACTGATCGTGGCCACGTCGTTCACGGCCGTCCGCAGATCGGGATAGTCTTTGAGGATTTTG
>DASRXU010000196.1:0-6703 GCA_035687365.1 Planctomycetaceae bacterium | reverse complement strand
CAAGATCCCCGAGGCCGAGACCGCGCTCTACAAGGCCCGCGAAATGAGCGGCCACCAGCATCGGCACTAAGGCGACGAGCTCTGAGCGAGAGCGGCGCGAACCCTCTCCCATCGGAATGGGAGAGGGTGGAAGAGGCGATCACCGCTTCGGGTCGCTCCACCACTCGGCGGCCTTCGGTGAGCCGGCGGCGCCTGCCGTGGTTGTTGTCGGCTTGGTCATTGCCGTGTCGAGGCTGGCCGGTGGAGCGAGCGGCGGTGGGGTCATGTCGGCCGGTGGCGCAACGGCTTGACTTGGCGGCGCGCCGGGTGGAGGTGCGACAGGTGGAGTCGTTGCCGCCTGGGCCGTGGCCGTCGGGGGTGAGATGCGGATCGACTGGCTCGTGTCGAATTGTCGTCCGTCGACTGTCTTCAACCGGGCATGCACGAGCAGCGACGGCGACTCGGGCAGCGTCTGCCAGGGAACGCGGACGATGTAGCCGCTTCCCAAGAATCCACTATGCCAAAGAGCCTCGCTCTCTTTGGGGCCGAATTCCCAGTGGCCGACGCGTTGCTGGGGTTCGGGCTTGGACAGATCGAGCACGGTGAGGATCACCGATCCCGGCGCCTTCACCAGGTTGCCGTCGGCATCCGCCGGGACGACCACGGCCGAGAACATTTCGTCGCCGGGGGCACCATCGCGGTCCAGCCCGCCCGTCAGATACTTGTTGAGCGAGATCGCCTCGACCTGTCCCAGCGCACTGACCTGCTCGACGCGGGCGACCCGCTTGCCGTCGGCCAACTGCGTCCGCAAGTCGACGGTCTCCCGCCGTGCGGCCTGCAGCTGGTTCTGCGATTCGGTCAGCTGGGCCTGCAGCTGATTCGCGGCGTCCTCTTGGTGCCGCAGACGGCTCTCGAGTATGTCGAGTTGGCCCGTACTGGCGCAGCCGGTGGTCAGGACGAGCGTCCCGAACAGCGCTACGGCGAGCAGTCCTTGTCGCGGCCCTAACCCCATCCGTGAGGTTTCCCGTTTTCGATCGTGTCGTCTTACCGGCTTGTGTCTTACTGGTTTTTAGAGTCGTGCTACTGGCTTGGGGAACCGGCGGGCTGACACCCGCCGCTCGCCCAACTCGAGGAACTGCCCTTACTCCTTGGGGATGACCGGCATCTTTTCCAGGACGTTATCGATCAGCCCGTACGATTTGGCCTCGTCGGCCAGCATGAAGTTGTCGCGATCGGTGTCGGCCTGGATCTTCTCCAGCGACTGGCCGGTGTGCTTGAGCAGGATTTCGTTCATCCGTTGCTTGATCCGCCGGACCTCTTTGGCGTGAATCGCCAGGTCGGCGGCCGTCCCTTCCATGCCTGAGAGAGGCTGATGGATCATGATCCGCGCGTTGGGCAGCGCGTTGCGTTTGCCCGCGGCGCCGGCCGTCAACAGGATGGCTCCCATGCTGGCTGCCTGGCCGACGCAGTAGGTGGCCACGTCGCAGGTGATGTATTGCATGGTGTCGTAGATGGCCATGCCGGCGGTGATCGATCCGCCCGGCGAATTGATGTAGAGGTGGATGTCCGCCTTGCCATCTTCGAATTGCAGGTAGAGCAACTGGGCCACGATGCTGTTGGAAACCATGTCGTTGATCTGGCTTCCCAAAATCACAATGCGGTCCTTGAGCAGGCGACTGTAAATGTCCATCGCCCGCTCTTCGCGGCCGCTCTTCTCGATAACGTAGGGAACGAGCACGCTCATGGTGATGAGCCTTTCAGGCTATTTCTTGTCCTTGGTATCGCCCTTGGATTTCGCCGGCCGCGTCAGGATCTCGTCGACCAGGCCGTATTCGACCGACTCGCGGGCCGTCAGGAAACGGTCCCGGTCGGTGTCGCGGGCGATGACTTCGATCGGTTGTTTGGTGTGTTGCGCGAGGATCTCGTTGAGCACCTCGCGGGTCTGCAGGATGTCTTTGGCCTGAATCTCGATGTCCGAGACCTGGCCCCCCACCTCGCCGTAGGGCTGGTGAATCATCATCTTCGAGTGCGGCAGACAGAACCGTTTCTTCGGGCTACCGCCCGCGACGAGAATGGCCCCGCCGCTGGCCGCCAATCCGACACAGTAAGTGGCCACTTCGCATTCGAGAAATTGCATCGTGTCGTAAATCGCCATTGTCGCCGTAACCGAGCCCCCGGGCGAATTGACATACATATGGATGTCTTGGTGCCGGTTCTCGGATTGCAGGAACAGCATCTTCATCACGATGAGGTTGGCGGCCGCATCGGTGATCACACCGTCCATGAAGACGATGCGGTTTTCCAAGAGCAGGTCGCCGATGCCCATTTGCCGCTGCCGCGAGTATTCGCGGGTGGCTTGGTTCATCGAAGGCGAGCCGCTGTATTCGAGCTGAAAAGGTTGAGTCATTCGGCAGTCCTTCTACGCGGAGCACCGAGGCCCGGGCCAAGCGCCCACCCGCGGCGGCCGCTGGCGCAGACGCGCGAGGCATTATCCGATCGTCGCAGCCTCAGTCAAGACAGATTAGACACAATAGGTTGGGCAACTCAGTTCAGACACAAGAATCAGAGATGTCGTGGTAGTTCAGGTAAAGAGGCGAACTGTTTGGCGAGCCGGTGTCAGCCGGCCGGTTCCTTGTTTGCTTTCAGCTATTTGGCGTCTGTCCGGCACGGTCAATCCCGTGCCGAAAAATAAACATAAACACAGTGCCGAGAGATAAACCCCGTGCCAAGAACCGGCCGGCTGACACCGGCCGCTCGCCCTAGCTGCTTCGACCTACGAAAGAACGACGCGGCCGCTCAAACGCCGCTGCGCGCCTGGCATCGAAGCGTCAATCGGCATGGGCCGACTTGGCCTCCTCGGCCTCCGGCTCCGCGGTTTCGGTCGCCACATGCGTGCGGCAGACAGAATAGGGAACCGGCTCGACTTTCTCGTCCAAAGAAAGCTCCATGGGCACATCTTTATACTTCGCACGATCGAGGATGACGTCAACCGCCTTTCGCTCGCGAATTTGGGCCTCGAGGTTCTCAATCATGCCGGACTTCTCCAGCTTCGCACGCACACGCCGGGGTGTTTCCCCCCGTTGCAAAGCCATCAGCCGGATCTCGGATTGAATGTCCTGGGGCGTCACCTCGACCTTTTCCTGCTCGGCGATCTTGTCGAGGATGAAGTGTTCCTTGAGCGCCTGGCGCGTGGACGTAACCGCGTTTTGACGCAGTTGGTTTTCCCGGGCCTGGATTTCGCGGGTGGTGAAGCCGGCCTGCTGCATCTCGAGAACGGTTCGCCGCAGGGCGTTTTCGACCTGCCGCCGGACGAGTTGCTCCGGCAGATCCCAAGTCGCGCTCTCCGTAATCTTCTCCGACACTTGCTCGCGGACGGCCTGGCGTTGCTCGAAGGTGACCCGGCGACCGAGACTTTCACGAATCTCGTTTCGCAGTTCTTCCTCTGATTCGACGCCGATCCGGGTGAGCAGCTCTTTGGTGATTTCGGGTTTGCGCCAACGTTTGACGTCGAGCACTTTAAACCGCACGTCGATCTTTTCGCCGCGCAGTTCCAGCTCCTCGGCCTCCTTCGAGACGGTGACCGCCGTCGTCCGCTCGTCGCCCGCCTGGGCGCCCGTCATCAACTTGTCGAAACCGTTGAGTTCGGCGTCGGCGAATCGCAGGATCGGACGGACACGTAAGGACGCATCCGCGACGGTCAGCAGCTTCTGTCCGTCGCGCTCCGTCTCCAGAGCCACGTCGACAACGTCGCCTGCTTCGACCGGTCCCTCGTGCGGGGCGAGCTGACCGTACTGCGACAAAAAGCTCTCGAAGTGCCGTTCAATGTCCGCGTCGTTGACTTCGCGAACCGGCCGCTTGATCGTGAGGCCTTCGTAATTCGGCAGCTTGAAATCGGGCCGAACCTCGATATCGAACTCGTATTCGAAGTCGCCCTCCTCGGGCAGCTCGATGGCTTCGATGTCGATATCGGGCTCGTTGATCGGATCGAGGTCCTTATTATCTGACAGCTGCTCCATGCTCTCGACGAGCACGCGCTGCTTCACGTCGCTGGCCAGTTCCGTGCGAAATCGCTTCTCGACCAGCTTCTGCGGCACGTGGCCGGGGCGGAAGCCGGGAATCGCGGTTCGCTCGGCCAGGGCGTGAACCGTCTCCTCATAGAAGCGGTCGACCTCGGCTCGGGGAACGCGGACGTGGACATGCTTTTTACATGGCCCCGCGTCTTTGATTTCGACGTGCAGCTCGAGCTTGCGCTTTTCGGGCGGTGCGTCGCCCTCCTCTTCCGCGACTTCCGGCTCGGGTGCGGGTTTGGGGGCCTTGGTTTTTTCAGTTTTGGTTTTGGAGGACGCGGCCTGGCCGCCTGCCTTCGTCTTTTCGTCCGGGGGTGACATTCTCGGTCCTGCTCAGATTTGGGTGGCCGTGTTCGGGTGGCACTGGCGGCTTGCCGCCAGTGGTCTTGCGAAAGGCGTAAAGACAGCACTGGCGGACAAGCCGCCAGTGGCACCCTGCAAACTCCACTCCACTAGAAACGAAAAAAAGCGGGTGAAGGGGTTCGAACCCTCGACGTCCACGTTGGCAACGTGGTGCTCTACCACTGAGCTACACCCGCGGGGCAATGCCGCCGGCCGTTGTGTTGATCAGCGGTTCCCGGGAAGGAATCGCCGACGCCGACAGTTTGCTGACCGCATGAGATTATATGTGGACCGCGCATCCCTGCAAGCCCTGCGAGAGGCGTCAAAAGGACCTTTCCGAAGCCGCCGTTTCGGGTTGGGTGAACGCGGAATTTGGCGGAAGTTGGACCAAACGGGACTTCGCCTTCCACCGTTCCGCAAGCCCCCCGCGCCGTCCCTGAATTGCAACGCCCATCGGCGGTTCTTAGGCTGGGGGCACCAATTCACACCCAGGAGCGTGCCATGGAAACGACGAACGGACCGCTGCAACGCAAGCTGCGGATGGGCTTGATCGGCGGAGGTCAGGGCGCGTTTATTGGCCGCGTTCATGCCACTGCCGCCATCCTCGACAATCGGGCCGAACTCGTCGCCGGGGCACTCTCTTCGGATCCCAACAAAGCCAAGCAGTCGGCTCCCGCTTACGACATCCGGCCCGATCGAGCCTACGGCAGCGTCGACGAGTTGATCGATGGCGAGCGTGCGCTTCCCGCCGACGTGCGGGTCGACTTCGTCAGTATTGCCACGCCCAACTTCACTCACTTTGCGATCGCCAAGAAAGCGGTCGAAGCCGGCTTCAACGTGCTGTGCGACAAGCCGATGACCTTCAACCTCTACGAGGCCGAGGAGCTGGCGGCGATCGTCGAGAAGTCGGGAGTGATCTTTGCCGTCACCCACAACTACACCGGCTACCCGCTCGTGAGGCAGGCGCGGCAGATGATTCTCTCCGGCGAACTCGGCGAGATTCAGGCGATTCGCTCGAACTATCTGCAAGGTTGGCTTCGCGCGCGATTGGAATCGTCCGGCCAGAAACAGGCCTCGTGGCGCACCGACCCGATGAAATCCGGCGCGGCTGGCGGGTTCGGCGACATCGGCACGCACGCCTTCAACCTGGCCCGTTATATAACGGGTCTTCTGCCGCAGGAGGTTGCCGCCTCGCTGAAGATCTTCGAGCCGGGTCGTCAACTCGACGACTATGGCCATGCGGTCATCCGTTTCGAAAACGGCGCGTTGGGCACGGTGACCGCCAGCCAGATTTCGCACGGGCGCGAAAATGACCTGTTCATCGACGTCGACGGAACGAAGGGCTCGATCTCGTGGCGACAGGAGGAACCGAACCAGATGATGGTCCGCCGCAACGGCCAGCCCCATGCGATCTACACCCGCGACCCGAATGCTCCTTATATGAATGAGGCGGGCAAAGCGGCGTGCCGTCTGCCGTCCGGCCACCCGGAGGCATTTTTCGAGGCATTCGCCAACGTGTACCGGTCTGCGTTCGACGCGATCATCAAGCGGACGTCGGGCGAGAAATTCGAGTCGCGAGACACGATTTATCCCAACGTGTACGACGGCGTCGAAGGGATGTACTTCATCCAGCAATGCGTTGCTTCGAGCGCGAAGAATGGCGCTTGGGTGCCGCTCAATCACCGGCTGGCGCGGCGATAGTCCGTCACGCGGACCGGCTTGTCCGGTTCGGAACGCGTAGAGGGGAAGCGACCGATGAGTGCGCGCCCGGCTTCCCCAAACCTTCCCCAGCCGGAATAAACGGCACCTTGCGCTTCTTCGGATCGAACTCTCAGTCGGTCCCCCTGGCCGGTCGATGTTTAGAGCGGTGCTTTGCGCGCGGGGAACCCCCGCATCGACTCGTCGCTCGGATTTTGCTCCATGACGATTACTGCCACCGGCTCGCATAGCTGGATTCGCGATACGTGCCGGCAGTTCTCCGATGCCCTTGGCTGGGATCTGCAATTCGTGCCCCTCGCCGGCGGACGTGGCGATGAGATCGAGGCCCGGCTGCGGCGTGAACCTTCCACGTGCTGGTTCTCGGAAGTCACCGACGGACTCGAGCGGATCGGCTTTCTGCAGCTCGCGCTGCCCGACGATATTCGCCAGGACGCCTCTTTTAATTCCGTCGGCGATCTGGCCGAAGCGTTCGCCCAGTTGATCAACCGCTCGGCGACCGCGGCTCGCTTGGCCGAATCGCGCACCGACGACGTGCGGACGTTGGTCGACATTGGTCGCTCTGTGCCGACCGAGCGCAACCTGGTCGACGCGCTGCA
>DASRXU010000195.1:0-5668 GCA_035687365.1 Planctomycetaceae bacterium | reverse complement strand
CGTACTCCGCGTTGCTCACAGATCTTCACGACCGTGGGATGCTCGGCGAAACTCTCGTAGTGGCACTCGGCGAAATGGGACGCACGCCACGGGCGAACGAGAACTGGGGCCGCCAACACTGGAGCACGCTCTTCCCAGCAGTCCTGGCGGGCGCGGGTGTTCGGGGCGGCTCCATTTATGGAACCAGCGACGCCCAGGCGGCCTATCCGCTTGAGCGGCCCACTCGTCCGGAAGATCTCGCCGCGACAATCTGTTCGGCCTTCGGCATCGACCCGGAGACGCGGGTGCCGAACTCCCAGGGTCGTCCGGTGCCGCTGGTGGAAAACGGACGCCTACTCGACGTGTTTGGCTGAGATAGGCTTAAGCCTGTTTGCCGCGATCCCGCAGGCGGGCGCTGGCGCGATTGAGCTGTCGTCGCTCGGCGTCCGACAGGGAGCCCATTCCCTGCTGGTGCACTTTTTCGAGAATGACGTCGAGCTGCTGCTGGGCCTGCTCGACTTCAAGCCGGGCTCGCCGCTCCTTCTCGACACGGCGCTTCTCGCGCCAGCCCTCGATCAAGCCTTTGCGGCGCTGGCCGGCGGGTTGGTTTTGCTTCGTCGAGCGCTCGAGGCTGGTGTAGCCCTGCGAAAAGTCGTAGCCCATGAACGAATCATCCAACGTGTCGGACGTGCGTAACTGGACCCACTCGAAAAATGTGTAAAACAGGATCAGCGCCCCGAAAAACACGATCCAGGAGCTGTCGACCAGGAGGCCCGCCGCCATCGCTAAGCCCGAGGCAAGAAAACTGATGCGGATGGCCGAATCGGCCGCCGACTCGATATCCATCCGGTTTTTCAGCACGGCCAGCGTCATGCGGATCCCGTCCAGCGGAAAGGCCGGCAACAGGTTGACCAATAGCAGGATCCAGTTGCACCAGAACGCAATCTTAAGAACGTCGAGCGCCCAGCCTTCTCCCAGCGCGTGAGACGGGTCGACCGGAAACACCAGCGGATTCAGGATTGCCGGGAAGGCCCCCGCGCGCCACATCGACGTGGCGATCGCCCCGCAAACCACGAAATTGGAGAACGGACCGGCTGCGGGGGTCAAAAACTGCGACCGGAAGTTGCCCGCCGGCTGAACGAAGGCCAAGCCGCCCAAGGGCCAGATCAGAATCTCATTCCCGACACCGCCGGTGAGCCGGACGGCGAAGACATGGGCCAGCTCATGAATCAGCAGCGAGACGACGAAGACCGCCCCCATCACGAGGGAGACCTTCCAGCCAAATTTCGGAAAGGCGCACAGAATCAGAATCGGAACGAGAATGCTGACCCGCACGCGGGTCATGAACCAATTGCCGCAGGGAATCGACCAGAACAAAGGGTTGTCGCGGCTGTCCATGGGGCAGGGCACCCTCTCGCGTCGCCACTATCTAAAATAAGTCCTGGGAGCGGCGGCGGCAGTTGCTCATCGCATCAAGGCACCCGTCAGCCATCGATCAAACGGGCCCGGATTGCGTCGGCAGGCGTCATTTTAACACTGCCATTTCGAGGTGGCAATTGCCCTCTCGTTAAGCGGCCCTTTCCCCGCCTGCAAATCACTGCGAGTCTGTGAAAAGATCGACCTGACCGATAAAATTGCGCGTCACGCTCATTTTCTCGAGCGAATGTCCACGACCTCAGCGCGTCTCACTCCGGTAGGTCTATGGAACTCCCGTCTTGTCCTTCCTGCCATCAATCGGTGCTCGACGATGAAGCCGAGCTGTGCCCCTTTTGTGGTGCGCCACTGAAGAAGGGCGCTTCGAGCGCGGTGAAGGCCGCGCCCGCTCAGCGTCCGACTGCCCCGTCCTCGCGTCCGGCCTCCTCCAGCAAGGGACCTTCCAGCAAGACACCGGCCGCGCCCGCGGGGGCGTCGCCCAGCCGTCCTTCACCGACCAACAAGCCGGCACCCAGCGGGCGACCGGGCGACCCCGGCACCGCCAAGAAATCTTTCGCTCAGGAAAAAGAGGCCGCGGAAGTCTCTGCTCGCAATGCGGCAAACGAAGCTCTTTCCGAATCGTTCCAAGTCGACACGAGCGCGGGCCGCGACGTGCCCGCGGCGTCACGCCAGCGTTCCCAGACCCGTTCGTACAAAGTGCGTTGCCCGATGTGCGAGACAGTCGGCTACGTGCCCCGCTCGTCGGCCGGCAAAGACATTCGTTGCGCCAACCGCGAATGCATGGTGCCGATTTTCACGGCGCCGCGGCCCGAAAAGAAAGTCGAAGAAGAAGAGGTCCGCCCGAAACGATTGACCGCGAAGAACATCTTGTTGAGTCTGAGTGCCGTCGCGTTTCTCGCCTTCGCGGGCTGGAACTTTTTCAGGGGCTTTCAGGACACGCCAAAGGGCGACAGGAAAAAAGAGGAATCGACCGTTGTCAACCCGGGCAACCGCCCGCCGGTCACCGACAAATCCAAAGAACCAACAGACGTCGTCGCAGGCCCCGTCGCGGCAAAACCGCTGACCGTTGATGAGGAACGCGGCCCCGCACTCGCGCTGATGTCGATCGCCGCCGAGGATAAGAGCCACAACCGCAGTCGGCCACTCAGCGAGCGGCTTACGGCGCACACCGCAGTCGATTGCGGAAACCTCGAGATGGCGGGGAAGTTCCTCGACCAACTGCAAAAGGCAGAGAACGGCCTGTCCTTCTATCGCGTCTCGCCGCTGACGGCGATCGCCTGGCGGCAACTCAAATCGGGAGATCGCGCAGCGGCCGCCAAAACGCTCGACGACTCATTGAGTGCTGCCGCCGACCTGCCGATTGAGGGCGTCTTTTCGATCAATTCAACCGCATCGCTGGCCGCTGCCCTGACGGTCGCCGGCCGAGAAAAGAACGCTCTTGCTTTGCTTCAGAAGTACCCGTCGAGCGGTCCTACGGGACGCCTCGCCGCGGCCGAAGTGCGAGCCACGGCTTGGAACACGTACGACATCGACCTCGAGGATGGGCAGCGGCCGCTAATCGACGCTGCATCAATACAGCTTCCCATCGCCGTGGAAATCACGGTGGCCGCCGGTTACCCCAAGGAGGCGCTGCAGCTCGCCCAGTCGGCTCCCGATCCGAGCCTGAAAACCGAATGCGAAGTCGCCTGGCTCGAAGCGGTCCAGCGCGCGAAGTCGGGTCACGACAACAAGCCGGCCGCCGCGCCGGATGCCGATGCCGTCCTCGCCAAGCTGCCACCGGCTGCGCAGGCCCGCTGCCACGCCCGATTTGGACTGCTCAAGTTGAGAGACAAAGATCGCGCCGGAGCCGAGACCGAGTTGAAGGCGGCACTCGCCGCGCTCGGCTCAGCCAAAGCCGGGCACGAGTTCCAGCTGCCGTCGGTCGAGGAAGTCTATCGATGGCAGCCTTCCGACCCGGGACCGGCCCGTCGAGACGCGCTCGCCTTTGCCGAAATCGCTCACCTCCAAGCCGGCCTCGGTCAAACCGAAAACGCCAACCGCAACCTGGGGACAGCTCTCGATTGTTTGCGTGCCTCCGCGCCAAGCCCTTCCGCCGTTGATGCCAAAGAGAGAATCAACAGGGGAGATCGCGCCGGGCTGCGATCCAGACTTCGAGCCGCCCTCAAATTGTCCGAAAGTCGCGTGGAGCAAGCCGCCTCGCAGTACGGGACAAACCTCAAAACGCTTGGCGAGGCCGCCAACACCCGCTTTGGGCTCGAGGTCGAAATCCTCGACACGGCTCTCTCGTGGGCCGAGCCGGCGGAAGTTTGGAAACTGATTGGCAAACGGATGACGGCGGGCGACCCCGATCGCCGAGAGCCGTTTCTGACCACGCCGCTGCCGTGGCTTTTGATCGTCCGTTTGAAATTCCGAAAAGAAGCGGGGGATGCCGATCACGTGGCCGCCATCGAGAAGGTCGTCGCCGATACGCCGGCGAACCCCGTGGCCCGTTTGGCCGCGGCGATTCCGCAAGCGAAGGAGGGTGATCCGTCCGATTTAGTGACGTATCTGAAATCGATCGAAGGGGCCGAACGTTCGGATCGCGAACGCATCGAACTGATTCTCGCAGACCGACTGATCGCGAACGGCCAGTTCGCCAAAGCCTTCGAGTTCACTCGCAAGCTCGAAGATCCCGTCATGAAAGAGGAGGGGATGCTGTGGAGCACCGCACTCGCCTGCCGCCTCGGCCAGGCGCAGGAAGTGAAGCAGGTCCTTCGGGCATCGAATTCGAGCTTTCTGCCGACCGAACTGGTCTCAGCCTGGCGCGGCTTCCTGATCGGCCTGTTGGCCCGCGAAACCGTCGAGCCGGCCGCGACCACCGAATCGGCATCCGCGACGCCGGCGCCCGCGGCTCCAGCGTCCGGCACTCAAGCCCCGCACAGCGGAGACTCGAAGCATGCCGAGCCTTCGAAAGGCTAGATGCACAGGCTGCGCATGAAGTCGCGGACCGAATATCTGACATTCAATCTCCCGGCGCGGATGGCGTTCGAAAACATCACTGATCGCGTCGCGGACATCGTCGAGAAGAGCGGCGTGCAGGAAGGCCTCGTGCTCGTCAATGCGATGCACATCACGGCCAGCGTGTTCATCAACGACAACGAATCGGGACTGCACGAGGACTACAAAAAGTGGCTCGAGCGCCTGGCCCCGTTTGATGCGTCGCCCAAAACCTACGCGCACAATCGCACGGGCGAAGACAACGCGGATGCACACATGAAACGGCAAGTGATGGGCCGCGAAGTTGTCGTCGCGATCACTAAGGGGCAGCTCGACTTTGGCCCGTGGGAGCAACTCTTCTACGGCGAATTCGACGGCCGCCGGCCGAAACGCGTGCTGGTGAAGGTGATCGGCGAGTGAGGCGCTGGTCGTCATTAGTCGCAGTGTCGCTCCTCGCCGCGGGGTCCCTCGTCGCGCCCGCGCGGTTTGAAATGCAGCGGCGGAACGACCAGGCCGTAAGCGATGGGGCGGCCGCGCTTGAGCGGATTCGACAGGATCAAGCGAGCAATCGGGGGCCTCTGCGAAGATACTACGTCAGTGAGAGCTCGGGGCGGACGATTCGCCGTGCCAACGGAAGGTGGGAGAACGTCGACAATAAAACAGGCGAAGTCCGTGGCTACTACGACGAATTGAATCGCACCAAGGATTATGTCGAGATGCTCCAGCTCGATCGTAAACTGCCGACGCGACTTTATGCCAACCGCATCGAGCAACGACTCGACGGCAAATGGCAGAAAGTCGCAGACGGGCATTGGGAAAGCCGCTAACCGACGGCCAGCGTCACTTAAGCAAGCCGATCTCGGCGTCGTTCGACCTGACACAATCGGCAGCCTGACACGGAGGAAGCCATGAGCGCTGAACCAGAAACTCCTTGCCCGCAATGCAAATCACAGAACGTAGAAATCGGCCGCATCCGTGGCACGGGAAGACTTGTCGCCGAAGATGACTGGACCCTTGTTTTCTCCGGACGGAAAGTGATCACGACTGCTTGTCTGGATTGCGGACACATCTGGCTGCGGCTGAAAGACATTCCGAGCAAGTGATCGCTCGCGACCGAAGCAAGTTCTGCTGAAAGTCATCGGCGAAGAGGCGCAGCGAAATGCAGACTCGACAACTCACGGAAAGTGAGTTCAAAGGAACTTTCACACACAAAATGCACAACGTCACCGAGACGGCCACCGACGTGCTTGATATCTGGCCCTACGTTGACGCGATCCCT
>DASRXU010000194.1:0-2628 GCA_035687365.1 Planctomycetaceae bacterium | reverse complement strand
TGGTACGGGCGGCCTCGTCGACGTTGAGACGGTCTCGGAGCAACTGCTGTACGAAATCGGCGATCCGGCTCACTATCTAACGCCCGATATCGATACCGATTTTACTCAGGTGAAGTTGGCACAAGCCGGCCGCGATCGCGTCAGCGTCCACGGCGCCGGTGGCAAAGCGGCCCCCGAAAAACTGAAAGTCTCGATCGCCTACCAGGACGGATACTTGGTGACCTCGACGCTGACTGTTTGCGGTCCGCGCGCGGTGGAGACGGCGCGCTCGGCCGGCGCGACGATTCTGGAAAAACTGCGGATGGCAGGCGCGATGCCGGCGCGGACCCACGTCGAAGTGCTCGGTGCGGGGGACACGGCCCCGAGCGTATCCGGTGAACGAGCCCAACCTTGGGACGTGGTGCTCCGCATCAGCGCGGCCGATCCCTCGCGGGCGGTGCTCGATCGTTTTACTTGCGAGTTCGCTCCATTGGTCACGGCCGGCCAACCGGGAGTGACCGGATACATCGGCGGCCGTGCGAAGCCACGCCCCGTGCTCGCCTATTGGCCGACGACCGTTTCGCGAGAGCACGTTCAGCCTCGCTCCTTGGTTCGATCGGCGCGGGAGTGGATCGCATGAATGGCTCGATCCGCTTGGGGGAAATTGCTCACGCCCGTTCTGGCGACAAAGGTAATCATGCCAATGTCGGCGTGATCGCCTATACGCCGGAAGGCTTTCGCTATCTGGCTCAGGTGCTGACCGAGACCCGCGTCGCCCAGTATTTTCTGCCCCTGCGGCCGACCGAAGTGCGTCGTTACGAACTGCCGGGAGTCGGCGCGTACAACTTTCTCCTGTTCAATGTGCTGGGCGGCGGAGCGAGCCGCTCGCTACGAACCGACAGTCAGGGCAAGACCCTGGCACTGACCCTGTTGGAGATGCCGATCCCCGCGCCACCTCCAGCCGAACTCGAACGCATGCGGCGTCCCGACTCGAAACCCGAAAAGGCAAGTTCCCGATGACCGAACGTCTCGTCACGTTGACGACGACCAACGGGGTGGCTCAGGTCACCCTTGATCGGCCCGCCCGCCGCAACGCACTGACGCGCGAGCTGCTGGCGCAGCTTGTGGCGACGGTGGCCGAAGCCGCCGCCAATGCGACGACGCGGCTGATCGTGCTCGAGGGGAACGGTCCGGCGTTTTGTGCGGGCATGGATCTCGACGAGATGCAGCAGCGGGCTTCGGCTCCCGATTCCCGCGCGCAATGGGACCAGGATGCGGCCGGATATCGTGACGCACTCGTGGCTCTACTGCGAGCCGATGTGCCGACGCTCGCGGTTGTACACGGACCGGCGATCGCCGGCGGATTTGGCCTCGTGCTCGCCTGCGATCTCGTCCTGGCGACGCACAATGCCAAATTCTCGCTGCCGGAAGTGAAGCGAGGAATCAGCCCGGCCGTCGTTTCGCCTCTCTTGCTGTATCGCATCGGTCACGGGCCGGCCATGCCATTGCTGCTCGATGGCGAACTGATCACCGGGGAAGAAGCCTACCGTTTAGGAATCTGCCACTACTTGTCAGCGCCCGAGCAACTCGCCGCCACCCGTCAAAAGATCGTAACCTCGCTGTTGGGCGGCGCGCCACAAGCCCTGGCGGCCACCAAGCGACTCGTGCGCAGCTTCGAGCTGGAGAAGTTAATTCAACAACTCGAGGCGGGCCGCAAAGTCTCGGCGGAAGCGCGGGCCTCGAGCGAAGCTCGCGAGGGGCTGACCGCTTTCCACGAAAAGCGGGATCCGAAATGGGTCATTAAGGGCGCGCCGTTCGCCTAACTCCTGACGCGAGCTTTCCGCTTGCCAGCGCTCTACTGTTCCGTCTGGAACCAGAACTGGCGATAGATTTCGACGTCGGTCGAACGCCCGTCGTAGATCTCGATCGGATTGTAGCGGTAGCTGCCGCGGACTCCGAACCCGGGCGTCACCAGCGGTCGTCGATAGGCCGAGCGACTTTCGGGCACGGGATAGCGGGCCTGAATTTCGGGAGGCATCACGTGACTGAAATACGAGCGTCGAAACGTCCAGCCCTGGTCATCGGCCGACGCGGATCGGACGGCACCCAAGCTCAACCCGAGCACCACGGCAAGTGCCGCGGTCGGGCGAATCACTGATCCGAGTTTTTGATTCCAGTTACACATCGCACTGTCCGGGACCGAGTCGTTCGAGGCCTGCCCATGTTTCATTTTAACCACGGGCGTCAGGGTCTTTGTTGAGGTTTGGCAACAAAGCAGGTTCGTTTTTGCGGTAAATGATGATATTGCACAGGCTATGCCAAACTAGGCTCGTACGCGCCCGGGCCGCCGCGATTACTGACAGTCGTTGAGACCCATGCCAAACGCCTCACGTTTCTCGGCGCGGCCAATTGTTGGTCCCCGGCGGCGAATAATCCGCCGTTTCCCCTTAGCGTTGAGCGAGTTGCACAGCGAATTTCACCATTCGGACCGCGGCGCGGTTCTTGCTTTGGGCGAACCCGAACGGTGAGCTCACCAGAACCCTCCACGCCGGGAACTGCCGATGACCGCGGGCGATCGACGACATGCGTTCACTTTGATCGAGCTGTTGGTAGTGATCGCGATCATCGCCATCCTGGCTGCCCTGCTGC
>DASRXU010000193.1:0-21413 GCA_035687365.1 Planctomycetaceae bacterium | reverse complement strand
GTCTGAAGGCTGTCAGCTGTTAACGGCTCGCGAGTGCCTCCGGCCGGAACCACCAACAGCGGCCCACCTCCGCCGTCGGCACCGAGCTGATAACACAAAAGCCCCTGTTTGGACGTGCCTCGCGTGACGATCGCCGCTCCCGCTCCGTCGCCGAACAAGGGAAACGTGCGCTGGTCGGCCGGATTCATGAAGCGTGTATTGGTGTCGGCCCCCATGGCGAGCGCCGCGGTCGCATTCCCAGTGGCGACATACTGGGCCGCGGTCGAGAGGGCATACATGAATCCCGAGCAGGCCGCTGACAGGTCGAAGGCTGGAGCAGTCAAGCCGAGACGATCTTGCACCAGACAGGCCGTGGAGGGACAAAAGTGATCGGGTGTAAACGTGCCGACGATCAGCAGGTCGATATCCTTCGGCTGCAAGGCGGCCGCCGCGATCGCCCGCTTTCCCGCCTCGACACACAGGTCGCTCGTCGCCTGCTGGGCGCTGGAACGTCGGCGTTCGAGGATGCCCGAGCGCTGCGCGATCCAATCCGGATCAAAGCCGTTATCGCGAAGCAGGTCGGCGTTCGTCACGACGTTGTCGGGAACGTAAGATCCCGTGCCAACGATCTGGACTCCCATCAGGGAGCAAGTCTTTCGCCGCAGAGTGAACGTAACGGCTTTAGCAGACTCGACGGGGGCGCCTTTGGTCTCGGGCTGGCGCGAGGCTTCGTTCCGCAACTGAGAGATCTCTTGAGCGGTCGGACCGGCCGCGGGGACTCCACCGACCTGGACCGAAGATTGATGCATCACTCGACAAACCTTGTAGAGAAGTCCGACGGCCTACTGCCCGGCGCTGGCAGTCCGGCAGACGCCCCTCCGTCAAGGAACCGAATCGAAATTCGTGTTCAGTCGGCGACCCACTTATGAAACTCGCGCGGCTCGAATTGTCGGCTCTCGCAAGGTCTTTTGATCTAGCGAGCCGCCGGACCGTCCCGGGTCCAGGTTCGGGCTGGGAGTATAGTCGCTCTCATCTTAAGACGCTAGCGCGACTTCGGCTGCGCACTGCGTGAAGAATTTCGAGGATTGGACGGTCGGGAACGCCCAAATCACCGCCGGGAACCTCAATTGGTAGACGCCTCGAACCTTAACAAATGGTTGAGTGGGCAGACCGACACTTGGACACCCTTCGGCCCTTCCCTATCATCGAAATCTCCGGAAGCGACGGCGCCTCCCAAGGCTATTGCCAGAGTGCTGCCCCAAAGTACTGCCAGGGTCGAACACGCCAGGGCCGAATATGCCAGGGTCCAACACGACGGTGCATCGGATTCGGCTTCGTGGGCCTTGGGCCTTGGAACCGACCGACGCTGGGGACATGCCCGAGCGAACTGTCCGCCTTCCGCTGCAGTGGGCCGAGCTGGTTGACTTCGGCGCGCGTCGGGTGCGTTTAAGTCGCCGGTTCCATCGCCCCACGAATCTCGGGCCAAACGATCAGGTGTCGGTCGTTGTCCACGATTTGCCCGCGGGAGCGCAGGTTGGCCTCAACGGCACGATTCTTGAACAGCAAATTCCCCCGCCGACCAAAGAATCCGTCTTTGGGACGCCGCAACTCGAGCCCACGAACCTGCTCAGCGTCGAATTCGACGTCAGTACGAGATCGGCTGCCGGCGACGGAACTTGGGGCGAGGTCGCTCTCTTGATTTCCAGCCCCTGACGAATATCCCACATCCACAGACACAACAGCGATTGGTGAACTGCATGCAACCGCGCCCCCGATTTTGCATTCCTCGAAACTGCTTTGGTCAGATTTTGTCTGGCCGAATTGGCGGCGGCTTTCGGCGATGGGTGGCCGTCGTGGGACTGACAGTGCTGTTGGTTGTGCCCACTCAGAGTTCTGTGGCCGCAGACCCCGTCAAAACCTCTCCTCCGCCACCCAAGGGTCCGAAGCGAATTCCTCCTCTGGGGATTGAGGTGCCAGCCGACCGTCGCGCCGCGCTCCAGAAGGAACTCGACGCCTTCGAGCAAGAGATCGGCAAGCTCGGCCTCCATCAAGCGGCCCGCGTCCACTCGCTGCTTCCAGACGTGCAGATCTATTGGCAGGCCGTGCACAACGCACTGGCGGATAACGAGTTTTTCCAGCCCCGCGAAATTGACGCGGCCTTTGAATTGCTACGAGAGGGACGAGCCCGCGCTGCGGCCCTCAAGTCGAATTCCGCGCCGTGGTCCGAGGCTCGCGGGTTGCTCGTCCGCGGCTACCGATCACGACTCGACGATTCGGTCCAGCCCTACGGACTGATCGTTCCGCCCTCGTACACCACCGCGGGCAACGACAAGTTCCGGCTCGACCTGTGGTTCCACGGCCGCGGCGAGACGTTGAGCGAAATCAACTTCATTCGCGACCGCGAAAAAAACCGGGGCACGTTTTCTCCGCCCGACACGATCGTGCTGCATCCCTACGGACGTTATTGCAACGCCAACAAATTTGCGGGCGAAATCGACGTATTTGAAGCCATCGAATCGGTGAAGGAGCGTTACCGCATCGACGACGACCGCATCATCATTCGAGGTTTTTCGATGGGCGGGGCCTCGACCTGGCATCTTGCCGTGCACTATCCCGATCTCTGGGCGGCGGCCAATCCGGGCGCCGGCTTTGCCGAGACGCCGGTCTTCGCGAAAGTCTTCCACAAAGAGACGCTGACGCCCAGCTGGTGGGAGGTCAAGCTCTTCCATTGGTACGACGCGACCGACTGGGCGGGCAATCTGTGGCACTGTCCGACCGTCGCGTATTCGGGCGAGATCGACTCGCAGAAGCAGGCGGCCGACATCATGGCCGAAGCGATGAAGAAACATGGGCTCGAACTGGTGCATGTGATCGGGCCCAACACGAAGCATCAGTACCATCCTCAAGCGCGCGTCGAAGTCGATCGGCGGATCACCCAACTTGCCGAGCGGGGCCGCGAAGTGCTGCCTGACGCGATCCGATTCACCACGTACACGCTCCGCTACAACCGTTGTGGGTGGGTGACCGTCGATGCGCTCGATCGACACTGGGAGCAAGCTCGGATCGAAGTTCATGCGGACGAAGGTGGGGGATTGATGTTCGCCACCGACAACATCAAGGCCTTCAGCGTCCATGTCCCGTCAGGATACGCCCCGATTCGGGCGTCGGTGCAAAAGGAGATTGCGCTGCAGTTCGTGCCTGCTAAAGTCGACACCAACGCTCGCGAGCCGCAGTCGCTGCAAGTGCCCGCGCTCACGCGCAGCGACCGCAGCTGGAACTTTTCGGTCCACCGGGACGGCAAACAGTGGAAAATCGGGGCGCTCCCCGAGGCTCTGCGTAAGCGGCACGGCTTGCAGGGGCCCATCGACGACGCGTTCATGGAGCCGTTTGTGTTCGTGCGCCCCACGGGCAAATCGACTCACCCGGAGGTCGAAAAATGGGTCCATGCTGAGTTCGATCGTGCCGTCGTTCGCTGGCGGCGTCAGTTCCGCGGCACACCGCGAATTGTCGACGACCGCGACGTAACTCCCGCGGACATCGAATCGAAGAATCTCATCCTCTGGGGCGA
Organism: Planctomycetaceae bacterium; assembly: GCA_035687365.1. GTDB lineage: Bacteria > Planctomycetota > Planctomycetia > Planctomycetales > Planctomycetaceae > DASPSM01. Next base: position 17,866 of record DASRXU010000193.1, on the reverse strand, counting down.
TGCCGCGAGCAATTCGGTCATCAGCCAGATCGCCGGCAAGCTGCCGATTCGAGCAGACGGGGGTCAGATCACGGCCGGTGCTCAACAGTTCGACGCTGCGCACCACGTGCCCATTCTGATCTATCCGAATCCGCTCAATCCGAACCGGTACGTCGTGCTCAACAGCGGCTTCACCTTCCGGGAGCACGCCGACATGAGCAACGCTTTGCAAATCCCGATGTTGCCTGACTGGGCGGTCGTCGATATCCGCACTCCGCCGACCGATGACTGGCCCGGCAAGATGGCGGCGGCCGACTTCTTCGACGAGCAGTGGCAACTCGGGCCGCCCCATGCCGAGTGAGAAACCGACGGGAACTGGCCGAATTGGCCGCTAGCGCGGCTCCTCAGACGATTCGTCCGCCGGCGGATTGTCCACGTCGACCTTCGACCAATCGACTCCCGCGCCCTCTTTTCTGAGGTCGGCGAGGATCTGCTTCGCCCGCGGCAGGTCGTTTTCCAGCACCATCACCGATGCGCCTGCCGGTGTTTCCGCCTTGAAGCCCGCGGTGAAGCCCCCCACGGCCTGCGCGCGAATGCCTTCCGCCTCGAGCGCACTGACGATCGCAGTCGCCTCAAATTCTCCAGGCACCGTCGTCAAAACGCTCAGGTTTTCGTCGTCGAGATTCATCTCGGTGTCATCCGATCGGGGTCGTCCGATGAACTCAGGCGTGGGCTTTCTTTAACGCTCGCAACTCGCGCGGCAGCGGGAAGTTCACGTTCTCCGCCCGAAAAGTCACTTCGCGGACTTCCGCCCCGAAGCGCTCGATCAGGTAGTCGATGCACTCCTGCACAACTTGTTCCGGAGCACTCGCACCGGCGGTGATGGCCACCGTTTGGCAGCCAGCGAACCATTCGGGTTGCAATTCGTGCGGCCCATCGACGAGATAAGCCGGCTTGCCGCAGGCCTGGCCAATCTCCATCAACCGACGGCTGTTCGAGCTATTCTGGCTGCCCAGGACGATGAGCACGTCAGCTTGTGGGATCAGCTCGGAAACGGCCAGTTGACGATTGGTGGTCGCGTAGCAAATGTCTTCCTTTGGCGGCGAGGCAATTTGCGGATAGCGCTCCTTCAACCGGTCGATCACCGCATTGGCTTCATCGATGCTCAGCGTGGTCTGCGTGAGATAGGCGATTTTGGCGTCGGGCTGGAACGGCAACGCGTCGACTTCGCCCGCACTCTCGACCAGCGTGATGCTGCGGGGGGCCTCGCCCATCGTGCCGATGACTTCGTCGTGCCCTTCATGCCCGATCAAGACGATGTGGTAGCCCTCGCGAGCGAATTTGAGCGCTTCGAGGTGCACCTTCGTCACGAGCGGACAGGTCGCGTCGATCGTTTGCAGCCGGCGGCTGCGGGCCTCGGCTCGAACCTGCGGGGAGACGCCGTGGGCGCTGTAGAGGAGCAAGGAGCCCTCGGGCACCTGGGCAATGTCTTCGACGAACGTCACTCCCTGCCGGGCGAAGCGATCGACCACGTATTTGTTGTGCACAATCTCGTGATAGACGTAGATGTTCGGCCCGAACATCTTGATCGCCTCGTCGAGGCAATCGATGGCCATGTTGACGCCGGCGCAAAAGCCGCGGGGATTGGCCAAGAGAATCTGCAGAGGCATGGAGGAAAACTCGCAGCGCGTCGTGTTTTGGACGAATTGTAGACGCTCGCGCGCGAGATGCCCACTGTGGACCCCGGCCTCGTTCAAATTCGATCGAGGCGAGCGCTGCTCATTCGACCGTCACGCTCTTGGCTAAGTTTCGCGGGCGATCCACGTTACAGCCGCGAAGCAGAGCGATGTGATAGGCCAATAGTTGCAGTGGAACGACGGTCACCAGGGGATGCAGGAAATCGTCGACGTCGGGGACGTAAATCACGTCGTCGGCCAGCTCGGCGATCCTATCGTCGCCCTCACAAGCGATGGCGATCACCGGACCCCTCCGAGCCTTAATCTCCTCCAGGTTGCTGATGATCTTGGGGTAAATCTGCCCCCGCGGAATCACGAAGACGCTGGGCGTTTCCTCGTCGACCAGCGCGATCGGCCCGTGTTTCATTTCGGCGGCCGGATAACCCTCTGCGTGGATGTAGCTGATTTCCTTGAGTTTGAGGGCTCCCTCCAGCGCTACCGGAAAGTTATGCAGCCGCCCGAGGTACAGGAAATTGTTCGCCCGGTGGTATTTTTCCGCGACTTCTCGCACGGCATCGTGACAGCGGAGTGTCCGTTCGACCATTTCCGGCATGGCTTTGAGCCGCTCGATCATCCGCTTGCCGGCCGGGAACGACAGATGCCGCATCCGGCCCAAATAGAGCGAGAGCAGCGTGAGCGTGGTGACCTGCGCGGTGAAGGCCTTGGTGGAGGCGACGCCGATTTCGGGGCCGGCGTGCAGATAAATTCCGCCATCAGCCTCGCGGGCGATCGATGAGCCGACCACGTTGCAGATCGCCAGCGTGGGGTGCCCTTTTCGCTTGCACTCGCGCATAGCGGCCAGCGTGTCGGCCGTCTCGCCGCTTTGGGTAATGGCGAAGACCATGGTGGTGTCGGTCATCGGCGGGTTGCGATAGCGTAACTCGCTGGCGTACTCGACCTCGGTCGGAATGCGAGTAAATTCTTCGAGCAAGTATTCGCCGACCAGCCCCGCGTGCCAGCTCGTGCCACAGGCGGTTAGCACGATGCGATTGACGCGGCGCAACTGCTGCGGATCGACATTGAGCCCGCCGAATTTGGCGGTGGCTTCGTCTTCGTCGAAGCGGCCGCGCATCGCGTTTTCGACAGTTTGCGGCTGCTCGAAGATCTCCTTCAGCATGTAATGCTCGTAACCGCCACGATCCGCGTCGGCCATCACCTGGTCGAGCGTATGGACGGCCGGAGCCATCGGGCCCGAATCGCGGTGCAAAAGCTGGATGCCCTCCGGCGTCAGGACCACGATCTCGTGATCGGCCAGATACACCACCTCATCGGTGTAGCCAATCAGCGGACTCGAATCGCTCGCCAGAAAGAACTCGTCATGGCCAACGCCAACCACGAGCGGACTGCCGAGCCGAGCCCCAAAGATCGTATTCGGCAAGTCGCGAAACAGGATGGCCAGTCCGTACGTGCCATTGAGTCGAGCGAGCGAATGTTCGATTGCCGTGAGGCACTTTTTCTCGTCGACTGGGCCGCCCTCCAGGCGAAATTGCTCGTCGAGATGGTGGGCGATCAGATGGGCAATGACCTCGGTGTCGGTGCCGGTACGAAAGACGTAGCCCAGTTCCTGCAACTGGCTGCGCAGCACGGAATGGTTTTCGATCACTCCATTGTGGACCAATACGACCTCGCCGTTGCCACCCACGTGCGGGTGGGAGTTGATGTCGGTCGTAGGCCCGTGCGTGGCCCAACGCGTGTGCCCGACTCCGACCGTGCCGGGGAGCGGGTCGGCATCCAACACGGCCGCGACGGCTTGCACGCGTCCAGCTTTTTTGCGAATGGCGATACGTCCATCCCGTGCGACCGCCACGCCCGCACTGTCGTAGCCTCGATATTCGAGTCGATGCAGCCCTTCCAGGATGATGTCCTGGGCCGACCGGTAGCCGACGTATCCCACAATTCCGCACATGGGCCTTCGCTCCTTCGCCGCTAAAGCTTAATCACTCGCCGGGTGTCTGCTTGAAAGTGAACGGCCGGGCCGAAACCTCTCAGCGATGTCATTCGGCCTTGAGAATCATTTGATGATGGATCTGAATTCTATCCCGCGCGCCGTTCCTGCTGCGGCAAATTCTGGCTGGGAAGCCAAATCGGCTTGAGGCCCCGCGCCTCGAACAGATGCGCCAAATGCAAATGGCAAGTGAAGAACAGGACTTGCTGGTTTTGTTCGGCGAACTCCAGCAAGGTCTCGACGGCGGCCTCGGTCCGCAACTGGTCGAAGTTCACCAGCACGTCGTCGAACACCATCGGAAGTTCGATCCCCTGGTCGGCCAATTGCCGAACGGCGGCCATCCGCACGGCCAAGAACAGTTGTTCCCGTGTTCCGCCGCTGAGCTTGTCGACAGTCAGTGTCTGGCCCCGTTCATCATCGATTCGCAGCTCGCGCTGGCCCAGCGGTGTCCAGATATTGCGGTAGCGGCCCCGCGTTAGTCGCTCGAGATAGTGCGAGGCCGCTGCCAAAACGGCCGGCTGGCAATTCCGTTCGAACTTCGAGCGGACGCGGTCGAGGGCCTGCCGCGCCAACGCCAGCCCCAGCCACTCCTCTGCCGTTCGTTTCAATTCATAACGCGTCTGCGACGCTTCAAATCTGAGCCGGCTGGACTCGCAATTCGACTCCAGGGCTTTGAGCGATTGCTTGACGCTCCCGAGCTCCTCGAACGCTGCGTGCAGGTCGTGTTCGATCTGTTCTAACTCCGCGGCGAGCGAGTCGATTCGCTCGCGATTCTCATCCGCGTTGAATTGCACGAGGTCGTCTTCGACGATCGCCAGATCGGGCTCAGACTCTCCTGCGACGTGCAACTCCTCCCGGGCGGCCACCAAGAGCGTTTCACACTCCGCCAGGCGGCGCACCCAGCCCGCCCGTTCGAGAAACTCGTCCCGTTCGGTCGTGCCTCCTCGGGCAAAGAGGGCCACGCGGCGCAAACGCAAGAGTTGGACACGGCGGGTGGCCTGCCGGTGCTTGCGTCGGTGTTGCCACAATTCGCGATGAGCCCGGCGAGCGTTTTCGGAAACTCCGGCCAGCGATTCGAGTTCGCCACTCCAGTCGGCAAGAACTTGGGAGGGCGGAACCGCAGCATCCAAATTGCGACCCGCACGCCTCGCTGCGTCCTGCATGCGTGTCGCAAACGAATCGAGTTGGCGCTGCAGTTGATCGGCCTCGGCCGTCGCCGCCTTCGCCTCCCGCAACTGCTCGCGAGCGTCGGCGATCCGATGCCAACTCTCGAGGGCTTCCGAAATCTTGACGCTTTCCGGAAGTCCACTTTCCTTGAGCGACAGGCACCAGCTCTGCCGTTCGGAACTCAGAGCCCGCTGTACGGACTGAAACCGCGAGCGCAGGTCCGAAACGCGTTTACGCCGCAAGTGGATCGCACTCTGTAATTGGTTCCAGTTCCGCAACTCGCTCAGTCGATCGGAGACCTGTTTGACGCGCTGTTCGTGATCCTCGCCGTTTGACGCCTGAGCTTCGGGAGGAGTCGCTTCGGAAGTTTCCGTTGCGTCCGCTGCGAGCGAACCAGGACGAGTCAGGCCGTCCAGGCGGGCGATCGTTTCTTGGGTTTCGCGGAGCTGAGTACCGATCGACTGTCGCTCGTTGACTCGCTCGACATCTGCGAGCGATTGAGCGTCCTGGTGCCGTTTGAAGCCCCACGCCAGCCCCAATCCGGTGAGTCCAATGAAAGTCAGCCCCAGTCCGGCGACGATGTCCGTCGCGGCGGCTGCCTGATACACGCCCATCACAGTCACCAGCAGGCCGCTCACCGCCAGGATTGCGAGGAACTTCGCGATCCAGGTCGGCATCTCCGCTCCGTCCGCGGACGATTGTTCAGTGAGCGTTCGCTGGCGGCTGGTGAATTCTGCCTCGCGCTGTTTCAGACCCTTCAGTTCGTCCAAGTGCCCGAGCCGGGTGGATTGTTCCGCGATCGCCTGATCGAGCGAGACGTTCCCCAACGGCTTGAGGCGTTCGTCCAAGAGCGCGGCCCGTTTCCTCACCGAGCGGTTCAAAACCTTCTGCCGTCGCGCCATCCGATGATGTCGGCGGAGCGCATTTCGGAAGCGATCGGCAGCGGCCAGCAGGCGGCGGTGCGCGCCCGGGCTGGTGTCGATCCGTTCCAACCGTCCGACCGACCAATTGTCGCCTAGTTCCCGGACGGTGTTTTCGAGCCGAGTCTGAGATTCCGCAGCTCGCGCGCGCGCGGTGGACACTTGTTGTGAGACGTCGCGATACCAGCTCGCGTGTTCCACAAAGCCGGCGAAGGCAGCGGCGTGCTTGTTCACTCCGCGCGCCTCGAACAGTTCGCGGCGGCGCGACCGCAGAGCCGTGACCTCTGGGGTTAATTGGTCACGTGTCTGTGTGGCGGCCCCGAGTTCGGTCTCCAATCGTTCCAGCCGTTCTTCGGCGTGGGGCGGGAAGAGAGGCAGCACGGGGATGTCGGAGATCTCGCGCTCAATTTCCCGAACCTGGTTCCAGGCGGGCCAAACGCGTTCCAGCAGACAGTGGCCGGAATGCTGTCGCTCGAGTTGTGACCGGCGCCGTTTGAGCGCGTCGATCCGTGCCTCAACCCGACTTCTGCGGGCGCACGTTTCGGCGTGTTCCTCGCGCAGTCCGCGATGAGCGTCGAGCTCTTCGCTGAGCGACTGATCGAGTTCCAACGCGTCGACCAATCGACCCGCGCGCGTCGCTGGATCGAACATCGCCGCCTCTTGGGAGCCGAGCGATCGCGTCGCATCCAGGAGCTTTTGGCCGGTCGGTCCGAGGGTCAGCCCGTAGATGTGATGGGCCACCTGGTCATCCTCGAGCGTCGCCAGCTCCTGCAGTTCGTTCAGTCCGACGGCGAATACGTTCTCGAACAGCGCCTCATTGGTGCGTGATAACAGTTCGTTGAGCAGTGATTCGGCTGGCTCCTGCCGATCGGTTCCCACGACCGAAACCAAGCCACGCGTGCCGCGATCGGAGATGCGATGGACTGAGTAACGATCCGTGCCCCCCTCGACCTGCAGCGCGCCCTCCCAGCGGACGGGTTGAGGAACCCCACCTTCGAGGTTAATCTCGAACGGTTCGAAACCGTATAGGATGCTGCAAATGAATCGCCAAAGGGTCGTCTTACCGGCTTCGTTCGGCCCGTAGAAAACGGTTAGACCGCGCGGCGAAACGGGAAGAGCCAGCTGTCGCCAGACGCCGAAGCGATCGACCTCGATCTTAGTGATTCTCATCGGCCGGCTCCTTGCGAAGAGGCGGCCCGAAAGAGTTGCTGACCGATTCGATCGGCGTCGGCGCCGATGGCGTACACGTTCAAGTCGTCCAAAAGCCCGTCGAGTCGTTCGCCCCATTGCGGATCGGTCGTTCGCAATTCGTTCACCCAGGCGCGGAATAACTCGGGCGACATGTGCCGGCAAGAGTCCAGAGCCTCGAGAAAATCCGCCTGAAGCGGGTCGACGGCCACGGACGCAGCGATCGAATCCTCATTGGCCTCGATGATCAAATGGTGCATCGAGTCGTTGCCACTCGGCAAAGCGGTCGCGTCGGCGAGGTCTTGCCGCAACTGGCGCCGGAAAGACTCATCCTCCAACGCGTCGACTGCTGGGCGGGTGCCGTGCAGCACCCACTGAAAGATCCAAGCGTTTTCGCAGGACTCGGTTCGCAGTCCGTCGAGACTGGTTCGACACCGCGACAACAACTCGCCGCGATCGAAGGGAGCCGGCACTGCGACGCGGAACTGTTCCCAGCGGACGGAGGCGGTCGGCAGAAAATCGCACTGCACGGTGCCATCCTGCTCGACGATGACCAGCGTACAGCCGCGCGGGCCGGACTGGTTGGCGCCTCGCCCTTGCAAGGGTCCCGGATCGTGGGCGAGGCCCCGCCGCCGAGCCAGCGTGCGTCGATCCATTCCACCACCCAGGGCGACATAGTCCACGGGTAGCCGTTGGCCGCCGACTGGTTGGCCATTGTGTTCGCCAGGGGCCGCGTGATCCGGCTGCGAGTCGGGGCACCAATTGCCCAGCAGGCCGTCATCGTCCCTCTCTGCACCAGACGTGATCGCGGCGATCTTGAACGGGACCGCCCTCTGGCTGGCGGATCGCAACTCGTCGCGCAGCGTTCGGGCCTTCTTGCGGGCGGGGAGGAACAGCTCGGTACCAACTCGGGCGACCACTTTGTCGTCACGCTTAACCGGCACGACGCCCTTGGGACCGTGACCCAGCAGAGTGACGTTGTCCGGCAGGTCGGGAATTCGTCGCCACGCGTCGAGCGGATCGAGCGGACCCGGCAAGATAACGGCCTGTATTCCACTGCGGTCGAGTTGTTCGAATGAGTCGAGCAACGACAGGCGGGCGGAAAGACTCTGATCGGCCTCAACGAACGTGTTGCCGGCCAACACCACGAAATCGACCTCATGATCGATGGCCAGGGCAATGAAACGGTCGAACGCGGCACGCGTCGCGTCCCGCACGATCGATTCGAGGCGGGGCGGTAGCCGGGGAATCTCGCCGATCGCTTGATCGAGGCGCGCATCGGCTGCGTGAAGAAAGCGCAGGGGCGCAAAAGCCATTTCGGGGGAACCTCCCTTTTCCCGCAATTCAGGCAGGGGAAGTTTAGTGCCCCTCGTCCGTTAGGAGAAGAGCGCTTGGGGATCCGCTGAGTCTGGGCAAGCCACGTCGATGGCCGCTTGACGGCTGACATCGACGAACGCGGCGGACGTTCGAGCCGTCCGTTGGACCGTTCACTACACAGTTCGTCATAATCTGTGTATGGACAATTCGGACGCAGCGATTCGCCGCTTGCTGGTTGGGGTGCTCGCGCTGGCGCTGTTGACGGCGGCCGTGCTGCTTTGGATTTTTCAGAGCAATTCGACGAGCCAAGCCACCACGCTGTGGCGGGCCGGCTGCGGGCGCATGGGCGTCGTTGTCGCTGCGCTGTGGTTGGCGATGCCCACGCGTTCGCGGCCTGCCGCCTGGGCCAATCTCAACCCCCGGTCGGTGGCGGCTTTGGGGCTGGCAGGTTTGGCGATGAAGTTTCCGCCCAAATATCTGCTGCTATTGGGAGTGATCCTGGTCGTCGCTGGATTGGTGCTGCGGCCCCGCCGGCGCATGCGTCCACCGCGGAGTAGCGAGATCGAACCTCGCGAAGCCGGCGTCGATTGAGACAAGTTCGGCGGTCGTGGACGTCGGGGCCACCGTGGGTTCCTATGGTACCTGCCCCGCGCGCGCCTAGAATTCGGGGAGCGGGCCGCCGCCCCAAAGGATTGCCGTGGCTGACGAATTGACCGACGACCAATTGCCGACCGACTCGACTGGGCCTGAACTGCGCGAACGGATCCGCACGCTGCCGACAGGCTCGGGCGTCTATCTGATGAAGGATGACATCGGTCGGGTGATCTACGTCGGCAAGGCCGTCAACCTGCGCAGCCGCGTCGCGAGCTACTTCAACTCTGCGGCCGCCGAAGATATTCGCACGGCCAACCTCGTTCCGGAAATTCGTGCCGTCGACGTCATCGAAACGGAAAGTGAAGTCGATGCGCTGCTGTTGGAAGCCCGGCTGATCAAGGACGTGCAGCCGCGATTCAACAAAGAGTTGAAGGACGACAAGACGTTCCCCTACTTGGAAATTCGTATCCGGGAAGAATTTCCGCGGGTCGAGTTCACGCGAAAACCTCGGCCGCGAGGCACAAAGCTCTACGGGCCGTTTACCAACGCCAAGAAGCTACGGGCGGCCATCGCCGTCCTGCAGAAGATCTTCCGCTTCCGCACCTGCTCGCTCGACATTGCCGAGGCCGACGAGCGCTGGCGCTGGTTTCGCCCTTGCTTGCTCTACAACATCAACCAGTGCACGGCCCCGTGCAATTTCCGGATCAGCCGCGAAGAATATCGGCGCAACATCCGCCGCCTGCTTTTATTTCTCGACGGCAAGAAAAAGCGGCTCCTCAAAGAGATGAAGACCGAGATGGAGTTGGCCTCGAAGGACCTGAAATTCGAAAAGGCGGCCCGCATTCGCGACGAGATTCAAGCACTCGACAACTTGAGCCTGCGGGGCAAGCTCGACGAAGACGTGCAACCCGAAGTCTTCTACATCGACCCCAAGAAAGGGATGACCGGCCTCAAGAAGATCTTCGACCTCCAGCAATTGCCGCGGCGAATCGAGGGAGTCGATATCGCCCACTTGCAGGGTGGCGAGACCGTCGCCAGCCTGGTTCAGTTCATTGACGGTCTGCCGTTCAAACATGGTTACAAGCGCTACAAGATTCGCAGCGTGCAGGGGGTCGACGACTTCGCCTCGATTCGCGAGGTGGTCAGCCGGCGTTTCTTGCGACTTTCTAAGGAAGGGGAATCGCTGCCCGACGTCCTTCTCGTCGACGGCGGCAAGGGCCAATTGAGCGCGGCCGTGGCAGCCCTCGAGGCGATCGGTGTGAAGCCGCCCCTAGTCATCTCTCTGGCCAAGCGCGAGGAAGAAATCTACGTGCCGGGCGAAGCCGAGCCGCGGCGCCTCTCGCGCCACTCCTATGCACTCCGACTGCTGCAATACGTTCGCGACGAAGCCCACCGCTTCGCCCAACACTACCATCACATCCTCCGCCGCAAATCGACCCTGGGGGGTTGATTGACGCGGCGGGGCTGACACGGACCGCTTCCGACTGGCATTTGCGGATTTCGAGCGGTCAGTACAATTCGCCGACAAAGCTCGAAGCATCGCCGAACGACAATCCCCTCGCTTATGCTTCGGGTTTGTGGGATTACCAACCCGACGTGTAAGCGAGGGGAGTTCCGGAAGCTGCCCGTGAAAATCCGCAACCGATATCTGACGACGCTGATCGGCATCGTGGCGGTGGCGCTCGTCCGTTTGCTGTTTAGGACGTGCCGCATTGAGATCGCGACCGAGGTCCCCGGCTGTTGTCCCTACGAAGACACCGGCGATCGGCGATTCCTGTACTGTGTGTGGCACGATGACATTCTGATGACCGTTTTCTGCGGACGGCCCAAGAGAATGGCCGGGTTGGTGAGCCCGCATCAGGATGGCTCGTATCTCGCCGAGGCCATGCAACGGGTTGGAATTACCTCGGTTCGGGGTTCATCAAAGCGCGGTGCCAGCCGGGCCATGCGCGAGCTGCTCGACCGTGTTCGCGATCTGCATGTCGCGATTACGCCGGACGGCCCTCGCGGCCCCCGCCGGCAGATGAAAACCGGCATTATCTTTCTGGCATCCCGATCAGGGCGCGTGATCATCCCGACCGCCTATGCGTGCCGTAATCCGTGGCGGATTCGCGGCAATTGGACCGACATGCAGCTGCCTCGGCCATTCACCAAGGTTCACGCCCGCGGCGGCCCGGCCTTCGTGGTCCCGCCGGATTTGGAGCGCGAAGAACTCGAGGTTTACGCCCAACGCTTGCAGGTGGAAATGGAACGCCAGGAAGCGATCGCACTGCGGGCCGTTGGCCAGCTTGACCACGCCGACGCGTCCGCCGACGAGCGACAACAAACAACTCGCCGCGCGGCGTAACACGCGAAGCGTCAATTCGGCGAAATCGTCGCGGATTCCGGCATTGCTCGGATTTCAGGCCCGAGATATTCTCCGCCTCTTCTGGATGGTCGGCCCTTCACCTTTCCCATTTCCGAGAGAGCGCACCGGCCGATCCGAGGGAGGTGCGTGATGTCACCCTGGCAGCGACTCAGCGCTGAATCGAGCGATTTGCTCGAACAAACCGGAATCCCGCGGAAAGTGATTTCGCGGTTGTTGGCCGCATTGCGTCTCGGGGTCGGTTTCAGCGTGCTGGAGGTCGGCTGCGGCCGCGGCGAGCTGGCCAAATTCTTCGATTCGCTGGGCATTCAGTGCACGGGCATCGACGAATCGCCAAAGAACGTGCTCGACGCGCGGCGCAACGTTCCGAATTGCAGCTTCAGCTGCGCGTCGGTGAACGATCCGCTGCCGAGCGTTCGCACGGAGTTCGACGTCGTTTTGATCCGAGACTCGGCGGAGTATCATCGCCCGCTGCAGACCCGTGCGGCCTACGCGGCCACACTGAAACTCATCGGCCGCTTGCCCCCCGCGGGATGCATCGCTTTTCTTTCCCGCGTGGGTCACGGTGAATCCGATTCAGCCAGCCACACGTTCGGTTGCTATACGCGCCATTTGGGCGCGCTGCCGGGTCATCAAGACTTTCAAGAAATCCCCGACGGCTTGCGAATCCTGCCGTCGATACACGGACAGAGCGCCTCGAAAAAATCGAGCGGCCATGCGATTGCCGTGCTGCGCCTGCCGCAACTGCTTGTCGCCCCCGAGACGTGGAGTTGGGCGGTCGAACGGGCCCTTCGTGCCGATGCCGCTCCCTGTTGCGCCTGGTCGGTCAGCGAAGCCGCTCCGCGATCCAAAGCCGCTTGATCTCTAACCGCCGGCAGTGCAACGGCTCCGACTGCGATTGCCGCCTGCTGGATGAGTGGAACAATGCGAATTTTTTTTTCCGTCGGTGAACCGAGCGGTGACCAGCACGCGGCCCGACTGATCCGCGCGCTCAAACGCCGGCGGCCCGACCTGACGGTCAGCGGCTTCGGCGGACCGAAGATGTCCGAAGCGGGCTGCGCACTCGATTTTGAACTGACCGAATTGGCGGTAGTCGGCCTCTTTCGCGTTTTGCCGATGTTGATGAAGTTCTACCGACTCGTGAAGCGGGCCGAGCAGTTGTTTAAAGACAACCGGCCCGACGCCGTCGTGCTGGTCGATTTTCCCGGCTTCAATTGGTGGATCGCTCGGAAGGCGAAGGCAGCTGGGATTCCGGTGTTCTACTATCTGCCGCCGCAGCTTTGGGGATGGCTCCCCTGGCGCGTGAGGAAGATGCGCAAGTTCGTTGATCACATCTTGTGCGGTCTTCCGTTTGAGCCCAAGTGGTACGCCGAGCGCGGCCTCGAGGCCGAGTTCGTGGGGCATCCCTTCTTCGACGAAGTGGCCGAGAATCGGTTGGATGAGTCGTTTTGCCAGCAGGCACACACCGACTACAAGCGGATCGTCGGCATCCTTCCCGGATCGCGGAATCACGAGGTCGAAGGCAATTTCCCGATGCAAATCGGCGTGATGGAGCAAGTGGCCGCCCGCCATCCCGACGTGCAGTTCCTCGTGGCCTGTTATCGCCAAAAACATCTCGAACGCTGCCGCCAGTTGCTTGCGGCCCGTCCACGAACGCTGCCGGTCGAGTTGTTCATTGGGCGAACCCCCGAAATTATCGAAGTCTCCGACTGCTGCGTGATGGTTTCCGGTTCGGTGAGTCTCGAGATGCTGGCGCGGGCCAAACCGGCCGTCGTCCATTATCGAGCCAGCCCACTGACGTATGCGATCGTGCGGCCGCTGGTGAGCGTCAACTCGATCACGTTGCCCAACCTGATCGCCGGCCACCGGCTCTTGCCGGAATGGCTCGTGGTGTTGCGTCCCGATCGCACCGTCCGCGCCATGGCCGCCGTCGTCAACGATTGGATCGCCAGCCCGTTTCACCTGGCGCAAGTCACCCGCGACCTCCGGCAATTGCGCCAAGAGATCGGCCAACCGGGAGCAACCGGCCGCACCGCCGATCGCATCTTGGGACACCTGGTGTCCGTCGAGCGTGCGCAGGCTGCTTGATGTAGTCGAGTCCGCGCCTTGCCGGGTGCTCGCCGCCAATCGCGGCGTTACAATCGGCCCTCGCTCGAGAATTGCAATGAGTGGGGGATGCGATGGCGGAACAGCGGGTACGAATCGGGCTGGTCGGTGCCGGCAAGAATACGCGAGATCGGCACGCGCCCGGTTTCCGGAGTTTGCCGGACGTCGAGCTCGTCGGCGTCGTCAACAGTACCGCCGAATCGACGGCCCGCGTCGCGCACGAGTTGAGCATTTCCAAGACCTACCCGCGCTGGGAGGAATTGGTCGCCGACCCGCAGGTCGACGCCGTCTGCATCGGCACGTGGCCCAATCTGCACTGCGAAATCACTTGTGCGGCGCTCAGGGCCGGCAAGCACGTGCTGACCGAAGCGCGGATGGCGCGGAATGCTGAAGAAGCCCACCGCATGGCTCAGGCCGCCCACGAGTATCCGGAGCTTGTGAAACAAATCGTGCCGAGTCCGTTCGGACTGGTGCAGCATGAGCACGTTCTCGAGATGATCCGCGACGGATTCTTGGGAGACATCCGCGAGGTGGTGGTGATCGGAGGCACCGATGCGTTCGCCAATCCCGACGCTCCGCTTCACTGGCGGCAGGACGCCGAGCGTAGCGGTTACAACGTGTTGTCGCTGGGCATCCTGCACGAAACGGTGCTCCGCTGGGCGCCGCCGCCGGTCAGCGTATTCGCGCAAGCGCAGACCTTCGGACGGTTGCGCGCCAACGGAGCGGGAGGCAGCCAGGCCGCGGTGACTGTTCCCGACAGCGTGCAGATTCTCACCGACCTGGCCAATGGCGGACGCGGCTTGTACCACATCAGCGGCATCTGCCGGTTCGGGCCCGGGCATCAGATTCACTTGTACGGCAGCGAGGGAACCCTGCGCTACGAGATCACGCCGGTCGAGCGGCTGTTGACCGGTCGCGCGGGAGAGAAGCAACTGCTGGAGTTCGAAGTGCCGGCGGCGAAGCGCGGCGGATGGCGCGTCGAGGCCGAGTTTGTCGGGGCGATTCGCGGCTACGAAAAGGTGCGGTTCACCGATTTCGCGACGGGCGTGAAGTATATGGAGTTCACCGAAGCAGTCGCCCGCAGTGCCGCGTCACAAACTCGCGTGCCCTTGCCGCTTCCGGAATATGCGCACCTGGCGCATCATTAGACTAGACGAGTGAGCATGCTGGCAGAGCGAGAGGCCCGCGCCCGAGCCGGGCCTTAAAAGAGCCGCGCACGAAGTAAGCGGTGATTTTTTCTTGGATACCGCTTACTTCGTGCGCGGCTCCTTAATACAGCTCAGCAGGACCTTCGCCGTCCTGTCGAGCTCAATAATTCTTCAGGCCGTACTCTTTGATTTTGCGGTAGAGCGTCCGCTCGCCAATGCCCAGCAGTTGCGCGGCCTCTTCGCGCTTGCCCTCGGTCAGCTCCAGCGCGCGGTGGATGTAATAACGCTCCACGTCGACGAGCGGGCGGCCGATGAGGGAATCGCTGCCGGGGATGGCAGCTACGCCAGGCGCTTCGCCCTCCCGGTGGGCGAGAACGGCAATATCTTCGGGCAGGTCGTCGACGTCCAACTCGCTGTCCGAATCGAGCACGATCATTCGCTCGACGGTGTTCCGCAACTGGCGAATATTCCCGGGCCAATCGTAACTGATCAGGGCTTGCCGGGCCGCTTTGGTAAATCCCAACACCTCTTTGTGCATTCGCGCGCAGATGTCTCTGCGGAAGTGTTCCATCAACAGCGGGATATCGCTGCGACGGTCACGCAGCGGCGGCAGATGGATGCTCACCACGGTGAGCCGATAGTAGAGGTCGCCGCGAAACGTCTTTTTCTCGACCATCGCCTTCAGGTCGGCGTTGGTCGCAGCGACTAGGCGGACGTTGACCTCGTGCTCGTCGTTCGTGCCGACGCGAGTGACCTTGCGGTCCTCGAGCACGCGGAGGAGTTTGATCTGCGTCTCCATCGGCATTTCGCCGACCTCGTCGAGAAACAGTGTGCCGCCGTTGGCGAACTCAAATTTGCCGATGCGGCGGCCGATGGCGCCGGTGAAGGCGCCCTGTTCATGCCCGAACAACTCGCTCTCGAGAATGCTGCTGGGAAGAGCCGAGATGTTGAGCGGGACGAACGGCTTGTTCTTGCGGGGGCTGTTCTGATGGAGGGCCCGAGCAACCAACTCCTTGCCGGTGCCGCTTTCACCTTGAATGAGTACGGTGCTATCGGTGGGAGCGACGAACTTGAGCGTCTCGATGACCTTGTGCATCTGGGGGCTGGAGCCGATCACGCCTTCGAAGCCGAATTTCTCGTCGAGGCGCCGGTTCAGCTCGGCGTTGCGGCGGATGAGCCGCACGCGGGTCGAGGCTTTTTGGACCGCCGCCCGCAGTTCGTTGATATCCAGCGGCTTCGAGAGATACGCATACGCGCCCTGCTGGCCGGCTGTGACGGCCGAATTGATCGAGCCGTGGCCGGTGACGACGATGACTTCGGCGTCGGGCAGCTCTTCTTTGCTCTTGCGTAGGATCGCTAACCCGTCGATTTCGTCCATCTTCATGTCGGTGACGACGACGTCGAAATCGTTTTCGCTCTCGATGAGGGCGATGCCGCGGGCGCCGGAATTGGCCACGGTGCAGTCGCAACCGATTCGCTGGAGGCTTTGCGCGACGGCCTGGGCGTGTGCCTCGTCGTCGTCGACGATCAGCACGCGGATGGGAATTCCCGAAAGGTCGGTCGGGCTGCCCATGGCCGAGTCGGCTTTGGCCACCTCGATTTTTGCCGGCTCGATGGCTGGCAAGTCGATTTTCTTCGCGTCAGTGTTCTTCGGCGGCGTCATGACTGGGCCGGGGGAAGAGAAATCACAAACCGGGTGCCCCGTCCCGGCTCACTCTGACACGCGATTCGTCCCTGGTGGGCCTCGACAATTTTACGAACTGTGGGCAAGCCGAGCCCGCTTCCGCCCACTTTTGTGGAGAAAAAGACGTCGAAAAGTTTGGTCTGCGTGGCTTCATCCATGCCGACGCCATTGTCGATCAACGCCAATTGCACTGCCCCGTCGTCGAATTGAGTCTGCAGTTCCATCATTCCACCCGCGGGCATGGCCTGCTGGGCGTTGAGAGCCAGGTTCAGAAGCATCTGGCGGAACAAGGCGCGATCGACCCTGACCGCGGGCAAATCGGAAGCCAGGTGCGGGCTGATCTCGACGCCGTGCTCGCGGGCCTGCCCCCTATAGGACTCGACAAAGTCTCGCACCAATTGATTGACGTCGGACTCGACGAGCTCGATTTCCCCCAACCGGGCAAACTGCAGAAAGTCGTTGAGGATTTCTTCCAAGTGGCGGCACTCGCGCTGCAGAGTCCTCACTTGCGTGAGCACGCGACGGTCCCGCGGCGTGGCCGGAGTCTGAAAGTCCTCGGCCATCAACTCCAACAGCATACCCATGGTCGAAAGCGGATTGCGGATTTCGTGAGCCAATCCGCCGGCAAGCGCCGCCACCTCTTCGTATTGGCGGCGCAGGTGGCCGCTCGGTATGGGTTCGGGCCCGGCTGCGGCCGTTTCGATCGGGCTTGGCTGGGTGCGCACTTCGGCGGGCGAGCGCACCGCGGACGGAGTGTCACTTCGACCGGTGTGATCGGTGGAGGCTTCGTTTGACCTAGAAGGGTCCGCCATCGGTCTGTGCAACCACGCAGGCGGTCGAAGGAGCGCGCGGGAGGGCGAAGCTCCCGCTGAGCCGGGTTTTCAGATTCAGTTTATGTTGCGGCTCGGTCCACCGCGGCGGACCGCAGGTGGATCGCCCTCCCCGATTCGAGTTTCGCCACTCGAATCTGGGTACCGACTCTATTCCGATGCGTCGCCGTCGGAATGGGCAGCTGCGGCCTCGGCCAGGACGGCCTTCCGCGAAAGCTTGACCCGGTTCTGCTCGTCGACCGCAATGACTTTCACCGAAAGCTTGTCGCCCACCCGGCACACGTCCGTCACATTCTTGACGTAACCGTCGGAAAGCTCGCTGATGTGGCACAGGCCGTCTTTGCCGGGCGCGATCTCGATGAAGGCCCCAAAGTCCTTGACCGAACTGACGGTTCCTTCATAGATGCGTCCGACCTTGATTTCCTCGGTCAGAGCCTCGATGGTCGCCAAAGCCTCTTCGACAGACGGTCCATTCAAGCCCGAAACGGTCACCGTGCCGTCGTCCTGCACGTCGATCGTCACCTTGGCCTGTTCTTGAATACTGCGAATCGTCTTGCCGCCTGGGCCGATCAAGAGACCGATCTTTTCCGGGTCGATCTTGATCTGCGTAAGCCGAGGGGCGTAGGGCGAGATATCCGACCGAGGCTTGCGGATGACGCTGAGCATGGTCTTCAACAGCTCGCGCCGAGCCCGATGCGCTTGTTGCAGCGTTTCGCGGATGATGCGCTCGCTGATGCCGTCGATTTTCAGGTCGAGTTGGATGCCCGTGACGCCGCGTTGCGTGCCGGCGACTTTGAAGTCCATGTCGCCGAAGTGATCTTCGTCGCCCATGATGTCGGTGAGCAGCGTGAAGCGGTCATCTGACTCTTTGACGAGGCCGATCGAAA